>JAYWFM010000379.1:0-20529 GCA_043778825.1 Planctomycetota bacterium | reverse complement strand
CCCGGGCCGGACCGATCATAGAACAATGATCCCCGCCGCCCCAGACCAATGTCCGCGCGGGCAGTCGGAAATATGAGTTGCGACAGTGCCATTCGGATATCGCCCATTGGTGAATGCACCCGCCTCTCCTGGTGGTGGGCGATCAAATCGGGTAGTTCTTGGGCGACTTGCTCTCGAATCGCCTGATTCTGGGCGGCCTTTGCAGGCGTTAGCTGCCGTTCACGGATGATGCGTTTCATGGTGATCGACTCCTCGGGACATCGTAGGCTTATCTCAATTTTCCGGTGACGCCAGAAACTTATCGACCTCGTTCGACACGATCACCCCGTAGTTCACGGCTCCGAGCCAACCGGACATGATGCTGCCGACGGAGCCGACGCATTCGCTGGTCCGTGCCATTTCACCTCGCGAAGTACCATGCCCAGTCGATAGAGCTGAGACAGATGCTTGAGGCGGCGGTCAATCGCCTCGGGAGACATGTCCGGGTGACGGGGATCAGGGATCTGAGGCGGTAAGGTCATGGCTCCAAGCCGAGTTGCTCAATGTCAAGGAGATCCTGTTTTCGACCAGAAATCCGTTTGAGAGTTCTCAGGCCCTCGCGAGAGACCACGGAAATCATACGCCCGTTGAACTCTGCGACATGTCGACTTTCCCATGCGGAATGAATGTCGGGGCCGACCAGCCACAGGTCCAATGCCAGGATATCCTTTCCGATCACCTTTGAGACGCGGGCGATTTCCCAAGCCGACGCGGGGTTGTCCCCCACGGGCATCCGCCCGCCTTCCCGTACGAATCCTAATCGATAGGCGATTTCACGGACACGATGTTCATCGCTCCTCTGGATCAAGAGATCGATGTCTCGGGTAAATCGAGGATACCCATGGATGGCGACAGCCACACCTCCACAGACCGCAAACAGAATCTCCGCCTGCGTCAGCGCATCTGTCAGGCCAAAGAACTCCGCATACAGATCGATTTCCGGTTGAGACATCATGTGTTCCAGATCCTCGTCTGCAAACGCTTTCAATCTGGTGCCACTCCACTGCATCACGCAGCATCTGTCAGAGAGACCACAAGACGCTTGCCGACAGCTTCGGCATAGCGCACGAGGGTCTCAACAGTCGGATTGGCGCGTTGCCCCGTTTCGAGCTTCGAGAGCGAGGAACTGTCCATACCTGTCAGTTCCATCATTTGAGAGAGGCTGAGGCCCTTGGCTTCACGAGCCGCTTTGAGGTGAGTCAGCAGCTCTTGCAGTTGATCCAGGGACATCCGCCGTTCCTGGTGGCGCGTGATCAACTCGGGCAGTTCATGGGCGACCTGCTCTCGTACCGCCTTGTTCTTGGCGGCCTCTGTGGGTGTTAGCCGACGTTCGCGGATGATGCGTTTCATGACGGATGCTCCGTGGGTGTTGATTTATAATACCACGACCGGGTGTGAAGTCAAGGAAACCCGTTCGCGAGTTTCAGCTGGGTAGCCCCGGTTGATTCGCTTTGGAATCTACCGGGGTGGCTTTGCCACAAGGGGTTCTGGATGCGAAATTTCTCTCTGGACGAACCTCCCATGCATCTGGCACACCGGTAGGCCCCCAAGAAGTCCAACTGGTGCTACCCCGCTGTGGTCCACATGGCCCATCATCGGATCTGCAACCCGAAGTGGACTGCTGTGCTGTGACCGACCCGCAGGGCGTGCGCCAACCGGTCCGGCTGCTTGGCTCTCGAAGCGCCAATCGCTTCACTCAGGGTTCACGTAGGTCATGCAGTGCATGTTCGACTGTCTTGGAATCGCCAGGTTCAGCCTGTTCTACGCATACTGGCACACTGCAACTACTTTTGCCGCCAATCCTCCAGCACCAGCCCCGGTGTCCAGCTGAAGTGAGCCGTGTTGCCGGTGACCAATGTGCGGCTACTTTCCATAGCGGTCGCAGCGATGATCAAGTCGGCATCGTTGTGGGCGTGTCCCCCGCGACGAGCGTAGGCCCACAGGTCTTCGGCTCGATCGAAGATGACATTCGAGACGGGAACGATCAGCGAGTGCTGGCAAAAGACACGGAAATTCGTCAGCAATGTCGTCGCGCCCTTTTCCTTGTAGCCGCGTGCGATCTCAAAGCGGGTGAACACTGAAAAGGCGAATTGGCGATGCTCTCGGAGATACTCGGCTGCGTTCGCGACGACTTGCAGGTTTCGCTGCTTCAAAATCTCTGAAAGCGTGTCGGTGTCGAGGAGGGCCAGGTCCATCATCTCACTCGAACGTACGGGTCTCGTGACAACGGATGATCGATTTTTCCACGACATCAATCTCTTGGTCGGTCATGCCTGCATACACATTGCACCAGTCGGGCAAGGTTGCAGCGGACTGAGAATCCTCGGTGACTGCCTCATCTGCATCGAGAGACAGCACATGCACGATGACGCGCTCATGCTCGCGCAGCGCGTGCCCCACGAGCAGTTCCGCAGCGGAACGCTCTTGAGTTTGCATCTCGCCGACATCTCGGGTGATCGTTTCCATGTCAGCAGTCTATCACTGCGGTTGGCCACTGGCGATGGGAATTTCGGGTTGCATGTGGGGATCGAGTGGCACACGACATCCCGTGGTAGGCAGGATTGCCTGCCTTACGAAGCCCCTGCTGCCAAAAACTTATCCACCTCGTTCGACACGATCACTCCGTAGTTCACCGCTCCGAGCCAGCCGGACATGATGATGCCGACGGAGCCGGCGTGGAACAGGCCGCTCACTTGCTGAGGCAGCGATTGGGAGACTTTGAGGCCCTCGAACTTGGTGCCGAACGAGGCTCCGGCGAGGTGTCTTGTGAAGTGTTGGAACGTGCGAGGGGTGCTGGCTTCGATCCAGTCGAGCTTCTGGCGAATGTCCGGGATGTACTTTTCCAGGCAGGTCAGAGTGTCCTCGCACAGGGCTGTTTTATCAGCCTCGTACTGCTCTTCGGGGAGGTCGGACCAGTCCTTGAAGTTGGCGTTGGTCGACGACACGATCAGCCAGCGGTCGGAGCCGGGGCGCGTCTCGGGGTAGTAGAAGCTGAAGGTGCGGGAGCTGACGTTCTTGCTGAGTAGAGCCTCGACATCGAAGCCCGAGCGGTCGGAGTGGAACAGCAGGTCGCCCTGGTTCGGGAACCCCTCGCCGGGCTTCAGACCCATGTAGACCTGGCAGCTGGAGTTGTTCAGCCGCACGGCTTTCGTCTCCGCAACGAAGTCCTTATCAAGGTGCTCTTCACCGACGAGGTTCAGGACCGTCGACTTGATGTTGGCGTTCGACATGACCACGCCACAACTGATCCGCTTGCCGTTGACCCAGACGGCTTTGACCTTGCGGTCCGGGGTGATCTCAATGCGTTCGACGAGCGACCGGATGCGGATGTCGACGCCGTTCTTGATCATCTCGGCCTTCATCAGTTCGATCAGGCGGTCAGTGCCGCCCTGGAACGTGAAGACCCCCTTGCTCATAAAGTTCGAGAAGACGATGCCGTAGGTGATCGCCGGATCGTCGAGCGTCGAGCCGTTGGCGTAAGTGATCGGCTCCATCAACAGCCGGACCACATCGCTGCGACCGGGGAAGAATTTCTCGAAGAGCTGGCGCGTGGTGGTCGCCTGATCGTCGTAGAAGTTCATCGACCGTGCGGCGTCGAAAAACGCGGTGACGGTCTCGGGAGTGATACCGAATTTCTCGATCAGGATGCGGGTGAAGTCTTCGCGGTCGAAGCTGGTGCGGAGCGAGAACTGCGGGTTCTCGAAGCGAACGCCCTTGAGCTGAACGATCGAGTCGGCGATCTCCTGCGTCCAGTATTTGCGACAGCTCTTAATCATCCCGACCGGGAACCCGTGCAGGGAGATGTCGAAGATATGCCCGCCCTTGCGCTTGAACCAGGTGGCCATCCCGCCGAGCTGATAGTGGTGCTCGAGCAGCAGTACGGAGCGTCCCTGCCGCGCGAGGATGTTCGCGCTGGTCAGGCCCGCGAGTCCGCTGCCGATGACGATCGCGTCGTAGTGCTCGCGCGTCCCGCTGAGAAAATCCTTCGACATCCTCGAATCCAATGGGGTATGGCGACACCCGAGAGGGGGCGTCTCATGTTCCACTTCACCGGTCGCTGCACTCGCCAGAGTGCGGGCACCCGCGTTCTGGTGAACGCAGCGACCGCACTACTTCTTGCGGTCGGTCTTCTTGCCAGCGGGTGGCTGGGGCTTGGACACCTTTTTGGTCACGGCTTCCTTCGGCTTCACCGCCTCGGCACGTCCCGGGGCTGTCTTGTTCCCGGCGGGCTTCTTCACGGTAGCGACATGCGGGGCGGCTGGCTTTGAAGGAGGGGCCGTCTTGGCGGGAGCGGCCTTGACGGGGGCAGCGGTCTTCGCGGGAGCGGGCTTCGTGGCGGGTGGAGTCACCGGCTCCAGGGGCCGTACCGGCTTCTTGGCTGCGGCCTTGGCTTGCTCTTCCTTTTCCATCTCGGCCTTGGCCTTGGGCGATGGACCCGGGGGAGTCTTGGGAGTGTGTCCGCCGAAGACCTCGGACAGACGCTGTTCCGCAGTGCTGGCGTCGGGGCCTTCGCCGAGGGCTTGATTCGCGGTCAGTCGCAGTTTGCCCTTGAACTGCGGATCGCAGGCCATGCACCGCACGAGATGGCAGAACAGCGCGGCGTCCGCTTTGCGAACGATCGGCTTCAGGTCTTCCGCCGCCTCATCGATTGTGGCCTGGGGTTCGACGACTCCCAGAAACGCCAGCAGATCCCGCGACTTGTCGTCCAGTGGAATCGCGTGGGTGCCGAGGCTGTGCTGGATCAGATACAGCTTCATGAACGGTGTGGTGTATTTGAATTTCGAGAGGTGCTTCTCGACCTGCTCCACGGGCTTCCGCTTCAGCTCTTCGAGATCGAAGCGGTAGAACTTCTCGAAGGTGTTCTGGAGGATTTCGCGGATGCGGAGTGCCGGCCAACCCGCGTCCGGAAGCGGGCTGAGCACCTCTTCGATCTCGGTGATCGTACTGACCCGGATCTCGTTGAGGTCGTGGAACGACTTCATCAGCCGGTCGTACGCAGCATGGGCGTCCGCTTCCGGAGCATCCTCCAGGATCGCGGCATACATCAGCGTTTCCAGCAGCGTGTGCGAATGCTTCGGCACCGCTGATTTGTACCGCTTCTTCATGGCGGTCATCAGATTCTGGACGATGTCCTGTCGGTCGTGGGTCTTCAGTTTTTTGACGTTCGACATCCGCCTGATTCCATGCTGGCAACTCGGGGTGAGTCGCGGGGGTCGTGCTGGGGTGTTGGGGGCTTTTGCCGTGTCGGGGGAGTTGACAGGCGGCACTGCGTCGCTCGCTAGGATGCGCTCGGGGGAGGAGGGGTTACTGGATCCTCGCCGCTCGCCTCGAGATCCTCGTCGTCATCTTCATCTTCATCTTCGTCGTCATCGTCATCGTCGGGATCATCCTCCAGAAGTGACTCGGCCTGGGGGGGCTCTGTTTGAGTTGTCCCAGCTGAGGTCTCCCCTGCACGGGCGGCGTCTTCGACATCGAGCTTGCGGAGCAGTTGGCTGGCCGCGATGCTTTTCTTCACCCCCTGGTCGAGAATGAAGGTCAGCACCGGAGTGAACCGCAGGTCGAGTTCCTCCGCAATCTTGGATTGCAGATAGCCGCGAGCGGCGTCCAGCCCCTTCATTGTCAGCCGCTGGGTCTTCTCGTCTCCGAGGACAGAGACATAGATTTTGGAGGTCCGCAAGTCGAACGGCGTCTCCACGCGCAGGATGGTCACATGCTGCACGCGCGGGTCGCGCAGGCCGAACAGGATCGCCGTGCTGACGACCTGCCGAATGGCTTCCGCGACCTTTTCTGTGCGACGTGTGGTCATCGATTCAGGGGTTCAATTCGTGGGAGAAGGAGGGGCGGTGTGGTTTGGAGAGTCGCCTTTCGCTCCGCGAAAGGCCGGTCTTTCGCGGAGCGAAAGACGACTCTCCGTGTGCTGACTCACCGTTACTCGTCGAGCGTTCGCTTGCGGGCCTCGATACGGAAGCACTCCAGCAGGTCGCCTTCCTTGACATCGTTGAAGCCCTCCAGCCGGATGCCGCACTCGAAGCCATCACGGACATCGCGCACGTCTTCCTTCTCACGTCGGAGAGAGGCGATGCCGTAGCTGTTGAGCACCTTCTGTTCGCGGATCACATTGACCCGGCTGGAGCGTTCGATCAGGCCGCTGAGAACGCGACACCCGGCGACGACACCGGCCTTCGAGATCGAGAACGTGCGGAGGACGATCGCGCGACCGGTCTGCACGGAGAGCATCTCGGGCGAGAGCAGTCCTTCCAGTGCCTGACGAATGTCGTCGGCCACGTTGTAGATGATGGAGTACCGGCGGATCTGCACCCCTTCCTGGGAGGCAAGACTCGTGGCGTTGTTATCCGGAACCACCTGGAAGGCGACGACAATCGCCCCCGACGAGGCGGCCAGATAGACATCGCTTTCGTTCACGCCGCCGACCGCTTCATGCAGGATGCGGATGCGGACTTCCGCGTGGTCGAACTTGTTGAGTTCGTAGCGGATGGCCTCGATCGAGCCCTGGGTGTCGGCCTTGATGATGAGCGGCAACTCCTTGAGAGTCCCGTCTCGCTCGGCGAAGAACTGCTCGAGCGACTTGGGGCCGCCGCGAGCGGAGAGCATGTCGAACCGGCCCTTTTGCTTCCGCTCTTCGGCGACTTGCACCGCGAGATCGAGGTCGTCGACCGCGAAGAAGTGATACCCGGTGCCGGGCACATCGCTGAGGCCAGCCACCTTGACCGGGGTCGAGGGGCCCGCTTCGCGAACTTCCTGCCCCTTGTCGTTGTACATCGCTCGCACACGGCCATAGGCTGATCCGCACAGCAGCGTGTCGCCGATCTTGAGTGTGCCGCGGCGCACCATGCACCACGCCATCGGACCGCGTCCCTCGTCGCGGAACGATTCCAGACAGACCCCGTCCGCCGGAATGTCGAGCGGAGCCGTGTAGGCGTTGAGTTCGGCGGTCAGCAGCAGCGTTTCGAGAAGGTTGTCCACCCCGGTGCCGACGAGACCGGAGATGCGCACCACTTCGGTGTCGCCGCCCCACTCGGTCGGGTACAGCCCCTGCTGGGAGAGTTCAGTGAGCACCTTCTGCTCGTTGATGCCGGGCAGATCGATCTTGTTGAGGGCCACGACGATCGGCACCCCCGCAGCGCGAGCATGGGCGATGCACTCGATCGTTTGCGGCATGATGCCGTCATTAGCAGCCACCACCAGCACCACGATGTCGGTGACGTTGGCCCCTCGGGCTCGCATGGCGCTGAACGCCGCGTGACCGGGGGTGTCGACGAAGGTCAGCTTCTTGCCATTGTGTTCGACCTGGTAAGCGGCGATGTGCTGGGTGATGCCCCCCGCTTCGCCCGCAGCCACGTTACTCTTGCGAATCGTGTCGACCAGAGTCGTCTTGCCGTGGTCGACGTGTCCCAGGATCGTGATGATCGGAGCGCGTTCCACCAGTGGGACGCCGAAGTCTTCGTTCGGTCGATCGAGCCACGCCTGGAGTTCGGTTTCGACATCGTCTTCGCGGACGATCTTCAGATCGATCCCGAATTCCATGCCGATTTCGAGGACGAGTTCCTCATCGACGGAATCATTGATCGTCATCATCTTACCGGACTTCAGCGCCAAGCCCATGAGCTTGTTGACGGGCCGACCCAGCAGTTCGCTGAGCCCGCGCATGGAGATCGGCATCGTGACCGTGGCTTCGGTCTTCAGCTCGGAGTTGACGTGCTTGCGGTTGCGCTTCTGACGAATGAAGTCCGGGGTGTCGAGATCGTCACCGCGCGACTTGGTGCGTTTCTGGCGGCGGGCTTCGCGGATCTCCTCCATCCCGCCGATCGGCGACTTGCCAATGCGAGAGGCTTCGGCTGCGGGAAGCGGATCGCCGGGCTTGCGCTTGACGCCCGCTTCCTTGTTCTTCCGCATGATGTCGGCGATTTTGCCCTTGCCGGTATCGCGGATCATCTCGCCGGTCAGCTTGAGGTCCGGCTTCTGCACCGGTCCATCGACCTTGGAGGGGAGCGGTGCCTTGAACGTGGGCATCGCCATCGTGGGCAGGGCGGGGCCTTTGCGGCCTCCCTTGTCCCGATCGCGAGAGATCGGGGCCTCAGCGGAGGGCGTGCGAGGCTGTTGATTCGGACGGGGAGCCATATCCCGGACGGAACCGACGGGCCGCATCTCGCGCGGAGCCTGCTCGGGGCGCGACATCGGAGTGATGCGGCCCTTGTGAGCGGGAGGCGCGGGAGTGGCCACGGGGGCGGGCATTGCCGGAGTGGGCATTGCCGGAGCGGGGGCCACGGCAGTGGTCGTACCCGGTTCGGCGGAGCTGTCGTCCGGGGCGGACGAGTCGCCCTCGGTCGATTCCGGAGTGGGGACCGTCGGTTTCAGCATCCCAGGCTTCGGCGTCGGTGCGGCGACCGATTCCTCTGCGGGAGAGGCTGGCACTTCGGTCGGAGTCATGACGACGACCGGTTCCGCCATGTCAGGAGCCTCGGGAGCGACAAACTCCGGTTCGCTGACTTCTTCAACATCCTCGACGCGACGTGCGGACGGCTTGACCGCCACATTGTCGAGGGCTCGGATCGGCTTCGACTTGGTCCGTTCAGGAACGGGCTCGCGCGGGATCGCGACCGGTTCGGACGCCTTGCCGGGCTTGGCAGTCCCACCCGGCTTTTTCGACTTGAGATGGGCGAGAACCATGTCCCGCTCTTCGGGGGTGATGCTGGCCAGCGGTGAACTCTTAACGGTCAGACCGACCTCGGTGCAAGCCTGAATCAGGTCCTTGCTATCGATGTCAAGCTCTTTCGCCAATGCGAAGATCCGGATCTTCAATCGTAACTCCTCGTCGACGTGACGGACAATCACTGGGGGGCCCGCAGGAGGGCGATCTGTTCGGTGATTCACTCCTGCCTGCTTCAGGAGTCGGTGGGCCGGTGGGTCCACTGCGGGCACGGTGTCATCGAGACACCCGACGTGTCGTGAAGACACGCGGACTGACACTCCACTTGAGTCTCACTGATTCAGACTCAGTGGCCAGTCCTTCAATGCCCGTGATGCGCTGCTCAAAATTCGGCAGGCTCCGAGTGAGCCTGCCAGTGAGCTGGGTCTTGGAAACCGCCCCCCAGCCCGAGTGTTGTCCGTCGTCTGCTGTCATCCTTCTGCTGTTGCTGATTCGCCGAGGGCCTCAGCTTGCGGAACTTCCGCAGGCGTCTCCTCGGTTGCCGACGGCTCCTCGACAGGAGCCTCATCGCTCGATGCTTCACCGTTTGTGGCTTCGACTGCCGCCACTTCGACTGCCGCAGCGGCCGGGGCGACTGCCGGAATTGTACGTCGCGAGGAGGTCTTTTTGTCGCCCGGTTTTCCGTTGGCGTCGCGATCGGCCTTGTCGGCGGCCTTGCGGACCTTGGCTTCCTGCTCTTCCCGCTCGGCTTCGATCTCGGCCTGGGCCACGATCGCTTCGCAGTCTGCTTCCGACAGTCCGCTCAATTCCTGCAAATGATCCGGCTCGATCACCGACAGGTCTTCGAAGCTGAAGAACCCCTGCGACACGAGCGACTCGGACAGGTCTTCCGTCAGATGCGGAATCGTGGAAAACGCCTTCACCGAACTGTCGAGCTGTTGATCCAGTTCTTCGCGGGTCATCACGTCGATGTCCCAGCCGACCAGCTTGGAGGCCAGACGCACGTTCTGGCCCATCTTGCCGATGGCCAGCGACAGTTGGTCTTCGCGAACGAGGACGATCACCTTGCCCAGCATGGGGCACATGATCACGTCTTCGACTTCAGCGGGCTGGAGGGCGTTCGGGATCAGGACGGGGAGTGAATCGTTCCAGCGCACGATGTCGATCCGCTCGCCATCGAGTTCCTCAATGATCGTCTTGATGCGGGAGCCACGGACCCCGACACAGGCCCCGACCGGGTCGATGCTGTTGTCGAAGCAGGAGACAGCCACCTTGGACCGATAGCCCGCTTCGCGAGACAGCGACCGGACCTCGATGATGCGTTCGGTGACTTCCGGGATCTCCACCTCGAACAGCCGCCGCACGAGGTCGGCATGCTTGCGGGAGAGGACGACCTTGATGCGGGTGCCCTGCTTGCGGACTTCCAGGATGATGGCCCGCACGCGGTCGCCGACCTTGTGAGATTCGCCGGGGATCTGCTCGCTGCGGGGCAGGAGGGCTTCCACCTTGTCGAACGTGACGGTGGTCACGCTCTGGTCGACGCGGGTCACGGTGCCGGTGATCAGTTGGGTGCGGCGTTCGGTATATTCGTCGAAGAGTGTGTCGCGTTCGGCTTCGCGGATCTTCTGAATCATCACCTGCTTGGCGGTCTGGGCGGCGATGCGTCCGAGGTCGATCAATTCGTCTTCGGGGATCGGTGCCCCGTCGTTGGTGGCGGAGACCTGGCCGGTTTTGCGGTCGATGCTGACGATGAGGGCGCTGTCTTCGCCGTAGTGCTTGCGCGCGGCGGAAAGGATCGCTTGTTCGATGCCTTCGAACACGATCGCTTCGTCAATCTTCTTATCGCGATGGATGGCATCGACGATTCGGAGAACTTCGGGTCCGTTCATGGACAGCACCACTCTTCTGAACCGGCCCTTCGAGACTTCTCTGAAGACCGGTAGGACATCCCTCAAGTTGTCTGCGTTCGAACCCTCGAACCCGCTTCTGGGAATAAAAAAAGCGGGCACGAAGTCCCACTTGGCGATGCGTTGAAGTCACCTTCAACGCTTCCGGCGCACTGTTCCTGGCGATCTGGTCTCGCCCGGAAAGTGTCAATCGGCCTGATTACGCCATTGCTGACATAAGCAACCTCAATGCACCAAGCATGTGCCGGAACTCCTGAACCCGAACTGGCCAGCCACATGGGCCACCCATTCGGGAAACGCGATCAACGCTCCAACAGCGTCCCCGTGGGAGGAAAACACCGCCTTCGGGGCCGATTTCTTGAGGGAAACCTCCCGTGGAGCAACAATCACACATCGCAACTGCGTATGAGGTTACGAACCGGGAGGCGCAAAGTCAAGCATCCGCAGGCTGTTGTCGGGTTGTCGAATGGCGTCGATTCCCAGGGTCTGGGTTCATCATGATTTTGTTCATCGCTTCTTGTCGGTTGCGGAAAGCCAGATGGGAACATAATCATGATGAACAAAATCATGAAGAATTGGGGTGAGCCCAAAGGGCGATGACTCTCGGTCTCCGTGAGTCAGTACCCCCACTCTCAGCGTGGCGTCCTCATGCGTTCCGCCCCTCTTCATTCGCGCTCCCTTCGATTCGCGCGGAAATCGTCCCGCGCGAATCGAAAGGAGCGCGAATCAAGAGGGGGATCGAGAGAGGGGAGTTGCGGCATGACTGGGATCGAGCCTGGAATTCGGTTTGAAAACGGTCGCCTGTTCCACTGCGTATCATCTCATCCACCGTTCCAGGGACTGAACAACGACCGCTCTCCGGCTAAGAGGCGTGGACGAGTTTCATCCCCGCTGGAACAGACCATGTTTGAGTCCCCCGATCCGAAGTACCAATCCGGCCCACCCCTCCAGCCCGGCGAGGCCCCGCCCGATGCGATCGTCAGTTCCGATACCCATCGACTGCAGCGGATACCGCCCGGCCAATCGCGGACTCCCAAGTGGCCGGTGTTACACTATGGGGACGTGCCGGATGTCGACTTTGCCAGCTGGAAGTTGCAGGTCGGCGGGCTGGTGGAACGCCCGCTGTCGCTCCATTGGAACGAGTACCTGGCCCTCCCGCGCGTGAAGGTCTTCTCGGACTTCCACTGCGTCACCCGCTGGTCACGGCTCGGAAATGTTTGGGAGGGTGTTTCTGTTCACGAAATCGCCCGACGAGTGGGCATCCTCCCCACAGCCAAGTACGTGGTCGCCACCGGTGACGACTGGGGCTGGACCACCAACCTGCCGCTCTCCGATTTCCTCGCGCCAGACGCGCTGATTGCAGACACCCACGACGGCGAGCCGCTCGACCCCAATCACGGTGGCCCCGCCCGGCTGATGATCCCGCTGCTTTACGCCTGGAAAAGTGCCAAGTGGCTGCGGCGGATCGACTTCGTCGCGGACGACGCCCCCGGCTACTGGGAGCGGGCAGGCTACCACAACCACGGCGACCCATGGACGGAACAGCGGTTTGGAGGGTTGTGGTCCACCAATTTCAAGATGATGGGTAGCTGCACTCGCCAGAACGCGGGTGCCCGCACTCTGGCGAGAGCAGCGACCTCACAAGTAGATATTGGTGGACCACTCGTGCCCCGTCAACGTTAAATTGGGGGTACGCCTCCCTCGGGAGGGCGAGGCTCCTGCCGAGCCGCTGACGCGAGTCGACATGGCCCCTGGCTCGCGGCTCAGCAGGAGCTTCGCCCTCCCCGGGGCGCATCCCACAACCCCAAGCCTTCGCATTGACGGGATTACCAGAGTGCGGGCTCCCCGCGTTCTGGCGAACGCAGCTACCCCTTATCTTGAAGTTGGTAGACCACTCATGTCGCGACCGAATGCGTGGTCTTAGCACGATAGGCATCCCGGGAGTCCGTGCGACTCGAGTATGGAAGTGTCGAGCGAACCGGGGTCGAACGAGCCACATCGGCCCTCCCACTGCAGTAATTCGAGTCATTCCCCGATTTATGGCGGTTTGGGGTGTATCCCGGCTTGACTTTCCGGGCCAGAATCGCCGATAGTTCTTTCAACTTCGTTTGACAGAACGACTCGCTGAGTTAGGATTCTGTCTGAGGTTGCTGTGGGTGCTGGCCGATTTCTGCGGCGAGAGACCCCGGTTTAGGTGAAGTGTGCTGTGTGGTGGTTGTCGTTGCTCGACATCCGTTTCGTAAAGCCAAATCCCGAATGGGGAATGTTTGCTCCGGCGGGTTGAATCATCCCCTCCCCAGTAAATGTTCGATTCGGCGAATGGCTGCATTGCGAACCACGCGAACCTTCGGGGCACAGGCCCCAGGCTGGATGAGTTTGACGGGACACTGATCTCACGGATTGGACGGTCCTGCTTCAACACTTTCCAGAACACTGTTCTTTGTCCCGCGTGGGTGAGCAGTGACTGGCGGTCTATCGGTTCGCGTTTGCCACGAGATGCACACGCCGATCTCCAGATTCGGGGGAACGAACAAGCGTTCGTTCCGCCAAACGCCTCTGCCCCCCTGTTCAGGAATGTCCTGTTCGAGTGGCCCGCTGGACGATCCAGTCATTGGCGGTGTGCGGTGTCTCTGCCAGTGGTGTCTCTGCCACACGGTTTTCGTTCTCACAACACTGTGGTGAGTGTCCTTCACTCAATGCTGTTTCACTCTCCCCTGCTGGAATGCGGCTCGTGTCCCGCTGTCGTATCGACAGTGGGTTGGCCGCCGTCTGTGCCCAGCTGCTGAGTGTGTCTTTTTGGAATCTTTCATGCCGACCGATCGTCCGAGTTCTTCGAAGCGTCCGACCCGACGTTCCAGTTCATCCGTGGGAGAAGGGCCAGTCAGCGACAAGTTGCAGTCCTTCGAGTTCGAGCGAGCCTCGGACAATGACTTTGGGGCCGGACTCTCCGAGGACACGCGAAGTTCCAGCCGCAGCCCGAGCCGCAGCCCGAGCCGCGAACCGAGCCGCGAACCGGCCGCTGAGCCCCCCGCCGCCGAGGAAGGCTCGCGGCGTCGCCGGACCATCGCCAGCAAACCGCGCGTGAATGCCCCGGCTCCCGAGCCGACGCCCTCTGCCGAGCCGCCCCGTGCGGTGCGAGAATCTTCTTTGCGATCCGCACCGTCCTACAACGAGGATCGCCGCCCCCGGGAGGACGCGGATCGCGGCGAACGATTCTCGGAACGATCCAGCGACGAGGGTGACCGAGGCGACTCCTCCACCCAGGATCGCGACGACGGAGGTCGCCGCCCACGTCGTCGTCGTCGAGGTCGCGGTGGCGAAGGCCAAACCAGCTCCGGCCAACGCTCGAGCGGTCCCCGCTCCATTGCTGCTCGGGCCCCCGCCTCTTCCCGGACTCCCCAGTCGGGACGCGACCGCGGCGGCAGTTCGCGCGGCCCCTCGGACCGTGGCCCCTCCGATCGCGGCCCCTCGGACCGTGGCCCCTCGGACCGTGGCCCCTCCGACCGTGGCCCCTCGGATCGCGGTGGCCAATACGATCGCGGCCAGTCGTCCGGCGGTCGCTACAGTCGTGCCCCCCAGCAAACACAATCGCCTCCCCAGTCCGACGGCCGAAGCGGGCGCGGCGAACGTCGCAGCCTCAGCAGCCCCACCGGTGATCGGCAGACCCGCTACTTGCAACACGCCCCCCTCCCGACCGGCGAAGTCGTCGGCGAACTGGAGCCGATGTCCGGCGTTCTGGAACTCCACCCCAAGGGGTACGGCTTCCTCCGCCTGGCCAAGAACGATTACGGGGCCGAAGAGTCGGACGCCTTCGTCTCCAGCTCGCTGATCGAGAAGCACAAGCTGCGAGAGGGGATCAAGATCCTCGGCGATGTCGGCATGGGGCCGCGTGGGCAGGGTCTGCGTCTGGTCGATGTCAAGCAGATCAACGACGGCCCGGTCGAGGACTACGAACTCACCAAGAACTTCGACGAACTGACCCCGATCAATCCCTTCGAGCAGATCAAGCTCGAAACCGGCACTCAGCCGATCACCATGCGAGTCATGGACCTGCTCACTCCGCTCGGCAAGGGGACTCGCGCTCTCATCGTCGCCCCGCCACGCAGCGGTAAGACGATGCTGTTGCAGGACATTGCCAACTCGGTGGCCAAGAACCATCCGGAGATTCACCTGATCGTGCTGCTCGTCGACGAACGCCCGGAAGAAGTCACCGACATGCGGCGCAATGTGAAGGGCGAGGTTGTCGCCTCTTCCATGGACCGCGATGTTGAAAGCCACGTCCGCATCAGCCAACTCGTCATCGAGCGCGGCAAGCGGCTGGCCGAATCCGGCAAGCACTGCCTGATTCTGATGGACAGCATCACCCGCTGTGCCCGCGCGTTCAACAAGTGGATCGGTGGCGGACGCGACAGCAAGATCGGCACTGGCGGCCTCGACAACCGCGCGCTGGAAATCCCGCGTCGCATGTTCGGGACAGCCCGCCGCTTTGAAGAGGGCGGCTCGCTGACCGTGGTGGCCACGGCCCTCATCGAAACGGGCAACCGCATGGACGATTCGATCTTCCTGGAGTTCAAGGGGACCGGGAACATGGAACTGGTCCTGAGCCGCGACCTGGCCGAACGCCGCGTCTGGCCCGCCATCGATGTCTCCCGCTCCGGCACCCGCCGCGACGAAAAGATCCTCGCCCCCGCGGTCATCGAAGGCATCACCATGCTCCGCCGCAGCCTCGCCGCCCTCAGCACCACCGAGGCCATGGAAACCCTCGTGAAGACTCTCCAGCGGTTCCCCTCAAACAAGGACTTCCTGGAGAAGATTCGCTCCGTGCTGTAGTAGCTGCGTTCGCCAGAACGCGGGCGACCACTGGCATCGGGTGCCACTGGCGGTCGCTTTGGACCGCCAGTGTTTACGTGATAAACTGACCTCACCATGATCGGACACCGTAAAACCATTCGGCATTTTCACGAGCCGGGAGACCTGCACGAGTTGACCTTCTCGTGCTATCGGCGGATGCCGCTGCTGACGAACGATGACTGGAGAGAGAAGCTTTGCCGGTCGATCGACAAGGCCGTCACTCGCTGGAACTTTCGGCTGGTGGCCTGTGTGCTGATGCCCGAGCATGTCCACCTGTTGGTCTATCCCACAACAGCCATCGTCGAGATCGACAACCTGCTCTCGGCCATCAAACAGCCGTATTCCGTCAAGATCAAGAACCTGCTCATTGATGCCGGGAGTGATCTGGTCGAGCGACTCACGGTTCAAGAGCGACCGGGAAAGACAGCCTTTCGGTACTGGCAGGAGGGACCGGGCTACGACCGCAACCTGTCGAGTCAGAAGGCTGTGTTGGCAGCCATCGACTACATCCACCGCAACCCGATTCGCCGAGGTTTGGTCGATGAAGTCGCTCATTGGAAGTGGTCAAGTGCCCGCTGGTATGCCTCGGACAAGCAGATTGTCGATCCGGATCTCCCGACGATTCACGGCCTCCCGCCGGAGTTTTTCGATTGAGGTGGCCCGATGAGACGGAGGGAACTTTTCGAACACGTTGATCGCCGATAACACTGGCGGCCCAAAGCGACCGCCAGTGGCACCCGGCGCTCGGCCCTCGCTCACGCGTCGGGTTGCTGTGAGTCCGTCTTCTTGACGCCAGGGCCCTCACTCCCGGAAGATGCGGGCTGGCCCTCGACAGGGTGATCGCCACTTCCTCCGCCTCAGCAGTCCATCCCTCCATGCGCGTTCTCTCAGGCATCCAACCAACCGGCCAGATTCACTGGGGTAACTACTTCGGCGCGGTGCGGCAGTACATCGAACTCCAGAAGCACGAGGCAGCGCTCTACTTCATTGCGGACCTGCACGCGCTGACCACCGTCCGCAATCCGGTAGACCTGCGGCGGAACGTCACGAACGCGGCCCTCGACCTGCTGGCCCTGGGCCTCGATCCGAACCAGGCCACGCTCTATGTCCAGTCCGACATCCCCGAGGTCACGGAGCTGACGTGGCTGCTGATGACCGTCACGCAGATGCACCTGCTGGAGAAGTGCCACGCCTACAAGGACAAAAAGGCCAAGGGCCTGCCCGCCGACGCGGGACTATTCACCTACCCCGTGCTGATGGCCGCTGACATTCTGCTGTACGACAGCAATCTGGTCCCGGTCGGTCAGGACCAGATCCAGCACATCGAGGTCACGCGCGACGTGGCCCAGCGGTTCAACACGATCTACGAGCGCGAGGTGTTCGTCCTCCCCGACCCGTATGTGGTGCAATCACTGGCCAAGGTGCCGGGCCTCGACGGCGAGAAGATGTCCAAGAGCTACAACAACACCATCGAAGTCTTCATGGAGCCGAAGCAGCTGCGCAAGAAGATCATGTCGATCAAGACCGACTCGAAGGGAGTCGAAGACGTGAAAGACCCCGAGACCTGCTCGGTGTTCACGCTGTACAAACTCTTCGCCACCGAGGACCAGCAAGCCGCTCTCGCCGCCAAGTACCGCGCGGGCGGGATGGGTTACGGCGAGGCGAAGCAGGCTCTGTACGACCAAGCGATGGCCGTGTTCGGCCCCGCATTCGACCGCCGGACTCAACTTGCTGCCAGCCCGGACACCGTGCGCGATGTGCTGCGTGAAGGAGCGAAGAAGGCTCGCGTGAAGGCCATCGAAGTCCTGGCCCGTGCCCGCGAGGCGTGCGGCCTGGGGGGGCGGTAGAGCGGAATTTATTCCGCTCTCTCGCGCGAGTCTGCTGGCAGGCGGCCCTCACCCCCGGCCCCAGGGTTTCCAATGTGGTCGTTTCCGAAGGGATATCCAGGCTTTTGTCCCGTCAGGGACACCCGATCATAGCCCACCGTTTCAACGGTGGGAGAGCGCCCGGACGAACCGACCCAGTCCCGTTAGGGACGGCAGACGCCTGCGAAAACCGTGGCCACTGCGCAGGCGGCACGGGGCGACGGCGCGGGTTTCTGTCACCCCTGTCGGGGCTTTCGACCACGAGTGACTCGTGGACCCACCGATGAATCGGTGGGCTATTTTCGGGTGTCCCTGGCGGGACAAAGACGAGTGGCAGTTGAGGCGAACTCCACTTCCCTGTGGAGATTCCCTGCGTTCGCCACCGTGGCGGCCCTCACCCCCGGCCCCCCTCCCGGGGGGAGAGGGGAGCAGGAGGTCGTTGGCCCAGGGGTCACTCCGTTTTCACTTCCGCTGTCATCTCCAGCAGCGCCGCCATGATCTTCTCCGAGGCGGTCGGCTCCAGGTAGTTCGTCCCCGGCCAGGTCTCGTACCCGCCGAGTTCGAAATGCCTCGGCGTCGGCAGATACCCGTAGTACCCGTGGGCCAGTTCGACCATGAACGAGTGGGCGATCGGGCTGCGTTTTTTGAACTCCAGTCCGGTCTCGGCGAAGGTCTCACAGGGGGAGGTGCCGATGCAGATGTCGCCGATGCGCAGCACCTGGACGGGGAGTTTTGTCTCCGGGCTGGCCTGGGCCAGTCGCTGGATGCGCCCCGCGTAGATCACGGCGATGTCATTCGGCTTGGCGATGTTCTCCGGCTTCGTCTGAGTCTCCAGAGTCCAATCGAGCAGAGCGGGCTCCACGGTCCGCCACTTCACGTCGAGTTCGCGGTACTGGGCCGCCAGTGTGGTCTTCTCCTGCCAGATGACCATTGCGAGAGCCTCGTTCACCTTGTTCGCCACATCCTCGGCGACGTACCGCATCTGCTCATACGGCGGCTTCCCCGGGCGCGGCGTGCGGAAGTTGATGTTGTTGCAATCGCCGCTGGTGCCGTTCGACAGTAACGCCACGAAAGGCGGGTCTTGGTCCCCATTCGGTTGCAGCCTCTTGAGCGTCTCGCAGCAGATCGCGAAGTAATCTGCCGAGATGTCCGCCCCCGCGACGCCTCCCACATAGTGCAGCGAGTAGGCCGAGAAGATCGAGATCATCCGCCCGCCCGGCTCGCGAACGGCGATGAACGACACCGTCGGATCGGTCGGCCCGGCAGGCTCGATGAGGTCCGGACTCCCACCGGGCGGGTTCATCTTGACCTTGTCGACCTTGCCGAACGGGGAGACCAGCGCCGGGCTGCCCTCCTTCAGGAACCAGCGGCGGTTGAACACATGCTCGGGCACCTCCACGGAGCCGAACCCGACCTGTGCCGGTCGCAGCTGATTCACCGCCCGCCGCACGCCATCGCTGATTCTCCTCGCAACGAACTTTTGATAGTCATTGAGTTCCTGGTCCGAGTTGTACCCGCGTTCGCCGAGGGCACTGGCCGCCGAGTGTGTGTGCGTGCCGCTGATCAGCACATGCTCTGGGGGGATGCCGGTCGCCGCCTGAATCTGCTTCCGGGCCTCGACGCTCAAGCTGCGACTGAGGCCGAGCAAGTCGCAGACGACGAGCGCGAGTTTCGTCTTCCCGTCGTCGAGGACCAGGCACCTCGCATGCAGTTCATCGTGGATGTTGGTCGACGGAATCGGCGAGAACCCGCCGATGATGTCGAGGCCGATCTCCGGCGTGATGTTGCTGGTCGCCGCCCCTGCTCGAAAGGCCGGGGCTGGCGGATCAGCGGCCCGTAGAGTGTTCGGGGCCAACAAGAGGATGAGCAGAACAAGAAATCGATTCATCATGGCTGGGCCTTCCGCGTGGAGAGGGAGTCTCAATACTCCCCACTCTCGCCCGACAGACCGGTCGGCGTCAACCGTACCTCTCACGTCATGATTCATTACTGATAAAGCCCATCGCCTTCCCCTCATCCAGACTGGACTGATTCATGAGGATCAGGTGGGCAGGGACACTTCGACCTGGGCGACCGACCTTCGTTCCCTTCGTTGCCCTCTGTTCCCATTCCGGAATTGAACAGAAGGCAACGAAGGAAGCGAAGATCCAGCAGAATTCTTACGAATTCTGCGATCTCACCGTCGGATTTGTCCGTGCGCAGTCACAGCCCGTGGTTATCGTACAGACCTGAGTCTGGGCGGTTCCTGGGGAACAGCCTCTCCTCAACTCGACGCATCCCCTCCCCTCCACAAGGTATGAACATGAGAATCACACTTTCCGCTTTCCGCCTGCCGGTCCTCGCGGCGCTGCTGCTGGCCCTGTGGGTCAGCAGCGCCTCGGCAATCAATAATCCGATTCCCGGTGTTGATATCATCGTTAGGAAAAATCCCGGCGGGGTGGTGGTCAAACAGGTCACGACGGGCAAGAAGGGGGAGTATCTCATCGAGAACCTGGCCCCCGGCTCCTACACGTTGGATGTTCAGCCAGGGCCGAAGGCGAGCATCAACATCAGCCGGTCCAATATTAAAAAACCGGACCGCCCCCCGGTGAAGAATGGCGTCGAAACCCATGTGGTCGACATTGAGTTCGGAACGAGCAAGGAGAAGAAGGCCCACGCCCCGGTGACCTTTGAGGTCAAAGAAAAGAGCGGCACGATCTCCGGAGTGATTACCCAGGAGGCCCCCCCGGAAAAAGCCCCGAAGTAGGGGAGTGTAGCTGCGTTCGCCAGAACGCGGGGGGCTGGAACCCGCGTTCGAACACCGACATAGACTTCCGAAGGAGTGCGGTCGCCATTCTACGCAGAATCCCTTGGGTTTCGGGCCACTCCTCCACCCCGCAGGGGTCGCAGCCCATAGCCGGTGGTCGAGCGCAGCGAATACCACCGGTTCACGTTCCCTGCAGGCTCCCTCATCCTGAAGGGATTCCAGCCGACTCGCGGGAGTCAACGACACACAGGGCTGCAATCCCTTCGGGATAGGGCGGCTCGGGCGTCCGCGAACCGGTGGTGACGCTGCGCTCACCACCGGCTATTGGCTAGAATCCCTTCGGGATAGATCGGGCTGATGAACGGAGCGACGGGGGTCAGTCCGCTGAGGATTGAGTCTCCCGAGCGGGGCTGAGGACTGGAACCCTGCGTACAATGGCGACCGCACTCCTTC
>JAYWFM010000378.1:0-3563 GCA_043778825.1 Planctomycetota bacterium | reverse complement strand
TTTCGCCTGCTCCGGTGCAGGCGAAAGCCTGAACTCCCACCACCCCAAATCAAACTGTCACGCAGCGTCGCGTCGGGTGTGCCTGACGGGACAGTAGCCCGGGGTATCCATTGGCGAAGGCAGGGAATTGGAACTCGCCTCAGCTGCCAATCGTCTTTGTCCCGTCAGGGACACCCGAAAATAGCCCACCGATTCATCGGTGGGTCCACGGAACTCTCACGGCCCCAAGCCCCGGCAGGGGCGACAGAAACCGGCGCCGTCGCTCCGCCGTCGCCTGCGTGGTGGCCACGGTTTTCGCAGGCATCTGCCGTCCCTGACGGGACTGGTCGGTTCGCCGGGAACGCTCTCCCACCGTTGAAACGGTGGGCTATTATCGGGTGTCCCTGACGGGACAAAAGCCGGGGTTTCCGTGGGAAAAACACACCTGGCAAGCCCTGCCCCGAAGGGATTCCGCAGCTCAGGTCGGGGGTGAAGGCCAAGCTGGGCCGGACTCTCAGACGAGGCGGGAGTGACTGGTCAACCCGCGCGACTGCCCCATGATTTTGTTCTCCATGATTTTGTGAATCCTCCTTGTCTCGCTCACGGGTTGTCTGTGTGCGCCAGGTCGGGCTGTCAGTGATCGGTCCCGGATCGTTAGAATCCAATCCCGCTCACCCTCGGAGTTCGTTTCGCCATCATGAAGCTCGCGATCCTCTCCTGCGAAGAATCCAACTACAGCACCACCCGTCTGGTCGGTGCCGCCCAGCAGCGGGGGCACGATGTCAAGGTGATTGACACGCTACGGCTGACGATCGACCTGCAACAGGGGTCGCCCGACCTGTACTACGCGGGGAGTCCGCTGGAGGGCTTCGACGCCGTTCTGCCCCGCATCGGCACCAGCATCTCGTTCTATGGCATCGCCGTCGTGCGCCAGTTGGAACAGATGGGCGTCTACTGTGCCAACTCGGCCAATGGAATTCAGAACGCGCGCGACAAGCTGCGTTCGCTTCAGATCCTGAGTCGCAGCGAACACGAGATCGGCATCCCGCAGACGACCTTCGTCCGCGATCGGGCGGATGCTTTGGCGGCCATCGAGCGTGTGGGCGGGGTGCCGGTGGTCATCAAGCTGATCGAGGGGACGCAGGGGATCGGCGTGATTCTGGCCGAGCATCGTGAGACCGCCCTGGCGATCATCGAGGCGTTGCAGTGGGTCCGCCAGAACGTCCTGATTCAGAAGTTCGTCGAGGAGAGCCGGGGCCGCGACATCCGGGCCTTCGTCGTCGGCGACCGCGTCATCGCCGCCATGCGTCGCACCGCCTCGGGGAGTGAGTTCCGCAGCAACGTGCATCGCGGCGGCACCACCGAGGCCATCCAACTCGATCCCAAGTACACCGAGACCGCCATCCGCGCGGCGCAGATCATGGGCCTGCGGATCGCCGGGGTCGACATGCTCGAAGGGCGCGACGGTCCGCTGGTGATGGAGGTCAACTCCTCGCCCGGCCTGGAAGGCATTGAGGGGGCCACCGGCATCGACATCGCCGGGGCGATCATCGATTTCATCGCCAACAACGTCCGCTTCCCCGATGTCGATATCCGGCAGCGGCTCACTCTCAGCAAGGGCTACGGAGTCGCCGACCTCATCATCCGCGAAGGCTCGCCCTATATCGGCAAGACCATCGCCGAGTCCAAGCTGCGCGAGATGGATATCAACGTGCTGACGCTCCGTCGCGGCGACAATCAGATTTCGAATCCGCTCGCGACGCGTGTGCTTCAGGTGCAAGACGCACTCCTCTGCTTTGGAAAGCTCGATGCGATGCGTGAACTGATCGGCGACCGCTCGGTGGTCCGCCGGCACGCCAAGCGACGCGATGCGCCCGCCACACGTCCGCAGAGTCCCTCCTCGGAGCAGCACCCGTGACGACGCCCCGGCCCAAGCGGCCGATCGATCTCTGGGACCACGAATCGATCGCTCCCGGCCAATCGCGGGACATCGAACTCAAGATGGGTGAGAGCTACAGCGGCATGTCGTTCTCCATCCCGCTGCATGTCCGCCGAGGTCTGGAACCCGGCCCCACCGTCTTCGTCACCGCAGCTGTGCATGGCAACGAACTCAACGGGACCGGAGCGATTCGCAACCTGATCCGCGATCCGCAACTCCATCTGCGGGCGGGGTCGCTGATCCTGATTCCGGTGGTGAACGTGCTGGGGTTCGACCGGCATTCGCGGTATCTGCCGGACCGCCGCGACCTCAATCGCTGCTTCCCGGGATCGAAGGCCGGGAGCCTCGCCCGACGACTGGCCTGCCGCATCTTCGACGAGATCGTCAACCGCTGCGACTACGGGATCGACTTGCACACCGCAGCCATTCGGCGGACGAACTTCCCCGTCGTGTGCGCGGACATCTCGCGCCCGGAGGTGGAGCAACTCGCCCTGGCCATCGGAACGCGGTACATCTCGAAGGGTCGCGGCCCGCGCGGGGCCTTGCGCCGAGAGGCGTGCCTGGCGGGCTGTCCGACGGTCATCATCGAGGGCGGGGAAACCTGGAAGGTGCAGTTCAACGTCGTGCGGGTGTTTGAGCGCGGCATCCGCAACGCCCTGATTCACCTGGGCATGATCGACGGGGAATCCAGCTCGCACGAGACGCAGACCATCATCACCAAGGCCCGCTGGGTGCGAGCCGAGCGTGGCGGGTTCCTGGAGTTTCACGTCTCCCCCGGCGACAAGGTCGGCATCGGGCAGAAACTGGTGACGATCGCGAACCTGCTGGGTCGCGAGGAGTTGATCCTGACTTCGACGATGGATGCCGTCGTGCTGGGCATGACCACCCTCCCCGCCACCACGCCCGGCGAGGCGATCGTCCATTTGGGTGATCTGGCCACCGCGATTCAGATCGAGAACGGGAAGCCGCGGTAACTGCGGAATCCACGTCTCGGGAGGTCTCGTCAACCAGGCCAAATGTATGGGTGGGTGGGGTGTCCCAGCCCCAGCTGTGAGTCTCCGGATTGCGAAGCGCCAGGAGCCCCCCCTGAGAAGAGAACTCCCCCAAGGCAACCCTCTGGTGCCTGCGTCCCCCAGACGCTGAAAGCCGCGTCCGGGCCACCCCGCCAAGCCTGCCAGGTTTGCCATGCTTGTCGCCTTCCACTGCAAGGATCTCGTGATCGGTGCATGCAGTCCTGTTGGTGTTCGGATGCACGCTGGCAATCACGCGACCGACATTTCCGGTTTCTCAAGGAAAATGTCTAACAACCGGCGAGTCTGAAGCGAGTCTGAACGCCAACGGGGTTGAGCAGTTTCCAGTGCCAAGCCGATTGAGGCTGCACGCTGCTCAACACAAGTGTTGGGCCTAGGCCAGAAACGGTTATCGCGGTAGGGACGGTCATTGCTGACCGCCCCCCGCACAGATCCGTACGTGCGGAACTACCGCATACGGCTCTTACCTTGGATGGTGACTTGCGAACCGCACGTTGGGATAAGGGTGGAGGATTGTTGGCGTCGGGAGCCAGCGGCGGCAGAGTTTGGAGAACTTGTCCCAGGTCATGCGGCGTCCGCGTTGGCTGCGGCGACGCAGCGTGCGGAGCCAGATG
>JAYWFM010000377.1:0-8436 GCA_043778825.1 Planctomycetota bacterium | reverse complement strand
CAATTGGCGGTACTCCTCATGAATCTCGGTCGCGGAGCGACCGAGCGACGTAGGCGATGTCGCTCCGCGACTCGCATTTCGCGAAGTACCGCCAATTGGCGAATGCACCCGGTATCGGTTGGCAATGGCGGTCGCCCTGGGCGGGAAGTTGCGAGTGGGCACGGAGGTCGCTCCACCGGACTCGGAGAGTCCGGCGACTTGATCGGGTTCAGCGCGGAGTGCCGTAGAAACGGTGGCGTGTTCTCGACTGGCCTTCGCGGATCGAACACTGATCTGTCGGTGGGGCACGTCGGAAACGTGCCCCAGGGTTGGCTACTCCGGCTTTGGCTCGGTCGATTTTTCCTCAGACGACTTTTCCTCAGACGTGACCGAAGGCAATGCCCCTTCATTCATCGGCCCGCTGAAAATCCCGGCGTAGCGCTCGAGGCTCTCGACCACGTTGGCCAAGAGAGCCATCGATTTCGTCAGGTCCGACTCCGCCAGCCGCTGGATGCCCGCCGTGCGGCCCCGCAGTTCGTCCGCCTCGTGGTGCAGCTTCACGCCCCAGCGTTTCACCAGTTCGATCTGCTCCTGACAGAACTCCAACCGGCGTTTGGCGGCTGCGTGGGCCACCTTTTCTTCGATGCAGCTGGGGTGGCGGCCCGCGACGGTTCGCATTTGGCAGGTGGTCAGGGCCGTGCGGGTTTCGGCGACCTTGTCGAACGCCCGCTTGAGCTGGGACTGCCAATAGCGGGGCCGGTCGGACTCGATCCAGCCGATGGCCCGCTGCATCTCGATCTGAATCGCGGAGAGAACTCCCTTGAGTTCCTCCTGCATCATGGCCAGCGCAGGAGCGAACTCCTGGAGGGCCTCGATCGATGTGACTTGGACGTTGCCGGACATGGGGGGGAGGGTTGATGGTTTATGG
Organism: Planctomycetota bacterium; assembly: GCA_043778825.1. Classification (GTDB taxonomy): domain Bacteria; phylum Planctomycetota; class Planctomycetia; order Planctomycetales; family Planctomycetaceae; genus TH-plancto1. The sequence continues at coordinate 7,529 of JAYWFM010000377.1, read as the reverse complement.
TTGATGGTTTATCGACAGACGGGAGGAGGTGTGATGGTGTTCTGGCACTGGCAAATCGAGGGGGCGACTTCTCTTTCGATAAACCATCAACCATCAACGATCCCCCCCTACCGCTGCTGCAGGTACTCATCCAACCGGTCGGCTTTCCGGATCAGGTACGGGATGTGGCGGTTGTTGGCCTCGACGAACTGGCCGAGCAGACGCAGGTGTTCCTTGAACTCCTCGGAGAACTTCAGGTTCTCCTGATCCCGCCAGGTGGAACTCATCACATCCAGCTTGGAGAGCAGCATCGCCGCCTGATCGGTGAGCGTGGTGTTGAACTGCTTGAGCTTGGCGGCAAAGGCCCGCAGGTCGTCCGGATTGGCAATGGCTTGAGGCATGCGGAAGGCTCCTGACCGTGTGTGGCAACGGGCGATCTCGCGAGTTGTCGAACGAGATCATACCGCGCCGAACGATACGGAGTCAGTCTCACGAGCCGCACAAGCCCGTTGTGGTGCGTGGTATGTTCGAACTCTGGTTCGTTCCGGCCACCCACGTTCTGGCGAACGTGGCTACGGGGCGGGAACTGCGTTTGCGGCCCCATGCACCAGCGGGTCGATCAGCCGGGCGAGTTCTTCACCCTTCGCATTCTTCCGCATGTTGAACAGCACCGCCCAGGACATCCCGTCACTGCGCCGCACGAGGATTGTTGAGGTGCCATCCAGCGCTCCCAGGTGCCAGGTGTTCCTCCCGGTGCCGCTGCCGGTCATGCGGACGTTCCAGCCGTGGCCGTACCACACGTCCGGCTCCTTCGCCGTGGTGTCGGTCGGCTTCGCGAACATCTCGTCGATCGTGGAGCGGGAAAGCAGTGCCTTCCGCGGCGAGGTCGGTTCCGCAGCCGCCTCATCACACCCCATCGCGAACCGCACGAGGTCCGGGGCCGAGGCGATCCACCCGCCGTGGGCGTGCATCGCCTCCAGGTGCCACGCCCCGTACGGTGGGGCGACTTTCTCCCCCGGCGTGAAGACCGAGTCCTCCCGCACCGGCGGTTCGGCGTCGATCACCGGCATGGAGTACCGCACCTCGTCGACACTCGTTGTCAACGTGCGACCAATGCGGGGCGACAAGGCTCCCACCGGGGTGAACACCTCATCGCGGACGATCTGTTCGTAGCTGCGACCAGCGGCACTGGGGAGGCTTTCGAGGACTCGCCCCAGCAGGCAATAGCCGAAGTTGGAGTAGGCGTACTTCGTGCCCGGATCGCCGTCGAGCGGTCGCTTGAGCATCGCCCGGATGATCTCGGCGGGGCCAGCGGGCGGCGGTGTTCCGGCCTCGGCGGCGAACGCGACCGACATGAACATCGGGTCGAAGCCCGCGCTGGGGTTCCACCCACCCGTGTGCTGGAGCAGGTGCCGAACCGTCACTAACTTCCAACGAGGATCGGTCGGCTCATCGAGCTTCAGCAGCTCCCACACGCGGGTGTCCAACGTCAGTTGGCCCCGCTCCACCTGCTGGAGGATCGCGACCGCGGTGACTGGCTTGGAGATACTCGCAATGCGGAACAAGGCATGCGGCTCGACCGGGATCTTTTCGTCGAGGTTGGCAAACCCGAACGACCGGGCGTAGAGCAACTCCCCCGCGCGACCGACCGCCAGCGCCGCGCCGGGTATCGCGTGCTGCTCGGCGAAACTGCGGAGCAGTTCGTCAAAGGCTTCGAAGCCACCGACCGGGCTGCCGTGCAGTGGCATGGTGTTTCCTTCGTGGGACGGGCACATTTGCCCGTCTTGTGGATTGTAGTCTGGCTTCCCAGCGAGAGCGTAGTCACGAAGAGAGGCCGGGCAATGCCGAAAGACCGCTTGTCTGATGTTCCTGACCGCTCGGACCGAAACCGGAACCATGTGCCGCCTGGGCCGAGGTCAATCTGGACGATGTTCAGTTCTGAGGTGAAGTCACGGATCGTCGGCGATTGCACCCTTCCATCGTTCTTCCGTGTTTGCCAATGCCTCGCAATCGCAATACCCCCCGTTGTCGTGGAGCCATGTGATCACCGGTTCGATCGGCAATGCAGAGGATGTAAGCCATGCCTTCGTCAATCGAAGAGTGTGATCGCAGCCATGGATCGGCAGTTCCAAGTCCAACATGTCGAACATGGCTTCCAGCTGTGGATTTGAAAGCGGGAGTTTTGACCTGGCGTCGGATTGCTGCTGGGCCCTCCAGCGATCAAGCATCTCTTTTCGCTTCTGCTGATCAGGTCGATCTGACACGGCTGGACTCCACAATTCAATTGCACTCAATCTGCTTCAGCGACTTTCGAGCCAGAGTTTAACTCGTTGCGTGCTGATCCGAAGTCTCGCTTGATGTTTCCTGCGTTTCCTGGCTCCATGTGTCACACCCAACCTCGCCCCAGTTCAGGAGTCGATGCGATGTCCGATCCGACCACCGTGCATACCCAAGCGAACCTGCTTGAAATCTTCTCGAAGATGGATGCCGACCGGTCCCCGACGATCCGCGAGTGTGACTACGATGCGGTTCAAGCACTGAAGTGCCTCGCCGAATCGCTGATGCTGGCGGACCACGAACTCCAAGGGAACCACGAACACCTGCTGATTGACGAACACGTGATCGCCTACGAAGACATGGGATCCATGAACCTGTGCCTGCTGGGGAAAGTGCTGCCACCCGAACTTACTCTCCCGAAATCGCTCGCTCGATCTCATCAGCGGAAAGAGTGCCTCTCTGTGATCGACAGATCCGAAGCACTCGGACCGTATCCTCGTCGATCACGAACACTACGCGGTAGACGTTCGGACGCTTTCCGAACAAGAAGTCGCGAAGCTCGACCTTCATGCGGCGACTCTCGCGAGACAAGCTGCAACGTTCGGGGCGTTCCGCCAGCGTCAAAATCGCCGCTTCGAATCTCTCCATCCAGCGGATGGCATCCGGCACGGAATGCTGCGATGCGAACTGGTAATAGCCCCAGAGGTCGCGTTTGGCTTCTCGGCCGAACTCGATTCGAAAGATCATTCCTGAATAACGCCGGGGCCAGCCTCACGCACCTGTCGAAATGCCTCGGCCAACGGAATTCCCGGCTCTCCTCGTCGCCAACTGTCAACAGCTTCCTGAATCGCGACATAGTCCGCGTCGATTTCCTCCAACGCGAGCATCGCCGAACGAAGCACTTCTTCATCCGTTCGGTAACGACCGTTGGCGATCTGTCGAGCGACCATCTCTTCGACATCATGAGGAACAACGATGGACATCTTTCTCTCCGAGCAACCCGTGCGTGACGAACAACCTGCGGGGGCATCCTGTCCTCGAAGTCTCTTGCGAACCTCAGTCCAGGGAATCATCCGGACGCGGCCTGCATCGATGTCTTGCAGACGCTGATTGATCTCGTCCGACCATGCCTCATCGGCACCGTCAGCCGCATCGGACTCGAGACTCTCAATCAAGAGTGCCGCCAGCCGTCCACGATCCGCCGACGGCATGTCGAGAGCTTCGGTCAGCAATTGCCGAGGTGATTGGCTCATGGGTTGTCTACTGTGACCGGACCAGTCTACCACGAATCGGTAGACGACGAAACCGGCATGTCCGTCGAAATGCGGTAAACCATCGATGCCCAGCTCCGGGCAGATACGACTGGCAGGTCATGCACAGTGAGGACCGGCCAATCAGCCCGTCCCACGACTACAGAATCTCCAGCGTTGGCAGGCTGGGTGTCTCCAGCAGCGACTTGGCGACCTCAATGGCCACGCGCTGGCAGATGTGGAGCAGGGCGGCGCGCGAGGCGTTCTCCTGCGAGTAGAGAGCGGCCATCTGGCCGGCGTCGCCCTGCTCGCGGATCAGGGCGTGGGCGGGCACCTCGCCCAGGAACGGCAGCCCGAGTTCGGCGGCCTTGGCCTTGGCACCGCCGCGACCGAAGATCTCCCCGGACATGTTTTCGACCATGCCGAGGATCGGGATCTTGACCGTGCGGAACATCGAGACCGCCTTCACCGCATCGAGCAGTGCGACCTGCTGCGGCGTGCAGACGACGACCGCCCCGGCCAGCCCAACCATTTGCGACAAGGTCAGCGCCACGTCCCCGGTCCCTGGCGGCATGTCGATGATCAGGTAATCGAGCGTCCCCCAGTCGGTCTGCTGCAGGAACTGCGACAGCGCCTTATGCAGCATCGGTCCGCGCCAAATGATCGCTTGATCCGCCTTGACCATGAATCCCATCGAGATCGTCGGCATCCCGTCGACATCGATCGGGACGATCCGCTCCATCACGCGGCCATCGTCGAGCGGGATCTGCTTGATGACCGGCGTCCCCTTGGCCCCGACGAGATGAGGGATGCTCGGGCCGTACACATCGGCGTCCATCAGGCCGACCTTGGCCCCGAAATGCTTGAGCCCCAAGGCCAGCGCCGCAGCCACCGTCGACTTGCCGACGCCGCCCTTGCCACTGCCGACCGCAATCACGTTTTTGACGTTCAGGCCAATCGCCCCGCCGGTCCCCTTGCCCTTCACGACCCACGTGTAGTCGACCTCCACCGAGGTCGCTCCCAACGGCATCAGCGCAGCCTTCACCGCTGCGGTGATCCGCTCGCGATCGGGGTAGGCGGGCGTCGGCAGTTCGAGGCCGACACGCACGGTGGTGCCGCTGACCTGGATGGTGCGGACCATATTGAGGTCGCCCAGCGACCGACCGATCTCGGGATCACGCACACAGGAAACCGCCCCGCGTACGTTCTGTTCATTCAGCATCAAGTTCGCCTTGTTGTTCTGTGGTCTTCGTGGGATAGGCTTCCAGCCTGTCATGACAAGATAAGTTCCGGCCTGTCATGACAGGCTGGAAGCCTATCCCACGCACGCTCGCACGAGCGACTGCCGTGCTCCCGCGCAGTCGAACACGCTGGTCACCCCCAACTCATGGAGGAACCACCGATATGACTCGCTCCCCGGATCGAGTACGACATGCACCCGCAGGCCGCTGGCAACCCACCGTTGTACCGAGCCGAGTGGCAACCGCTCTCCGCGCGGGAGGGCGATCACCAGTTGGCGAGCCCCCTCCGCCACTCGACGAGCCACATCCCCCTCGATCCGGCAGGTCGCCACCCGCGCCCCGAGCGGCTCCAGCTCTCGCTGCAACTCCGGAACCCAGTAGGGAAGCTGTTCCCAGACAGCGATTGGAAGGATGGCCATGCACGCCTCACGGGGGAGCCATCGGCACTGAGGCGGGCATTGTAGGCGGACGATTCCCGCATGGCGAGCGGGGGGACAGCGTCGCACCACGCGACAGACTTACGTCTGCCGCTCGCTGTCGATCTGGCTCATCGCATACACCACCGGGTCGGCGATCCCGGCATCCCGGAACGCCTGCTGCCGCTCGCCGCACTTGCTGCACTTTCCGCAGTGGCCACCGCTCACCGGAGTCATACAGGTCAGCGTCAGCTCCAGCGGCAGACCCGCGAACCGCCGGATCAACTCCGCTTTCTCCAGGTTGCGATACGGGGCCAGCACGCGCAGCGGGTGGTTCAGCCCCTGCCCCACAGCCTCGGGAAACGTGCGGAAGAATTCCGGCGTACCGTCGGGAAACGGGTTACACGACAGCGACCCGATCGCCATCGTCGAGACGCCGTTCAAGCTGCACCAGATGCCGACGACACTGAACAGCAGGATGTTTCGACCGGGGAGGTAGACATCCAAGTCGGGAGTTCCAGCGGGTGGGACATCGCGTCCGGTGATGCTCCAGTGCGGGCCGTAAAGCGTCTCGACGGGGAGGACGAGCTTGACCAGCGGACGGATGTTTGGCTGGGCCACAGCCTCCAGAAAACGCTCCAGCGCCACGATCTCATCCGGCTCCCAGACCAGTCCCATCGAGACATGGACGGGGATCACCTCGGCGGTCCGCGCGAGGTCGGCGACCAGCACGCAACTGTCGAGCCCGCCACTGGCCAGCACGGCGATGCGGTCCATGTCTACTCCCGGTAGGCCGCGAAGCTGGTGGGGGTTTCCCAGAGCCGGATCTCGGTGATGGGTAGGCCGGCCTGGCTGCCGTGGCGGAAGATGAGCTTGGCGATGTTCTCGGCGGTGGGGTTCTCGTCGAGCAGGAACAGCGGCTCGCCCTGGGCCTGCAAGATCGGGACATAGTGGTCGTCCTTGCAGAGCAGCATGCGGTGATCGAGGTGGTCATCGACCCAGGTCCGCATGACATCCTTGACGACGCCAAAGTCGAGGACCATCCCCAACTGGTCGAGTTCCTTCGACTCCAGGTCGACCTCGATGCGCCCGTTGTGGCCATGCAAGTAGCGGCACTTCCCCGCGTAGTTCATGAGCCGGTGCCCGTAGCAGAAGTCGATCAGTTTGGTGATGCGGTGGAGTGAGGGCATGGGGGGTCGGGAGTCGGGGGTCGGGGGTCGGGAGTCGGGGGTCGGGAGTCGGGGGTCGGGGGTCGGGAGTCGGGGGTCGGGAGTCGGGAGTCGGGAGTCGGGAGTCGGGAGTCGGGAGGGGAGGGGAGGGGGGGGCACTTTTCATTTCGTACTTTTCATTTTGCACTGTTCACTGTCTGCAAAGTGAGAAGTGAAAAATGCAAACTGTGAAGTGCAGAGTGAAGACTTCCTCTCTGGCTGATGGCTGATGGCTGATGGCTCTCCTCTGGCTCCCGACTCCAGTCTCCCGACCCCCGACTCATCGCGGAGCGATGTGCCGTCCGCTGTCGACGCGGATCACTTCGCCGGTGATGGTCTGGCTGCGGAGCAGGGTTACGGCCAGTTCGACAATGTCGTCGACCGACGATTCTCGACGCAAGGGGGTACGGGACACAACCTTCGCAGCCCACTCTTCCTCCGAAATCTCCGGAGGCCGGACCGTCGGCCCCGGCGCAATCGTGTTGACCAAGATCCCGTCCTTTGCCAGTTCGACCGCCAGTGCCCGCGTCATGAACTGGATCGCCGCCTTGGCGGTCAGGTACGGCAGGTAGTCTTTGTAAGGCGTCTCCCCCGCAGCCCAGTCGCCAAATTGCAGGATGTGCCCCCGCGTCGGCCCCGGCAGCCGTTTCATCCGCCGCGCGGAGTGGACCGCCAGCAGATAGTTGACGCGGGCCGCCTGCATCCCCCGGTCCCAGGCTTCAGCGTCGAGGGTCTCAAACGGCGTGCGCTCGTAGTCCGAGGCCAGATTGATGAGGCAACTCACCGGCCCACACGCCGCCTCGACCGCATCGAGGGCCGACGCCACCTCCGCGTCACTGCTCAAGAACGACTGCACGGCGATGGACCGCTGGCCCAGTCCCTGCACCTCGCTTGCCAGGGCAATTGCCTTGTCCCGCGACCCGCGATAGACAACGCCGACTTCCATTCCAAGCGCAGCCAGACGGAGGGCCATCTCGCGCCCGATCCGGCGCGTCCCCACCACGACCGCACAACGTCCCCGCAGATCCATCATTTGTCGTCCCTCCAGGAAGTACCGCCGGATCATAACGGTCCTCGGTCCGAGGACCAGTCGGGGGCGATGAGTCGGGAGTCGGGGGTCGGGAGTCGGGAGCCAGAAAGAGCAAGACGCAGCAAACC
>JAYWFM010000376.1:0-3587 GCA_043778825.1 Planctomycetota bacterium | reverse complement strand
TTGAGGGTTGAGGGTTGAGGGTTGAGGGTTGAGGGTTGAGCGTTGAGCGTTGTCAGAACCCTCTGGCTCTCATCTCTTATCTCTCGTCTCTTATCTCTCCTCACCCGCCCGCCAACTGCTTGATCCACTCACTCTTCGGGTAGAGCTGTTGCAGCTTCCCGGAGGCTTCCTCGCCGCGGGCGGGTTGGTTGAGGACACCCCAGAGCTTGGCGAGACGGAACAGGGCTTCCGCGTGCAGGTCGGATTCGGCGGCCAGGGACGGGATGACATCCACGTGCAGGTACGCCAGCACAGCGTCCTTCTTCTTGTCGTCCTTGTCATCTTTCGCCAGGGCGACCAGGCTGTCGCCTTGCAGCAGGTAGGCCTCCGCGAGGGTGCGGGTCTCGTCGGCATCCGCCTTGTCGACCACCTGTTCCAGGACGACGAGGGCCTCGGCATGTTGCATCTGCAGCTGCATGCAGCGGGCCTGCCCCAGCATGGCTTGCAGATGGCGACTCGTCTCCGCCGGGGTCGTGGCTGGCATCGCCACGACCGCGTCGAATCCGGTCTTGGCTGCCGCGACATTCTTTCCCGCCAACTGCACCCGGGCCAGTCCAATCTGCCCGGCCATTTTGGTGTCAGGCCACGGAGAAGTGGTGAGCGAGTTGAACGCCGAGTCCGCCACGGGGGCCTGGTTGGTCCGCAGGGCCACTTCGGCGAGCAGGGCCTGGGCCTCAAAGAACCGGAAGTTATCGCGTTGCACGGTCACAAACTTCTTCAGATTCGTGAAGGCCACATCCGCCAGTGCGGGGTCGGCAATGGCCATCTTGGCGGAGGTGCGGGCGATGAAGAAATCGATGTCGGCCTTGATGTTGGCGCTGGCCCCCTTGGCTTCCTCGGCAGCTGCGGTGAACCGCTCCATGGCCTTGAGGAGATTGCCATTGGACTCGTCATCCCGACCCAGCCCGAACTCGCCCGGTTCGCCACCCCATTCGACCGCGACCACTTCATTGGCCGGGATCTTATGTTCCTTGCTCCCGACCGTCTGGAACACGACGACCTCGGTGCGGCTGATCGTCTTGATCGCTCCCCCAATCGGTTTCTCGACTCCGCGCTGCGTGACGTAATCGATCGCGAAGGCGGACACCGGGAACAGAACCAGGGCCAGGACGGCGATGGGAAGCCATGTGCGTTTCATGGGGATGCTCGATGTGGGGATCGGGAGGTGTGCAGTGTACGGATGGGGCGGGCACTTCGGCAACGTGCCGCACGGGGTCAGGACGGGGTCAGGACGGTCCAGTCTTCGGCTTCCCGGGCAAGCGGGTCGCCTTCGGTTTCGGCGGCGGAGCGGGGGGTGGGGGCGGCTGCGGTTCGCTCGGGCCGTCGAACTCGATCTCCACTTCCGGCTCACGCACGGTTGCTGCGACGGTCGTCTCCACCGAGCGCCGCGAGGCATACTTGTTCGGCGGCTTCCGCGTCATCCACAGAATCCCCCCCACCGCTCCGACCCCCACCAGCCCCAGCAGGACGATCATGAGATAGTTCGCCTGAGCAGCGGGCTTCGGCGTCGACTGATCTGCCGGAACCACTTCGGCGATGGGGTCCGCCTCAACGGGAGGCTTCACACCGTTGGGGCCGGGCTTCACATTCTCCGGAGCGACAGCACCCCCGCCCAGGGGCAGGTCGATCGGCAGTTCACCTTTCTCCTGCATGATGTCGCGAAACAGGGTGTTGAATCGCTCATACTGGTCCGGGGAGAAGCGTACCTGGATGCGGGCAAAGGTTTGCACATCGGACTTGGCCTGGGTCAGCATTTTGGTGCGATCGGCGGGGGTCGACTGCTGCCGGGCCAGCGCCAATTGGCAAGTCCCGTGGTGGAAGCGGGCGTCATAGTACATCGCTTCAATCCGGGCATCCGTCTTCGTATCCAGCACCCGCTGCAATCGCTTGGCGGTGGTCGCCCAACCCCAGAGATAGACCGGCGAGTTGGTCCCGCGAATGGCGATCTCGTACTTCTTCCACGCATCCGGTTCGGGACTCTGGGCCCAGGCCTGGTACAAACTCGCGGCGGCAAACTGCATACTGGGGGAGTCGATCGCCTTCTTATTGCCCTTCATCAGTTCCTTCAGGATCTGCTCCGCGGCGGCGAAATCGCCTTGTCCCTGCCGGCAATTCACGAGTCGCAGCTTGCTGTACAGCAACTGGTCGGGCTGAGCGAACGCGGTGTCGGACTGGGCCTTCGCGACGATTTTCAGGTACGCGTCGGCGGCCTTGGCGAAGAACTCCTTTGCCTGCTCGCGATCCTCGGTCGAGCTTTCGGCGAGGCTGGTGAAAGTCTCGGCGATCCAGAACAGCGAGGTGAAGTTCTGTCCCTCCTCGCGCGTGAACAGTTCGTTGAGGAACGTCTCGAACCCCTCGCGGACCTGATCGGCGCGGATCGTCTCGCCCGAGATCTTGAGCTGGTTCAGTTCTTTCTCCAGTTCTTGGCCGAACTCAACAAACACCTGCGTGAGGGCCTCGGCATCGTCCGCTCCGGCGACCTCTTCCAGCTTCAGTCGGGCGTCGCGCGCGGCGTCCAAATCCTTGATGCCGATCTGTGCCTTGAGGAGTTGCTGATAGGCAAAACTCGCCATCGGGCGGCTGCGGGGGTTGCCGGCGGCTTTGGGACGCGGGGTGCCTTCCGGGACGGTGATTGCGGACACGACCGAGTGCGGCTCTGCGGTGAGCAGCTCGATCGCCCCCGCCGTCTTACCTTCCGTGCGGTACGCCCCACTCAGATTGCGAATCTGGGCCAGCGTCACCTTGCCCAGGATCAGATCATCCGGAGACGGAGCAGTGGCGGGCGTCGACCGCATGCGATCGCCGATCCCAATTTCGAGGTGCCGGATCGACGCATCCCTCCACTCCGCAAATTTCTCCTTCGCGGGCCGCTTGTCGTCCGGCAGGTTGATCTGCGTCGTGTACTGCACCCAGTACGCCTGCCCCGTCTTCAGTTGGGACTCCGCATATTTGGTCGCCCCGGAAGGAACTTTGTTCCACCACTCGGCCGCCTCGTCGAGCTTCCGTTCGTCCCACATCACTTTGGCCACAGCCAGTCGGGCATCGTTCGCCTGATCGGACAGGGGGAACTTCTGTTCCAGGCGGGTGGCGAACTCGATCAGCTTGCGCGTCTCGAAGTCGCGTTTCCCCTTCTCTCCCTTTTGATAGGCCTGGTCGAACGCCGCCATCGCGATGAACCCCGCGGTCTTAGCGGTCTCCGGGCTGCGAACGGCCAGCGTGCGCATGAGGTGTTCGCCCGCCGCCGCCGCTTCGAGGGTGCGTTCATCCAGCAGATACCCATAGGCCAGCAGCACACTGGCCCGCTCGGCCAGTCGGGGGTCGGTCGTGGGCCGGACCATCCGCAGGGCCAGGGCACTCAAGCGGGTCATTTCGGTGGCCTGGGCCTTCAACGTGGCCTGCTTGGTCTTGGCTTCCGCCAGATTTCCCGCCGATCGGGCCGAAGTGATCTGCTGGTTGAGCAACCGAATGTCATCCGACAGCTTCCCCGCCATGCCGTACGCCGAATCGAAGTCGGTCGGTTCGTCGAGACTGCGATTCAGAGCCAGCAG
>JAYWFM010000375.1:0-3591 GCA_043778825.1 Planctomycetota bacterium | reverse complement strand
GAGTGGGGAGTGGGGAGTGGGGAGTGGGGAGTGGGGAGTGGGGAGTGGGGAGTGGGGAGTCACTCACCTCTGACCTCCATCGTAACGCAACAGCTCACCCCAATGTGTCTCAATCACCGACTCTCCTCTCCTTCGTCTCCTTCGCTCAACCCTCAACCCTCAACCTCCCCCTGCACCGTCAGCACCAGACTCCGTGCCCCCGCCCGGTCGCGATGCTCGCACAGAGTGATCCCCTGCCAAGTCCCCAGGGCCAATTGCCCGTCAGTAATCGGCACCAACACGCTGCTCCCGAGCAGGGCCGCCTTCACATGCGCGGGCATGTCATCGGCTCCTTCATACGTGTGTTCATACGGGAACGACTCCGGGGCCAACTGGTTGAACACCGCTTCCAGGTCGGTCCGCACCTCGGCATCGGCGTTCTCGTTGATCGTCACCGAGGCGGAGGTGTGCTGGATAAACACCTGCAACCACCCCACCCGATACCCCGCCAACTCCGGCAGCGCCTCGACAATCTGCCGCGTGACCAGATGAAACCCCCGCCGAAACGGGCCGAGGGTGATGCGTCGCTGGAGCCAGGACATGGGTGTCTGCCTTGAGTATGCCAGGGTCAATGAGGCGGACGAAAGAGCGTCACCGCAGGTCGGCCATTCCCGACCGTCATTGTAGGAGAGTCGCGGGTGCATTCGTCCATTGGCGGTATCCACATTCTGCTCCCTCTCCCCCACAATCGGTGCCGCTTTCGGAGAGGACTCGACTGTGGGGGAGAGGGCCGGGGTGAGGGGGCGAGAACGGACGATGTGGCCCCCTCACCCTAGCCCTCTCCCCCACAACACGCCCTCCAGTGATGCGACGCCGATGGCGGGGGAGAGGGGACAGGCAGCATACCGCCAATGGGCGAATGCACACGAGAGTCGCCATCCCGACGGCGACGGCTGGACACCCCCGCCCCGATCCGGGAACATGCCCTGTCGCAACTTTCCGGTGGTACACTGCCCCACCACTCTCTGCGAGGTGACTGCCCGTGGATCATGCCACTTCTCCGAAGACTCTCCCGCCCGAAGTGGTGGCCCGCATCTCCCGGCTCGAAATCCTCACCCGCGAGGTCGTCGAAGGGTTCCTCTCCGGCATGCACCGCAGCCCCTACTTCGGGCAGTCGATCGAGTTCGTGCAGCACCGCGAATACGCCCCCGGCGATGATGTCCGCCGCATCGACTGGAAGGTGTGGTCGAAGACCGACAAGTATTACTTGAAGCTGTTCGAGGAGGAGACGAACCTCCGCACGACGCTGCTGGTCGACATCAGCGAGTCGATGCGGTTCGGCTCGGGCGTGGGGACCAAGTTCGATTACGCCTGCCAGATCGCCGGGGCGCTGACGTATCTGCTGCTCAAGCAACAGGACGCGGTGTCGCTGACGGCGTTCGACGACCAGGTGCGGGGGCAGGCTCCATCTCGCAGCACGAACACCCATCTCGGCTCGATTCTGTCGGTGCTGTTCCAGCAGAACCCGGCGAAGAAGACCGACCTGGAAGCGATCCTCCGGCAAGTCGCGCAGGAGAAGTCGCAGCGCGGGATGGTGGTGCTGATCTCCGACCTATTCGTCCCGCGCGAGGGGCTGTTCCGGGGGCTGCGGATGCTTCGCAAGCGTGGGCACGATGTGCTCGTACTCCAAGTCCTCGACCCCGAGGAACTCGACTTCAGCTACACCGGCGTGACGAAGTTCGAGGGCCTGGAGGAGGCGGGCCAACTGGTGTGCGACCCGCGTTCGCTGCGCGAGGGATACCTGGCCGCGATGCAGTCCTTCCTGCACGAAGTCCGCCGCCGCTGCGCCGCCGAAGGGATCGACCACGAGACCGTGCGGACGGATGAACACCTCGACGCGGTCTTGAGGCGGTATCTGAATCATCGTCGGCAATTGCTTCAGAACCACGGTCGGTAGCCGTAGGCGATGTCGCTCCGCGACTCGCATTCCGCCCGCCGAAATGCACTCTCCACAGGTCAACCGTCGATTAAAACGCTTCCCGCCCTTGGAATCTCAGTCGCGGAGCGACATGAGCTACGTTCCCTCTCGGTCCCCAGCTCTGCTTGGGAATGAGGAAAGACTGTCTCTGAGGAGTCAAATATGCGATCCATGTTGCAATGGGGGCTGTTGATCGCCCTGTGTGTGCTGATCCAAGGGATCATCTTTGGAATCGGGTTCTTAACCGGTGCGGTGATTGGTGAAAGTGGCTTCGCTCATCGGCATTATCTGAAGGAAGAGGGGGTCATTACTCCCGTCATCCAAGCTGATCCCGCATTCACTGAAATCGAAGTGCTTGAAGGCTGTGACGGATCGCTTTCATTGGGCGGAGAAGTTCAGACATCAGCCGACTTGGATCGATTGCAGAGCCAAGTCATCCGAGCCTTGGGAGAATCACGCAGCGTGGAAGTGATGCGTCCCGTTCAAGTGAAGCAAGTGCCGTAGGCCCACCATTCAGGGAACCCGCAAACACAGGGTTGGCCAGCGATCCCATTCGTGATTAGCTCGCCTTGCATGACTTGCGGCTGTCTTTTTATCCCGAAGGGATTTCAGCACATAGCCGGTGGTCGAGCGCAGCGAACACCACCGGACAGAGTCTTCCCCAAGTCCGTCTATCCCGAAGGGATTGAAGCACTTCGCTCCCCTCATGCGACGAGGGCTGCTGAAATCCCTCCAGGATTCAAGAGACAATGGGAACGATTCCGGTGGTATCGCTGCGCTCAACCACCGGCTATGGGCTGCGACCCCTCCGGGGTGGGCATTATGATGATATTCCCTCATTCCCAAGCGGAGCTTGGGAATGAGGGAAACGGCTGGTCGACACGACATGCGGACACACCTGATTGCCTCAACGGAAAAGAGTACACGATGACACTTAACAGTGAGTCGCCGGATTGGACACTTGACAGCGCGTCGCTGGATTGCCACATTCGGGGAAGAGCCAAGTCGATGTTGGATCGTCCGAAAATGTATGCTGGCTCGCCATATGAGTTGGAGTCGTTGCTTTGGCTTCTCGATGAGATTCTGAGTCGCTACGGAACGCGAAACTCCACCGCTACAAAATATCCCCGGTATGTTGACTATCTCAGGGCTCATGACTGCGGGTCGGCGACATATTGCTGGCGGCAGCGGCTTGACAACCCCAATGTCTCTGAGGATGAGCTGTGGGATGGACTTGTCGCTGCGTGGAAGGAATACTTTGAGAATTCACATTTTGCCGCCTAAGAGCGGGGTAGCACCGCGGGGTGGCCCCGGTTGGGCCGCTGTGGGCCTACCGGGGCGGTGCCGGGTGACACTGGCGAGGGCATTGACTCGCCAGTGTGAGATGGCAACCGGTGGCTAATCACGGTCCGACAATACCACATCGCCCCCAACACTGGCGGCCCAAAGCGACCGCCAGTGGCACTCAACGCCGTTAACCCTTTTTCGCAGCGATGGCATTCTTCAGCGTTTTGGCTTGCTGGACTTGTTTCGGAGTGGCGTTCACGATGTTCGGGGGGCCGGTGCGGGTGTGTTGTTTCTTGCGGGGGTAGTCGCGGCTCTGTTTGTTTTTGCGGACGTATTCGTCGACCAGG
>JAYWFM010000374.1:0-20864 GCA_043778825.1 Planctomycetota bacterium | reverse complement strand
CGCCCGAGGTCGACCGGGGCTCGGTATTCCAATGCGGTGACACGGTAACGGGGGGAAAGCGGTCAGCAAGTCGGGAGTCGGGAGTCGGGAGTCGGGAGCCCGAGAGGTCGGTCGCTCAACCCTCCTCCTCCCCTCCTCCCCCCCTCTTCCCCTCCGATCGATCAACCATAAACCATAAACCATCAACCCTCCTCCTCCCCCTCCTCCTCAGCATGTCCCTCCCGCTCCTCGCCGGGATCGCCCTGCAACTGGCCTACAACCACTCCATCACTGGCAAGGCCCTCGTCTCCCCGTATCAGCTCTACACCGACATCTACACCCCCCGACATGTGTATGGCTTCAACAACGTCGAGCGCGGAGAGCAGCACCTCGGGCCCAAGGTACTCGACCACTACGACCGCTGGGCCGAAAATCTGACGCTCTCCAAGGCCGGCGAGAAGATGGGCATCCGCATCGTGGCCAGCGGGCGCTGGACGCTGGGACTGGTGCCGCTGGCGTTCGTCGTGGTACTGCTCGTCTGGAACTGGCGGCGCTGGAGCGGCGATCTGAAGCTGATCGTGGCGTCGATCGTGAGCCTGCATGTCGTGCATCTCCCCTACTGGTTCGAGGGGATCATGGGCTGGCACTACGTCTTCGAGTCCGCTCCGCTGTGGGCCATCGTCCTCGGCGTCGTCACAGCCGATTTCGCCAAGACCTGTCGCGAGACGGGCCACGGGGCGCTCCGCTGGTGGTGGGCCGGAGTGCTGCTCACTTCACTGGCCACCGCCTGGCTGACCGTCCCGCCGCTGTGGCGGGGCCGGATGCCAGTCGGACTGGCCGAGTTAAACTTCCCCCGCCTGAAGTACGCCCGCTTCAATCAGCTGTTGAAGGAGCGAATCGACGGTCGAGCCATCGTGTTCATCCAACCCGACCCGTCGGACCGGCACATCGACTTCGTCTACAACCGGCCCCAACTCGACTCCTCGATCCTGCGGGCCCGCGCCCCGGCGAAAGAAGCCGACCTGCAACGCGCGGTCCGCCTCTTCCCGGATCGAACCCCGTGGCTGTACGATGCGGCGAGTGGGGAGTTGAGGCGCTGGGGGGGCACGCCCTGAGTCTGTGTGTGCCAGCTCCAGCGATTCACCACGCCCTTCCCCCAGCGTCAGGGCGTGCCACCCGGCCCGGCAAAAATGACGCGGTCATCCTACGTGAACATGACGCCGTGCAATCAGGTATTAGGCATCACATCCGGATACGTCGGGTCACCTTGGTCGTGCGGTATTCTCAAATCCCCGCCATTGACAATCGTAGCCCACGGGCTACACTTGGGCCATGCGAGTCGAGACCACCGACGAGTACCGCCGCTGGCTCGATGACCTGAAGGATCAAGCAGGTCGCGCACGGATATTGGTTCGTGTCGAGAGGCTGATCCACGGAAACCCCGGAGTCCATCGGAACCTGAGCGATGGGGTTTCAGAACTGAAGATCGACTGCGGTCCGGGATACCGGGTCTATTACTCGCTACGCGGCACACGACTGCTGCTGCTCCTCATCGGCGGCGATAAATCCCCTCAGCAGAAGGATATCGCAGCTGCGATTCATCTGGCCCTGAACTTCAAGGAGTAGTCCACCATGCCCAAAACATCCACTCGCAAAGTGGCGAAAGGTCAGACGAAAACGTCCCCGTATGATGTCGCGGAACACCTCCGGACCCCAGAGGAGATGGCGGCCTACCTGGATGCCTGGCTCGAAGAATCGCCTGAAGACGCAGCCGGTATCGCACGCGCGTTGGGTGACATTGCCCGTGCGAAGGGAATGACTCAGGTCGCGAAGGACGCGGGGCTGAGCCGAGAAAGCTTGTACCGCGCACTCAGCGGGGACGGAAACCCGAGCTTTGCTACCGTGCTGAAGGTCGCGCACGCCCTGGGGGTCAGGCTGCACGCGCACCCTATCTGAACCGCAACACAGAACTCATGCCCACCGCTTCCCTCTTTTCTGTGCCAGCCACCTCAGCCACGCTCCCGCGTTCGGTGTGGATCCTGAGTTGGATCTCGTTCTTCGCCGATGTATCGAGCGAGATGGTCTATCCCATCCTGCCGCTGTTCATGGTGCAGATACTGGGAGCCAGCCGCACGGAGCTGGGCGCGATGGAGGGGGGGGCCGTGTTGCTCGTGGCGTTGATGTCGGCTTATGCGGGGTTTCGCAGCGATCGCAAGGGGCCGGGCGGTGGGCGGGTCAAGTGGATTCGGTTCGGGTATGGGATGCCAGTGCTGGGTAAGGCGATCATCGCCGTCGCCACGACGTGGCCGCTGGTGCTGGGGGGGCGGTTGTTTGACCGGTTTGGCAAGGGGCTGCGCGGGGCCCCGCGCGATGCGCTGATTGCCGATGCAGTCAGCGCCGATCAGCGCGGGCGGGCGTTCGGGCTGCACCGGGCCTTTGACACCGCCGGGGCACTGATCGGAGTGTTGCTGTCGGCGTTGCTGCTGTGGTGGTTGACGGGGACACCGCAAGAGAGCGTGACGGGGGAGGCGTTGAGTGCCGCCGCGCAAACGCCCGCGTGGGTCTATCGCGTGATCCTGTGGACTGGTGCGGGATTGGGTCTGGCTTCGCTGGCTCTGTCGTTCCTCGTGCAGGAGGCCGAGGGAAGCGAGGCCGAGGGAAGCGAGGCCGAGGTCGCAGCCGAGAGCGTCGCCTCGAACTCGGCGAATGAGCGTTCTTTCGCGGAGCGAAAGACGACACTCTGGCTCGGGATGCCCAATTCGTATTGGTTGGTCCTGGCGGTCCTCGGGCTGTTCTCACTGGCCAACAGCAGCGATACGTTTCTGCTACTGCGAGCCAGCGATCTGGGATACTCGCCGTGGGCGGTGGTGTTGGCGTATGCCCTGTTCAACGTCACCTATGCCGGGTTGGCGTACCCCATTGGCGTGCTGAGTGACCGCCTGGGCCGCTGGCGGATCATCGCCGTCGGGTGGGCGATCTATGCCGGGGTGTATGCGGCGCTGGCTCTACTCCCGAAGTCGCAGGCGTGGGGCCTGTGGCCGCTGATGGCGGTGTATGGGGTGTATATGGCTCTGACGGAAGGAGTGGGCAAAGCGCTGATCGCCGATCATGCCCCCAAAGAGTCGCGCGGGGCCGCGATGGGGATCTTTTACGCCCTCACCGGATTGACCACACTGGCAGCCAGCCTGCTGGCTGGGGTCGTGTGGGACCAAGCGGGGTCCGAGGCGGCCTTGCTGCTGGGGGCCGGGTTTGCGATCCTGGCACTGGTGGCGCTCGGACTGGTCCGCAATCGAGTCTGACGTAGCCACGTTCGCCAGAACGTGGGTGGCCGGAACCCGCCTCCGAACGCGGGGAAGACTTCCGAAGTCTTCGGAGACTTCGGAAGTCAGTCGGCCACCGAGCCTGCGGATTCGAATTCGCCCACGTTCTGGCGAACGTGGCTACGATTCGAAAACCCACATGACCAACCTCTTCGCTGATCTTCCGTCCCAACTGCCCGAGGAGCTGCTCACGACGCTGTTCTCCGCTGAGAATGTCCGCATCGAACGGATCGTCTCGCATGGCCATTCCTCTCCCGAGGGGTTCTGGTACGATCAGGATGAGGCCGAGTGGGTGGTCGTGCTGAAGGGGGCCGCGAGGCTCCGCTTCGAGGACGAGTCTTCGCCCACGGAGTTGCGACTCGGTGACTCCCTCCTCATCCCGGCCCACCGGAAGCACCGCGTCGAGTGGACAACACCCGATGAGCCGACGGTCTGGCTCGCGGTGTTTCTGTAGAACGGAATACATTCCGTTCTACGATCACCGGGAGGGCGAGGCTCCTGCCGTGCCGCGACGAAGTGAGGGTGTTGTCCCTCGCTCGCGGCTCAGCAGGAGCTTCGCCCTCCCGACTCGAAATCTCAAGCCGTGACGCAGCACCAAGGAACGGAATGAATTCCGTTCTACGAACCTGTTGTTGCAAGGAAGCACACGACGCATGCCCGCCCCGATCTACTCCCCCGGCCCCCAGCCGCACACCGTTCGCGCCCCCGATGGCCGCGTCTTAACCATCCCCAAGGACTGGGCCCTGTTCCCGCCCGGCGATGCCGCCCTGACTCGCCGTGTGAAGGCCGCTGGCGACCACTTTGTCATCGCCTTAAAGAGTGGCCGCAAGCTGTTTTCAATGGGCGTCTGGGCACCAGCAGCGATCATCGAGCAGATCCGCGCGGACCTCGAAGCGGAGCGCTCCACCGAGAGTTACGCCAAGAAGCAAGAAGCTGCAGCCCGTCGACGCGACAAGGTACAGACCGAGTACGTCGAGGACTTCCACGGGGCGGTGGTGCAGTTCCTGGCCTTCGATCCGAAGTATGCCGAGGTCGCCGACCGACTGGCCCAGGCCGTGACCGCCCACGCGACCCCGGTCGGCAGCGGCACCGTCGCCCGCACCAAACGCATCCCGGTCGAACAGCGGGCCGAGGCCGCCGTGATTGCTTGGATGCGGCACCAAACCACCGGCTACGACGGGATGGCGATCCCCCGCGTGAAGGGCAAACGCCGCGAGGTCCGCCGCATGCTGGCCCGGCGGTCGCACGAACTCTTGGAGAAGTACCGTCGCGGAACACCGATCGGAGCCGCATGCCCGCTGAAGACCGCACTGACCCCAACCGCTTAGCCGCGACGCGAAGTCTTCGAAGCGGAGCGTTCCGACCGCGAGCAATCCCCGACATCTCGTTTCGACTTGCTTTGTGACGGTATCGGGATCGATACTGAAGCGAACGGTAATACTCTCCACCGGGGTTCAGGCATGTCATTGTTCACACGACGCGAACTCCTCCGACATTCGGCACTCGGCTCCGGCGCGCTCGCCTTGTCCGGCCTGACTGGTCGCACGCTCGAAGCCGCCGGGACACCGCATCGGCAGCAGCCGCATCTCCCCGCGAAGGCCAAGCGGGTGATCTTCCTGTTCATGCACGGGGGCCCGAGCCAGGTCGACACGTTCGACTACAAGCCCGAACTCCAGGCCCGAGATGGCCAGGATCTGCCCTTCGAGAAGGCTCCGAATATCGACGCCAAACCGGTCCTGATGAAGTCGCCGTGGAAGTTCGCCCAGTACGGCCAGTCGGGCCGCTGGGTCTCGGAACTGTTGCCCTACACCGCTCGGCATGTCGACGACCTGTGCATGGTCCACTCCGTTCATAGCCGGGGCCAATCGCACGGACAAGCGGTGTCGATGCTGCACACCGGCAGCGACAACCTCGTGCGGCCTTCGGTCGGGGCGTGGGTCAGTTATGGGCTGGGAGCCGAGAACCCGAACCTGCCGGCGTTCGTATCGATCGCTCCCGCCAGTGGGCACGGCGGGCCGCGTAACTACGGGGCGGCGTTCCTGCCCGCAGAGTTCCAGGCCACTCCGATCGGGCGGCAGGGGAAACTCGGCGATGCCCAGGTTGCCAACCTCAAGCCGCTGCTGCCGAACGACGAGCAGCGACGGCAACTCGACCTGGTGCAGGCCCTCAACACCGACCACCTCGCCCGGGCGGGGCGTGACCCACTCCTGTCGGGGGCCATTGAGTCCTACGAACTCGCGTACCGCATGCAACTCGCGGCCCCCGAAGTCCTGGACCTCAAGACGGAGACCGCGGCGACGCAGGCGTTATACGGGATCGACAAGAAGGAGACGGAGAACTTCGGGCGGCAGTGTCTGCTCGCTCGGCGGATGGTCGAGGCGGGAGTCCGCTATATCGAGCTCTCGACGGGGAACGTGTGGGACCAGCACGGCGACCTCAAGAACGGGCACGAGAAGAACGCCAAGGCCACCGACCAGCCGATCGCCGGTCTGCTGGCCGACCTGAAGCAGCGCGGGCTCCTCGACGAGACACTGGTCGTGTGGGGCGGCGAGTTCGGACGCACGCCGATCGCTCAGGGGAAAGACGGTCGCGACCACAACCCCCAGGGGTTCACCGTCTGGCTGGCAGGCGGCGGAATCAAGCCGGGCATCGCGTACGGCGAGACCGACGACTTCGGGTACTACGCCGTCAAGGACCGGGTCCACATGCACGACCTGCATGCCACGATGCTGCACTTGCTGGGGCTGACTCATACTCAATTGACCTACAAGTACGCCGGTCGCGATTTCCGGCTGACGGATGTGTATGGAGAAGTGGTGAACGGGATCTTGGCGTAGAACGTTGGAGTTCAGGCTTTAGCCTGCCCCGGAGCAGCCTAAAGGCTGGACTCCAACCAGTTCATCATGTTCATCATGTTCATCAAACGAAAGGGGCCATCGGTTGTTCAACTGGAAAATGCTGGGAATCGCTCTGGTGTTCTTTGTGATCTCCGGAGTGTACTTCCTCTACAGTCGTATTTTCTTGTCTTGGGGATGGGGGACGGGGTTTGCCTTTCTGCTCTACGGCCTGCTCGCCAATAACGATGATTGAGTGACATCAGGCAGATCAACGCGCTACGGCAGAAACCGTTCGCGCTCCTCGGGAGTCGGCAGGCGGCAGGTCTCTTTCTTTCCAAACCAAGCCAACCGATTCGCCGACACGATCCGATACCCCACATCGCGCAGCGGCCTCGGCACCACCCACAACAGAGTCCCCACCAGCGGCCAGATCCCCGGCAACCCCCACAGAATTCGCACCACCGCCGCTGACCTCCGATAGTTTCCGGCGGCGGTGAGCAGAATCATCGTATCGAGATGCTCCAAGTCCGCCGGGGGCAATTCCCGGCGAGCGGTTTCCCCTTGCAGCGGAGCAAACTGGAACCGCTGTCGGGTGTCGCGAGCCAGGATGAAGTCGACCGAGACGTTGCACAGACCGCACACCCCATCGAAGAACACGACGCTCCCCGGCTCGCCCTCGATCTCAATCGGGTGAGCGAACGCGGACGGATCGGAGGCGTCTGGCATGAGGGGCTGTTTCCGGTCGAATGTGAACTGCTGGTGATTCGAGGCCAGAATCGTTCCGGCAGTCCATCGCATCTCATCGAATCACCGCAAGTCCCGTTCACGAATAACCTAGAGCAGTTTCAGAAATCGTGTTCACCACAAAAGTTTGGAACACTAATCTCCACTGATCGACGCTAATCCTGACTTGGATCAGTGTTGATGAGCGGAGATTAGTGTTCCAAAATCGTCATTCCATCGGCTGATGTGATGAACACCAATTCTGTCTCTGCTCTACATTCTCCGACACGGGCACTTTCGCGAGAGCGTGTGTGGCTTTTCCAGTAGGGCGATCGGTCAGTGATGGCTTACCTGTAGAACGGACCCCCAGGTCCGTACCGCCCGGACCTGGGGGTCCAGGCTACGGAAAGTTTCCACTGACCGATCGCCTAGCTGCACTCGCCAGAGTGCGGGCCCCCGCGTTCTGGCGAACGCAGCGACCTCTCTTCTTCCACCCGGTGAACCGATCTCAGAACAACCGGTTCAGCCCATTCAGCGCCGCGACGCGATACGCCTCGGCCATCGTGGGGTAGTTGAAGGTCGTGGTCACGAAATACTTCAGCGTGTTGTGCGGTGGCGGCTGCATCAGGATCGCCTGACCGATGTGGATGATCTCGCTGGCATTGGCCCCGAAGCAGTGGATGCCCAGCAACTCCAGCGTCTCGCGGTGGAACAACAGCTTGAGCATCCCCGCGGTCTGGCCGGTGATCTGGGCACGGGCCAGGCTCTTGAAGTGGGCGTGCCCGACTTCGTAGGGGGTCTTGCTCTCGGTGAGTTCCTTTTCAGTTTTCCCGAGGGAACTGATCTCCGGGTTGGTGTAGATTCCGGTCGGGATGTCACGGATCTCGCTCAGGTCGCCCTCCCCGAGAATGTGGCTGGCGGCGTAGCGGCCCTGCATGTACGCCGCGCTGGCCAGGGCGGGAAAGCCGATCAAATCCCCCACGGCGTAGATGCTGGGTACCGCTGTTTGGAACTGGGCATTCACCTTGATATTGCTGCGCTGATCGGGCTGGATGCCGAGGGCCTCCAAGCCCATGCCCTCTGAATTCCCGGTCCGTCCGGCGGCCCACAGCAGAGCATCGGTCTTCAGCTTCTTGCCCGACTTCAAGTGCAGGATCACTCCGTCCGTGCAGCACTCGATACTCTCATACTCTTCGCGATTCCGCAGCAACACCCCGCGCTCACGCAGGTTGTAACTCAGGGCGTCGATGATCTCCTCATCCAGGTAATCGAGCAGCTTGTCACGCGTGTTCACGAGGTTCACCTTGACCTCCATGTTGCGGAACATCGAGGCGTACTCGCACCCAATCACCCCGGCTCCGTAGATGGTGATCGACTTGATGTCCTTGTGGATGGTGAGGATCGTGTCGCTGTCGAAGATGCACGGATGCGAGAAATCGACATTCTCCGGGCGATAGGGCCGCGCCCCGGTGGCGATCACGAAGTTCTTGGCCGCCAGCACGGTCCGGCCCCCATCGGGCAACTGCACCTCGATCGTCGTCGGGTTGATGAACCGAGCGTTTCCATTGAAGAGCGTCACATCGTTGCGGTCGTAGAAGCTCTGCCGCATGGCCACCTGCTGGTCGATCACCTTCTGGGCCGATTTGCGCAGCTGGGGCAAGTTGATGTCGCTCGGTGTGCCCAGAGACCGAAACAGCGGGTTGGCGCGGAACTCCATGGCCTGAAAGATCGCAAAGCGGAGAGCCTTACTCGGGATCGTGGCGGTGTGTGTGCAACTGCCACCGATCAGCGGCATCCGCTCCACGACACCGACCTTGAGGCCATGCTTGACGGCCTGCATGGCGGCCCCTTCGCCACCCGGACCGGAGCCGATCACCACCACATCGAATTCAAAGTCCGCAATCACGTCTGCACTCCGATTGGTCACTGCGGAATCCCGATGCTCCGCCCGCAGCTTATCCTGGCGGCATCGTAGAGTATCCGGGGTTGGAGTGGGGAGTGAGGAAAGGATGCGGGGTTGTCCGATTCAGGATCAGGGGAAATCACCAGGAACCGTACATCCGGTTTACGCCGGACGCTCGCTGGGGATAAACTTCATGAGGTGTTGCCGATCCACACGAACCAAGGGAGTCATCATGCACATCGACCGGATCACACATGATCCCGCAGTCATGGGCGGAAAGCCATGTATTCGAGGACTCCGCGTGACTGTGGGGACTGTCCTCGGACTGCTGGCGAGCAGCAAGTCGCGCGAGCGGATTCTGGAAGCCTACCCGTACCTTGAAGATGCGGACATTGATGCCGCGTTGAGCTACGCAGCTTGGCGACTTGAAGAGCGAGAAGAATCGCTGGTTGTGATATGAGCCTGCTCATCGTTGTCGATATGAATCTGACCCCGGAATGGGTGGCCGAACTCGCGAAGCAGGGCTGGCCCGCTGTTCACTGGTCGACCATTGGCGATCCGCATGCGGAAGACTCGACCATCATGGCATGGGCGCTGGCGAACGAGCATGTCGTGTTGACTCACGACTTGGATTTCGGCACGATGCTGGCCCTGACCCATGCCGATGGCCCCAGTGTCTTACAAGTCCGAGGTCAGGATGTACTTCCGGAAAGTCTCGGGCCAGTCGTGATCGCGGCACTGTCTCAACACGCCGACGTGTTGCAGGCCGGAGCACTGGTAGTTGTGGACGTGAAAAAAGCTCGTGTCCGTGTGTTGCCGTTGTAGAACAAGGTCGCTCGTCAATGGCGGTCCAACTCACACCGGTCACTCGCCCGGTTGGGGGTGGACCCATTCGGTGCTGCCGTCGGCCCAGTTCTCTTTCTTCCAAATCGGGACGACTTCTTTCATGCGGTCCATGACCCACTGCCCGGCTTCGAAAGCGGCGCCGCGATGGGGACAACTCACCGCCACACCGACAGCGATGTCACCGAGTTCGAGGTGCCCCAGCCGGTGAATGACGGCTGCGCGGATGATCGGCCAGCGGGTCTGGGCCTCGTCGAGGAGGGTGCCGAGTTGTCGCAGGGCCATCTCGGGGTACGCCTCGTATTCCAGCGAGGCGGTCTGTTTGCCATCGGTCATCTCGCGAACCGTGCCGAGGAACAGCACGACCGCCCCCGCCTGGTGCGACCGCACGCGCTCGAGGAGCGCCGCGGGGTCGATCGCGGTGAGGGTCAGTTCGAGATGGCGGGTGTCGTCGGGCATCTGGTAGCTACCTTCGCCAGAAGGTGGGCGTCGGGGTGTTCGCGTTCGAAGGTGTCTAAAGACCTCCGAAGTCTTCAGAGTCTTCGGAGGTCTTTTCTGGAGTAGGCGGTGGGGATTTTAACGCCAAGACGCCAAGGCGCAAGGACGCAAAGGGGGAAGGGTGGGCTGAGCTGCGAGTGACGCTTTCCTGCTCTGTCCTTTGCGTCCTTGCGCCTTCGCGTCTTCGCGTCTTCGCGTCTTCGCGTCTTTGCGTCTTTGCGATGAATTCTTCGGAGTTGAGTCGAACGGGCAACGGTTTCTCGCGGACCACTTCACCCGCCCACAACGTTCGAACGTCGCGCGGGGACGGGCAGGAGTTCCCATCCGACTTTAGCGCAACGCCCAGACGAGGGCGGCTTTGGCGAGGTGCATGCGGTTCTCGGCTTGCGGGAAGCACAGGCTCTGCGGGCCGTCCATGACCTGGTCGGTGACTTCCTGGCCTCGGCGGGCGGGCAGGCAGTGCATGAACCGGGCCTTGCGATTCGCGGACTTCATCAGGGCCGCATCGACCTGGAACCCCACGAAGTCCTTCTGCCGGGCTTCCTTCTCGTCCTCTTGACCCATGCTGGCCCAGACATCGGTGTACACAATGTCAGCGTGCTGCGCGGCCAAGTGTGGGTCGTTCGTCTCCAGCAGCTCCAGCTTCGGGAACCGCTTCTTGAGCCGCTCCACGAACGGGCGAGGGAACTCGTACTCTGGCGGAGTGCCAATCGCGAAACTCATCCCGAGGTGGCCACACACCTCGGCCAGCGAGACGGCCACGTTGTTGCCATCGCCGATGTAGGCCACCCGTAAACCCGAGAACGTGCCGAACGCCTCTTCGATCGTCTGGGCATCGGCCAGGGCCTGGCACGGATGGCAATCATTCGACAAGCCATTGATCACCGGCTTCCCCGACCAGCGCGCGAAGTCCTCGACCAACGACTGCTTGTACGTCCGCAGCACAATCACATCCGAGTACCCGCCGATCACGCGGGCCACATCCGACACCGCCTCACGCCCCTCCAGCCCGGCATCCATCCGCGACAGGAAAATGCTGCTGCCGCCCAACTGCATCATCGCGGCGTCGAAGCTCAAGCGGGTGCGGAGCGAGGGCTTCTCGAACACCTGGGTCAGGACGTGCCCGGCCAGCAGCGCAGGACGTTCGCCCCGGCGGAGCTGGGATTTCAGCTCGCGGGCCAGAGTGAGAATCTCACGCACGTGGTCGGTCGACAGATCGAACAGCGAGGTCAGGTGTCGCATCGCTGTGGTTCCTGACTGGGCAAAAGGACGAAACGGGAAAGCGGCCACCCTCCCGCGGGCCACCAGAACAGAGTTGGGCGAGCGGCCAGACTTCCGAAGTCTCCGAAGACTTCGGAAGTCTCAGTCTGGTCACTCATGACCAGACAGAGCAATTCATCGAGCGGTTCAGCCCCCGCCCTTGAAGATCTTACGCTGCATTGTGGCCTGATACGGCGTCCAGGTCGATTGCGAGTTCGGATCGCTGGTAATCAACGTGGTATATTCGTTGACCTTGGCATCCAGATTATCCAGATGATGCAGAGCAATCGCTTCAGGCGTCATCGGCAGCTTCGGGCTGCCGAATTCGTACGACCCGTGGTGGCTCAGCAGCATGTGCTTGACCCGCAGCAGTGTCTCCTTCGGGAACGCATGCCCCAGCCGCCGCTCCGCTTCCGGAAGATGCTCGTTCACCATCTCGACCCCCTGGACGAGGTGGCCGATCAACTGGCCCTCATCGGTGTAGCCAAACACCGCATCGAACTCGAGTTCCCGCACCTTGCCAATGTCGTGCAGGAACGCCCCCGCCAGCAGCAGCCGCGAGTCGACTTTGGCGTACAAATCCGCAATCCGCGTGATCGTTTCCAGTAGATTCACAATGTGTTCGAGCAGCCCGCCCGCATACGCATGGTGCAGCCGAATCCCCGCCGGAGCCTGGGCCAGCCGGGCCATGAACTCCTCGTCGTCGAGGAAACACTCCATCAACGTCCGCAGCGGAGCGTCGTCGATGCTCAGCAGAATCTCCTTCAGCCGAGTCAGCAGCCGCGTCGAGTTGACCGAGGTCTCCTGCACGAAATCGGCCGGGTTCAGCCCCTCCGTCGGGGCTTTCTCAATCCGATTCATGATGAGCTGCAGGTTGCCCTGAAACAGCTGGATCTTGCCCTTGACCTTCACGTAGTCGCCGACCTGCAACTGGGCGATGGAGCTTTCGGTGACATTCCACAGCAGCCCGCTGACCTGCCCGGTCTTGTCCCGAAGCTGGGCCAGCAGATACGTCTCCGCGTGGCGATTGGCGCGGAGCTGGCGATCGGCGAGGAGGAACACCTCGTCGACGGGGGAGCCATCGGCCAACTGATTGACAAACACACGCGGCATAGCAGCCGAACCTTGCTGAGCGAGCGAAACGAAGACGGATCGGGGTTCCAGCGCTGGGCTCGAATCCGATCCGGGGAAGCGGTTCATGTTACGGCGGCGTCCGACCGGCCACAAGCGCGCGGCGAATTCGTTCCAGGCAGAGTGTGTGCGTCACAAAAGTAGGCAGTGGCAGAAATTCACCACGGAGACACGGAGACACAGAGACACAGAGACACAGAGACATACGAGAGGGGATGCGAGCCTCACTGATCGGGAGTTTTGACAGGATGGACAGGATTCACCGGATGACTTTCGCCTTCGACACAGTGTGTCTGCATCCTGGACATCCTGTTGATCCTGTCGACTCTTCCTCAACCTCTGGCGAAGCCCCTGGATGTCACTTGAGAGAATTCCCACTCCGTGCCCCCGTGCCTCAGTGGTGATTTTTGTGTCTATTTTTCTGATGCACACACCGCACGGGTCGGGTGCATTCGCTCCTTGGCGGTATCCCCAGGAATCTCAGTCGCGGAGCGACTGAGCGACGTAGGCGATGTCGCTCCGCGACTCGCATTCCGTGTGATACCGCCAAATGGCGAATGCACCCGCACGGGTCGTCGTTCACGCCCTCAGAGGACAGGTGGGGAGAGCGGGCCTACAATGCGGAGCTGCGACCCTCCACCCTGGGAACCGTCCTCATGACCGCGATCGCCACCGACTCCCCGTTCGTTCTCCTGCACCCCGAGGACGATGTCGTCGTGGCCCGGCGACCGGCTCCGGCGGGGACGGTGTGGGTCGGGCCGAAGGGGGAGGCTGTGACCTGTCACGAGCGGATTGATCTCGGGCACAAACTGGCGATCCGTCGAGTCTCCGTCGGAGGCGTCGTCCAGAAGTACGGCCAGCTCATCGGCTATGCGACCCGCGACATCGCAGCGGGCGACTGGGTGCATCAGCACAATCTGGGGCTGGGGACGCTCTCGCATGACTATGAGTATTGCACGGCGATTCCGGCAGCTCCCGTGGCAGCGGTGCCGCGCACGTTTCAGGGCTACCGCCGCGCCGATGGCCGCGTGGGGACTCGCAACTACATTGCGATTGTGAGTACGGT
The DNA here is from genome assembly GCA_043778825.1 of Planctomycetota bacterium. Classification (GTDB taxonomy): domain Bacteria; phylum Planctomycetota; class Planctomycetia; order Planctomycetales; family Planctomycetaceae; genus TH-plancto1. Next base: position 7,304 of record JAYWFM010000374.1, on the reverse strand, counting down.
GAACTGCTCGGCCACCTCGTCCAAGTTCATCGCTCAGAAGTTCGAAGAGAGCATTCTCGAACAGTACCCGAATGTCGACGGCGTGATCCCGCTGGTTCACAAGGGGGGCTGTGCGATGGAGTACGGGGGGACCGACCATCGCCAGTTGGCCCGCACGCTCGCGGGGTTTGCTCAGCACCCGAACATCGCCGCATACTTGGTGGTGGGACTGGGGTGCGAGACCTCGCAGGCGTCGTTCCTGACCGGGGAGTTCAATCTGGTCCAGCTCGACAACCTCGGGCCGAATCCTCCCCAGCCGATCACGATGAATATCCAGGAGCAGGGCGGAGTGGCCAAGACCGTGAAGCGCGGGGTGTCGATCCTGAAGGAACTCCTCCCCGAGGTCAACAAGCTCCGCCGCGTCGAGATCCCGGCCAGCGAGCTGATGCTCGGTCTCAACTGCGGCGGCAGCGACGGCAACAGTGGCATCACCGCCAACCCCGCCCTCGGCTACGCTAGCGATTTGCTGGTAGCACAAGGCGGCACAGCTGTCCTCGCCGAGACCCCGGAAATCTACGGAGCGGAGCAAGTCCTGATCCGCCGGGCGATCAATCGCGGCGTGGCCGACAAGCTCGTCGAACGCATCCGCTGGTGGGAGGACTACGCCGCGAAGTTTGGCGCGAGCATCGACAACAACCCGTCGGTCGGCAACAAGAAGGGAGGCCTGACCACGATCTACGAAAAGTCGCTCGGTGCCGTCGCCAAGGGCGGGACCACGGCGCTGCGCGCCGTCTACGAGTACGCCGAGCGGATCACCGAACGTGGCCTCGTCGTGATGGACACCCCCGGCTACGACCCGACCTCGGTCACCGGCATCGTCGCGGGCGGCTGCCAGGTCGTCGTCTTCACCACCGGTCGCGGCAGCTGCTTCGGCTGCAAGCCGTCGCCGACGATCAAGGTCTCGACGAACACGCCGCTGTACGAGCGGATGCGGGACGACATGGACATTGACGCCGGTCCGATTCTGAACGGGGAGACAATCGAGTCGGTCGGCACGGAGATCTTCGAAGAGATCCTGGCCGTCGCCAGCGGCAAGGAGACCAAGAGCGAAGCCCAGGGCATCGGCGATGAGGAGTTCTGCCCCTGGACCTGGGGACCGGTGTTTTAGCGGGGACAGTTGAGGGGTGTACTCCGGGCGCTGACGCTTCCGGCTCGGGGTGGGGTGTCGTCACTCGTCACCAACCGTGGTACAATCGGCTGGGGCCTTGGCGACAGATCGGAGACTCCCTCATGGTGGCGTCGAATTCTGAAATGGAAACCGTCTGGCAGCAGGTCAAATCGTGGCCTGTGGGGTCTCGCATTGCGCTGGCACGACGTGTCCTGGAGACACTCGACAACGAGCCGGAAGCGTCAGCGCCCGGAGTCCACAAAGGCCCGCCTGCGGAGCAGGTGCTGGGCTTGTGGAATCCGGGAACGGCAACTCCCACCGATGAGGAGTGCGAGCAGATACTCGCCGAGGAACTGCGGAGGAAGCACGCTTCATGAAGGTGCTGATCGACGCCAATGTGGTGCTGGATGTTCTGCTGAATCGTGCGCCTTGGGTGGCGGACTCGAAAGCGGTGTGGGACGCCAACTACCGCCAGCAGATTCACGGGTATGTGGTCGCCACAGCCGTGACGAATCTGTTTTACATCGCCCGCAAGCTGGTCGGCCTGCCTCTCGCGTTGCAAGGCGTTTGTGATTGTCTCTCGGCATTTGAGGTTGTGCCCGTAGATGGATCAGTTCTGAGGGAAGCCACGACACAACCCGGCAGCGACTTTGAAGACAATGTTCTGATTCGCTGTGCCGTAGCGTTTCAGATGGATGTGATTGTGACCCGCAATCTCGCAGACTTTGTTCATAGTCCCGTACTGGCGATCTCCCCGAGCGAATTACTGGCTCGCATCAAAACAGTTTCGTCTTGAGTACCAGGCAGGCCGGGAACACGTGGCTGGTGGTGTGGCGTACTCCGGGCGCTGACGCTTCCGGCTCGGGGTGATGATCCGCCACCCTTGCAACGCTTCGCGAATGCGAGATGATTCGCTCGCATTCATCGTCGGGAGGGCGGACTCGTGGGGAGTCTCCTCGGGCGGGCGAGGATGCCCGCGAGATCGCTGAATGAGTCTGCACCAATCCGAGTATCTCGAAGTCCGACGCATCCCCGGCAAGGGACGCGGGATCTTCGCCCGCATCCTGATCCCCAAGGGCACGATCTTCGAAACGGTGCCGCTGCTGATCTGCAAGCAGGACGACATCATCGGCTCCACGCTGATGGACTACGTCTACGCCTGGACCGAAACCACCGTCGCTCTCGCCCTCGGCTACGGGTCACTCTACAACCACAGCTTCAAGCCCAACGCCCGCTACGACGATCTGGCCCAGTCGCGGAAGGAGTACACCGCCCTCCGCGATATCCAGCCGGGGGAAGAGGTGACGATCAATTACAATGGCGACCCGAAGAGCAAGAAGAAGGTCGGGTTTGATGTGCAGGATTGAGAGAGTCGGGAGTCGGGGGACGGGGGACGAGAGACAGAGGACGCTGGGCGTTTCCCACACTCTTCCTCCCTCTCCCCCACAAGCGATGTGACTTGCGGAGTGGACTCCACTGTGTGGGCCGGGGCCGGGGTGGGGGGCCTGAACGGGCGAGGTGTCGGCGGAGGCCTCACGGAATTAACCGATCCGCCTCATCGGCCTCCCTTCGAAACGGAATGGCCAACAAGCCCATCAGACGTGTGACCTGCCGTTCCTCGCGAGGCGATTCCAGGCCAATCCTCATCGCCTCATGCCCCGCTTGCGGTTGGGCCTGGTAAGTGCCGAATAAAAAATCCCACCAGGGAAGTTGGAAGCCATAGTTGCTGTTCGTCTCGTCGACCAGGACCGAGTGATGCACGCGGTGCATGTCGGGCGTCACCAGGATCAGCCGCAGCCAGCGATCCAGCCCCAGCGGCACCCGCACGTTGCTGTGGCTCCACAGCGACCCCGCGTTCAGCACGATCTCAAACACCATCACCGCCAGTCCCGTCGGTCCCAGCCCCACCACCACCCCCAGCTTGAACACCGCCGACAGCAGTATCTCCAGCGTGTGAAACCGGATCCCGCTCGTGACATCCAGATCGAGGTCCGCGTGATGCACCTTGTGCAGCCGCCACAACCACGGGACATGATGGAACAGCACATGCTGTCCGTAGATCGCCAGGTCGAGCAGGACCAGTGCGATGGCGAACTCTGCCCAGACTGGCCACTGGACATGGTTCAGCAGACCCCCATTGTGAGCTGCGGCCCAGTCAGCGGCCTCGACCGCCGAGAGGGGAATCAGGAACCGGGCTGCGACGGTATTGATCGCCACCAGTCCGAGGTGAGCCAGCCAGCGCGACGATCGCGGGACGACGCGCGGCCTGCGCGGGGCGAGCCACTCCAGCAGAGCCATCCCCACGAGGACGCCCGCGAAACAGGTCAGCCGCCATTGGTGTTCGTTCATGGAGGGGACTCGCACGAGAACAAAGCCCAGGGGATGCCACCCCTGGGCTTTGCTCAACGAAAGAATACTCTACGCTCTGCATGGCCCGGAGCGTAGACACCGTACAAGCTCAGGTCTACTTTGAGGCCAGCACCAGGGCAGCCTGAAGGCTGGATTCCCACTCAATCGGGGCGATCACAAAGATACGGCCTCGACAACAACAAACCCACGGCCAGTACCAGCGCCCCGCCGAATGCCGGAGCCAGGTGCCAGGCGCTGACATACCCCACCGCGAAGTGAACACTGATCGCGCACAGATACCCGGCGACTCCGGCTCCTGCCAACATCCGCCACAACCAGGGACGGCCCCGCTCGAATCCCCACAGCACCGGCAATAGCGTGGCCACTCCGCAACTGAGCAGCATGCCGCCGAAGCTGGCTCGGTCGTGGGCGATGAGGGGGATGATGCGGGGGTTGGCCTCGGAGAGGGTTGCGGCGGTGGTGCCCATGAACTCCAGGTCCTCGGTCACGAAGACGCTCGTACTGCCGACACCCAGGATCACGACCCCGGCGGTGAACAGCGCGACCGCGTGGCCGATCAGCAGCAACTGGCCCCATTGGGCGAGCCGCCACGGGCGGTCCTCGCGAAGCGTCGGCGTCACCCGATCTCGCACGGGGGACAAGGGAGCTGCCAGCCCGAACAGCATGAACTGAAACAGGATCGCCGCCACGAAGGCATGGAATGGGTCGAAGTACCCGTACCCCAGGAATGCAAAGAAGCTGAAGAACCCCACGAATGAGGAGGCGATGATCGTCACCTGCGCCCAGTGTCGGCCCTGTCGCGATCCGAAGATCGACAGCATCGAGTAGCACCACCCGAGCGCGATCATCGTCCCGGCCAGCGTCACGCGGTCATGCGACATGAAGTCGACCAGACGGTCGTTGACCCCGCACAACTGTTCGCGGTTCATGCCGACGAACGCCTCGTCATAGGGGAGGATGACCCGTGTGAGGGCGATGAGGAGCGCGAGGCCACCACCGCCGAACAGCGCGACGCCGAGCAGCAGTGTCCAGACCCAACTCTCAGGTCCGCGCCGCGGGTCGAGGGGACTCGGCGGGATCGGGATGCGGGCGAGTTCGGCCTCGTTGATCCGCTTGGAGAGACCGGGGCCGGAGAAGACGAGGCCGTCGTCGATGAGGACCAGGTCGGCTCCGGCGTCCCGCAGGTCGAGAGCGTCTTGGGGGTCGATGACGTGCCCTCGGGCGATGAGCAGAACATCCGGGCCGATCTGCTCGCGGACCTCGCGGATGAGGGCGGTGAGTGTCGCCGGATCGGCAGCAGTCTCGCGTTCCCGCGGTTTTGGTAAGACCGGGCCATCCACCGTCGAAGTAGCGTGGGCTTTAGCCCACGTTTCCTGTGTGGCAGCAGTCTCGCGTGGGCTAAAGCCCACGCTACGGAGACTTGGATCGGGCAGGGCCACCTCGTCGACGAGTACCCCCTGCAACCGCCCCGCCAGGAGAGCCTCCAGCACCGGCAGCGGACCGGCACTGCAACACCGCCAGATCAGCGGCTTGCCGCAAGCGACCTGTTGCACGAGTGTCAGGTCGGGCACATCACTGTCCGAGTTCGCCTCTAGTACCAGCCCGTCCACATTCGGCAATAATTCTTGAAGCTGCCGCGTGGCCAAAGTGAATTGTTCGAGTGGAAGTCGCAATAGAACCGGTGGTCCCGACCTCGACCGGCTCGCGAGGTGTCGCATCACGGAGGCGACGCCAACCGCTGGTGCCCCCGCAGCGGAGACCACTCTCCGCTGCGGAATGTCGAACGACCCATCGAGCTGATCGATGCCTGCCTCGATCTCCAGCGGCCCGACCTCGATACAACCGAACCCAAACCGCGCCAGCGCCGCCAGGGCACTCCCCGTCGGATCGATCAGAAGCCCCAACCCCACCCGCGACGGAAACCTCAACCCGCCCTTCTCGAACCCGAGCGCCGCATCCGGGGCCATATGCCCCATGAAGTCGATCACCCGCCCCCCACCCGGCAGCTTGGCCAGCGTCCCGATCCCGCCGAGCGCCATGCTCCGCGCCAGCGCCACCGGCAGGCGGAGCAGCAGCGGCTGGAATACGGTGCGGTACGACCAGTCAGGCATGGGCGGATTCCGGGAGCGACGGCGCGTTCAGTGAAAGCGAACCGTGGGATAGGCTTCCAGCCTGTCATCTTCGGTGAACGACCGGCTGGAAGCCTATCCCACGTCAGACCCGTCTGACCGATCGCCTCATTGACTTCGTGTCCGTGGGATTGCACGCGGGAGGCGACCTCAAGACTGGTTGTACTCGTCTCGCAGGCGTTTCGCACCTGACTGACCGCGCTGGCAGGAGCCACAACCGCAAGGCTTCGACCCCCATAACATGAAAGCCGGGTTTGGCATGTCACCCCTGCCCCTCGCCGGAGCATCTGCTACTCTATCCGTGTGACAACAGAATCCGTGCTTTCGGAAGATTGTCACAAAAGTCGACAAGGGAGTGAAGATGACGATCAGCGATCTGGACAGTCTGGCTGCGCTGATCATTCAGGAACGTCAGGCTCTGCTCTCTCGTTGGAGGCGACAAGTCCGGGAATTGCCCTCGGCGCGGCATCTGGATATTCCGACACTGAATGACCACATTCCACAACTCCTGGATGAATTGGCACAGGCGATCCGGTCCAAGTCGGATCAGACGATCCCGGAGACGCTCTCCGAGGGCAGCTCGCCCGCACACGGATTGCAACGTGTGAAAGATGCGTACGATATCGAAGAGGTTGTGGCGGAATACAATATCTTGCGCGGCTGTCTTCATGACCTGGCCGATGACCATGAGATCCGTCTGCAAGGGAAGCCCTTTCACATTCTGAATCGCGTGTTTGACCATGCCATTGGATTGGCCTTGAAAGCCTATGCCACGCAGCGCTCGCTCGAATTGCAGCTGCGCTGGGAGGAGCATCTGGCGTTTGTGACGCATGATCTGCGGACCCCGCTGAATGCGATTTCCCTGGCAGGCAGAGTCTTGGAGATGCTGCATCCCGAGAGTCACAGCCCCGCTTCCAGCAATCAGATGCTGAAAGCCCTGCGCCGCAACGTGCAGCAGTTGGAGGGGCTCGTGGCGAAAGTCCTCGATGGAAATAAGAGTCTGGAGGCTGTCGCGGAGATCAAATTGGAGCGACGCCAATTTGATCTGTGGCCCCTGGTTGAGGACTTGATTTACGACCTCTCCCCTCTGGCGAAAACCGCTGGGACGCGGTTCATCAACAGTGTGCCGGACGATTTGGTGGTGTATGCCGATGCGGGAATGTTGAGACGGCTGCTTCAAAACTTGATGGCCAACGCGATCAAGTATACGCCGCATGGCGAGATCATCGTCGGGGCTCGGGAGCTGGTCGAAGAGAGGTTTATTGAGTGTTGGGTCAGTGACAACGGGGCAGGCATCCCCGCTGACTTGATCGATAAGGTGTTTGACAAGGGGGAAACCGATGCCGTGCATGACGGGGGCCTGGGGCTGGGCTTGGCGATCGTGAAGTCCTTCGCGGAAGCTCACGGGGGGGCCGTGTGTGTCGAAAGCACCGAGGGATGCGGTGCGACATTTCGTTTTACGCTTCCCACCAAGGCTGGGTGTGCGTCAGAAAAGTAGGTAGCCGTGAGATTCTGCCCCCTCTCCCCCACAATCGGCACTGCATTCAGAGAGGACTCCGCTGTGGGGGAGAGGGCCGGGGTGGCCTGGTGAAACGGGGTTTTGGCGGCTGTCGAGTTTGTGAATGCGAGGGCTCAATCTGGCGTGGTCTGCCAGCCTC
>JAYWFM010000373.1:0-8519 GCA_043778825.1 Planctomycetota bacterium | reverse complement strand
CGTGCCAAACCAATATCACCCCAGAATCCCTGATTATCCGGCCCCGCCGTGTGTGAAACGGGGAGGAACATTTGTAAAAATGTGGGTAAGACTGAGGCAAGATTGCCCGTCCGTCCAAGACGCGACTGAATTCCTGAGCGGGTGAAGTGGGGAACGGTTTCGAGTTTCCCAACGGGGCGGTCTTCGGAAGTCGGGGGTCGCGCGGGGACGGGCCAGTCGGCCCGTCCTACGGGATGCGAGTCGCGGAGCGACATCGCCTACAACCTGCTCGCTTCCTTCCAATCGGTCCGTTATCATTTTCGCCCTGACTCCACCGCCCCGGTTTGGGTCTTCCTGTTCGGGGCGTGCGCATTGACCCGCATTCACTTTGTCCGAACGAGGTTGCCGTGATCATCGTCCTCAAGCCTGGCTTCACGGAGGCCCAGCTCAAGCATGTGACGGATCGAATTGAGGAGATGGGATTCCGCCACGAAATCAGCCGAGGCGAGCATCGCACGCTCGTCGGGGTGATTGGCGACGAAGGCAAGCTGCGAAATGCGCCCCTGAAGGCCATTCCCGGCGTTGAGGAAGTGATGGGGATTTTGAAGCCGTACAAGCTGGCCAGTCGAGAGTTCCGTCAGCAGTCGAGCGTGTTCAATCTCGGGCACGGCGTGAAGATTGGGGGCGGTCATCTGATCCTGATTGCTGGCCCGTGTGCGATCGAAGGCGAAGAACTCCTCTACGATATCGCCACCCAGGTGAAGGCCGCCGGAGCCAACGTCCTGCGGGGCGGAGCTTTCAAGCCCCGCACCAGCCCCTACAGCTTCCAAGGCATGGGCGAAGAAGGTCTCAAGCTGCTGCGGAAGGTCGGCGACGAACTCAAGATGCCGGTTGTGACCGAGGTCATGGACCCCCGCCAGGTCGAGCTGATCGACCGCTACACCGACATGTTCCAGATCGGTGCCCGGAACATGCAGAACTTCAATCTACTGAGCGAAGTCGGCCAGACCAAGCGGCCTGTTCTGCTCAAGCGCGGCATGGCTGCCAGCATTGAAGACCTGCTGATGTCCGCCGAGTACATCCTGGCCAGCGGAAATCAGGAAGTCATTCTCTGCGAACGCGGCATCCGCAGCTTCGACAAGTCGACCCGCAATCTGCTCGACTTGGCAGCCGTCCCGAACTTGCAAGGGTTGTCCCACCTGCCGGTCGTCGTCGACCCCAGCCATGCCACCGGCCGTCCGGACCTGATCCCCAGCATGTCGCTGGCCTCGATCGCCGCCGGGGCCGATGGTGTTCACGTCGAAGTTCACAGCTGCCCCGAGAAGGCGACCAGCGATGGCCCGCAGGCTCTGCTGCCCCACCAGTACGCGGAACTCGTCAAGCAGATGCGGGCGATTGCGACGCTGATGGGGAAGACGATCGACCCGCTGCCGGTGTAGATGTCAGTGTGTGAAAGCCCAGGGGTTGCAACCCCTGAGCTTTGGAGAGTTCTCTCAAATCGAGATCACAAAACCATGCGACGATACCTGATTGCCGGAAACTGGAAGATGAACACCACCCTGGCCTCGGCGGTCGCCTTGGCCAAGGGGGTGGTCGCGGCGGCTCCGCACAAGTTGGCGAAGGTGGATGTGCTCCTCTGCCCGCCCGCTCCGTATCTGCTGGCGGTGCGGGATGTGGTGCAGGGAACGGGAGTCGACCTCGGGGCGCAGAACGCCTCGGCAGAAGCTCCGGGCGCCTTCACCGGGGAGCTGTCCCTCGACATGCTGCTCGACACCGGGTGCAAGTCGGTGATTCTCGGGCACAGTGAGCGGCGGGCGCTGTACGGCGAGACCGATGCGATCGTCAACAAGAAAGTGCATGCCGCGTTGGCCAAGGGGCTGCAAGTGGTGCTGTGCGTCGGTGAATTACTGGAAGAACGCAAGGCCGAGCGGACCAATGAGGTTCTCGACACCCAGATGGCGGGGAGCCTCGCCGGAGTGACGGAAGACCAACTGAAGAATGTCGTGATCGCCTACGAGCCGGTGTGGGCCATCGGGACTGGTTTGACGGCCTCCCCGGCCCAGGCCCAGGCGGCCCACGCCCATCTTCGCAACTGGCTGCTCGTTCGTTACAATGCTCCGTCCGCTGTGGCGACCCGCATCCTCTACGGAGGGAGCGTGAAGCCGGACAACGCCTTGGAACTTCTGGCTCGGCCCGATGTGGACGGGGCCTTGGTCGGCGGAGCGAGTCTGAAGCCGGAACTGTTCGTCCCGATCATCGAGGCGGCAGTGGCTGAGACGCGGTAGTCGTGTGTTGCAACTCGTGGGAGTCCAGGCTTTCGCCTGCATTCGGGCAGGCTCAAGCCTGGACTCCCACCTCTTCGTCGGGTGAAAGGGATCGGTCTCGTGCAGATTCTCTCGTATGTCTTGCAGACATTGATGCTGCTGCTGAGCTTCTTCATGATCGTGCTGATCCTCCTGCAACGGGGACGCGGCGGCGGTCTGGCGGGAGCCTTCGGCGGTTCGGGGGGCCAGAGTGCCTTCGGAGCCAAGGCCGGTGACACATTCACTCGCATCACGATTGTGGTCGCCCTGCTGTGGGCCATTACAGCGGGCGTGTGCGGGTTGGTCATGCGAAAGGCCAATGCAGAACCGTCCGTTCGAAAAGCTGGTTTGCCAACCGCAGAGGTCAAGCCGGTCGAAGACCCCAAGACGGGAACCGGCACGGGCGGGGCCAAGGGAGCGGGCGCGACGGCGGATCCGATCGGCATCTCAGCCCCCGCGACCACCACTGGTCCAGCAACGACGACTGGCCCGGCAACGAAGACCGGACCCGCGACTCCAGCGGGCGACGGCGACAAGCCAGTCACTCCGGAAGCCCCCGCGACACCGAAGACGGGTACTGAGCCCGCAGCCCCCGCTGACCCCGCCAAGCCTGCTGAGGGTGACAAGCCTGCGGATGCTCCGAAGGATGACGCCAAGCCCGCTGCCCCGGCCACCGAAGCTCCCGCAGCCGAGACGCCGAAGCCGTAAGGATCAGGGCATGGATGATTGTCGTCTTTCGCTCCGCGAAAGAACGTCCTTTCGCGGAGCGAAAGGCGACAATCAAAACGCTCCATAGATTGGACCGCACACAGTGTTGCTGAGCATGACCGGTTTCGGATCGGCCCAGGCGGAGAACGGCGGATTCGCTGTCTCGGCGGAGGTGCGGTGCGTCAATAATCGCCACCTCAAGGTCTCGATCCGCTGCCCCGATTCGTGGTCCTCGAAGGAACACGAGATCGAGAAGCTGATCCGGCAGTCGATCGGTCGCGGCACGGTGAACATTAGTCTGCGGGTGCAGGGGATCGGCCCCCGCGAAGACTCGCTGATCAACCGCCCGCTGCTGACGGCCTACTGGCACCAAGTGCAAGCGGTCTGTGCCCAGTTGTCAGCCCCGCTCCCCTCAGTCGGCGAACTGCTGGCTCTGCCCGGTGTGGCGATTGATGAGGCCGGTGCCGGGCTGGATGACGAGGACTGGAAACTCGTCGAGCAGGCGGTCACTCAGGCCCTGGTCAAGGTCCAGGAGTTCCGGGCTCGCGAGGGCCAGGCCATGCGGGACGAGATGCGGTCGTTGATTCTCGATCTGCGTCAGTGCCGCCAGGATGTCCTCGAACGGGCTCCGCTGGTGATCGCCGCCTACCGCGACAAAATCCGCGAACGCGTGACCCAACTGCTCAGCGGCACCGGCTCCACCGTCACCGACCAGGACTTGGTCCGCGAGGTCAGCCTGTTCGCCGACAAGTGCGACATCACCGAGGAGCTGGCCCGGCTGCAATCGCACCTGAGCCAGTTCGAAGACTCGCTCAACGCCCATCCCTCGGCCGGACGCAAGCTCGACTTCCTGTGCCAGGAGCTGAACCGCGAGGTCAACACCATCGGCTCGAAGTCCAACGATGTGACCATCACCCACCGCGTGGTCGATGCCAAAGCAGTGGTGGAAAAGCTGCGCGAGATTGTGCAGAATGTGGAGTGAAAATGTTGGAGTTCAGGCTTTAGCCTGCTCCTCGGGCGGAGGCAGCCTTAAGGCTGAACTCCAACAGTCACCTCCGGAGCCTTCGCTTGGCGGCCCCTGAACATCCCCAACCGACCCGCGTGGTTGTCCTCTCCGGACCTTCGGGGAGTGGCAAGTCCACGATTGTGCAGCAGCTGGTCAAGGAATGCCCGGTTCCGCTGCGGCTTTCGGTATCGGCTACCACCCGCGCTCCACGGCCCGGCGAAGTTGATGGGGAACACTATCACTTTCTGAGCTTGGTTGAGTTCGAGGCCAAGCAAAAGAACGGAGAGTTCCTGGAGTGTGCCGAGGTCCATCGCACCGGCAACTGGTACGGCACACTGTGGTCGGAAGTCGATGTGGCCCAGACGCTGGGGAAATGGTCGCTGCTGGAGATCGATGTCGAGGGGGCTCAGAGTGTGATGCGGATGTATCCCACTGCGGTGACGATCTTTGTGACGCTGCCTTCGCTTGATGAATACGAGCGACGGTTGAGATCACGGGGCACCGAATCGGAAGAGGTGCTTCAGCGACGTTTGCAGACGGCGCGCGAGGAGCTTAAACTAGCGGGTTGCTACCGATTTCAGGTGGTCAACGACAATCTGGATCAGACGGTCCAGGAAATCTGCCAGATCCTGTCAGACCAAGAGGCGGAACTCCATGCTCGATGAACTCAAGGAAGACTGGATCGTCAACAAGGTTGGCGGTCGGTTCAAACTCTCCACGCTGATTCAGAAGCGTCTGGTCCAGCTGAACAAGGGGGCTCCGCCGCTGGTGGACGAAATCGGCAAGCCGACGATGCACACGGTCGTGCGTGAGATTCTGGAAGACAAGATCTTCCTGGACGCGTCGAACGATGTGGTCATGGCCGTCGATGATGCTCCGGACCCGAGCGGGGCACCGAATCTGGACGACCTGTAGGCCGTTGGGGCAGACTTCCGAAGTCTTCTGAGACTTCGGAAGTCTGCCGACTGGCGAGGGAATTGCCGCAAGAAACTCAAAAAACGCAAAAAGGGAGCCTCCTTTTTTGCGTTTTTTGAGTTTCTTGCGGCTGAAGATTCCTCGTGACTGTCAGCCCACGATTGCCGTTGACCGGGAAACTTCCCGGGTCGCTCGGGTTCCCTCATGAAAATCCCGGTTCATGAGGACCGGCCCCTTGCCGTTCTTGCGATCGGGGCCTAACTTCCGCTATACACACCGGCAACGGGACACTCTCGCCGCCCATCTCCCAGGAACGTCAGCATGCCCGTTGCTTCGAACTACAAGGTCAAAGACATCGCCCAGGCCGAATTCGGTCGCAAGGAACTCGACATCGCCGAGCATGAAATGCCCGGCCTGATGTCGACCCGTGAGAAGTACGGCCCCAAGAAGCCGCTGGCTGGGGTGCGAATCACCGGCTCGCTGCATATGACGATCCAGACCGGCGTCCTGATCGAGACGCTCAAGGAACTCGGGGCCGATGTCCGCTGGGCCTCATGCAACATCTTCTCCACGCAAGATCACGCCGCCGCCGCCATCGCGGCCAGCGGGACGCCGGTCTTCGCCTGGAAGGGCGAGTCCCTCGAAGAATACTGGTGGTGTACGTGGGAAGCGATCATCTTCCCCGGCCAGAAAGGCCCGCAACTGATCGTCGATGACGGCGGCGATGTGACCCTCTTGATCCACAAGGGATACGAGATGGAGAACGGCGACAAGTGGGTCGATTCCCCCAGCGACAACCACGAAGTCAAGGTCATCAAGAACCTGCTCAAGAAGATCGCCCAGGAACAGCCCGGCATCTTCCACACGATCATCAAGGACTTGAAGGGGGTCTCGGAAGAGACGACCACCGGGGTCCACCGCCTCTACGAAATGCAGAAGGCGGGCAAGCTGCTCATCCCGGCGATCAACGTCAACGACAGCGTGACGAAGTCGAAGTTCGACAACCTGTACGGCTGTCGGCACTCGCTGACGGACGGCATCTTCCGCGCGATGGACGTGATGCTCTCGGGCAAGGTGGCCGTGGTCTGCGGCTACGGCGATGTGGGTAAGGGGTGTGCCCAGGCTCTGCGGGGCCAGGGGGCGCAAGTCGTCGTCACCGAGATCGACCCGATCTGTGCGTTGCAAGCGGCGATGGAAGGCTACCGCGTCCTGCCGCTCGAAGACACGCTCGGCTGGGGCGATGTCTACGTGACCACGACCGGGAACAAGGACATCATCCGCGTGGAACACATGGAGAAGATGAAGGACCAGGCGATCGTCTGCAACATCGGCCACTTCGACAACGAAATCCAGATCGACAAGCTCAACAGTCGCACCGATGTGAAGCGTCTCAACATCAAGCCGCAGGTCGACAAGTACACCTTCCCGACCAAGAACAGCATCTACATGCTCGCCGAAGGCCGCCTCGTCAACCTCGGCTGTGCCACTGGCCACCCGAGCTTCGTGATGAGCAACAGCTTCACGAACCAGTGCCTGGCCCAGATGGAACTGTGGGCCACGAAGGGGGATCGCCCCATCGGTGTCACCGTCCTGCCGAAGAAGCTGGACGAAGAAGTCGCCCGATTGCACCTGGGCAAGATCGGCGTCAAGCTGACCAAGCTGACGCAGGAGCAGGCCGACTACATCAGCGTGCCGGTCGATGGACCGTACAAGGCGGAGCACTACCGGTACTAAGCCGTAGCCACGTTCGCCAGAACGTGGGCCGCCAGCGTTGCATGCATTGACACCCCTGTTGCATATCCGAGTTTGCAACAGGGGTCTTTTTTGCCGGATAGGTCACTCGCATGCCCAGCGTAATTCAGATCATTTTTCCGATTGCAGCGGTGGGTGTACTGACCATTATTATTGGCAGCTGGATCGCTTTGCGGCTTGGGCGTATCACGAGAGGGACGATCGAGACGCCGGACGAATGGGATTTTTTATCGAAAGAAGGCCAGGCACGGTCCAGAGCATGGCTAAAGCAGGTGAGCGAATCTTCTCAACTCGATTGGAGTCGAAAGGCAGGGTTGGCTCTCCGACTTCAACGAGTGGGCATGTTTTTGTTCTTTGCTGGCTGGGTTGGTGTGATTCTCTGCATCGTGCTTGGGAAGTAGCTTGCTGAATGAATGCTATAAACATGCAAAGCCCAGGGGTGGCAACCCCTGGGCTTTTGACTTTGCGAAGCAGGAACGGAATCAATTCCGTTCTACGACGCGGCGGCACTGTAAGCGACGGCGCGAGGCTCTTCGACCGGAGTCAGCGACGCACTGCGGCGTTTGAACATCGTGACTTCGTTGCCCCGGTCGCTGTATTCCAGCGAATCCATGAACGTCCGCATCAGCAGAATGCCGCGTCCGCTGGCTAGGGCGATGGCGTCGTCCTCGGTGGGGTTGCGGACCTTCTCGACATTGAAGCCCGGCCCTTCGTCGCGGATCACGAACTTCGCTCCCGCATGGCTGTATTCCGCGATCAGCGTGACGCGACGGCGGCAGAACGGGGGCAACTGCTTGCGTTCGGAAATCGAATGTTCGAAGACATCGCCTTCCAGTTCTCGAAGCCCCGAATGAACTTCGAGGTTGCCGTGGATGATGGCGTTGAGCAGGGCCTCTTCGAGTGCCACCTGAATCCGCATCCGGTCCCGATCATCGAGCAGGCCGAACCGGTCACAATGCTCGACGAGCAGTGTCACCACATGCGGCACCCGGCTCTTTTCGTTCTCCAGCGTGAACTGCAATCTCTCCTGGGTCAGCGAGTTTTCCGCAGCCTGACGCAGGGCGAGACTCATGGCCCGCTCCATCGCACATTCCATCGGGAACAGCCACTCGCTGGGATCGCTCCCCTTGACGAGGACGGCTTCCGCCCCATCGCGCGCGGCCTGGGCCGCGGACTCGATGGTCATGCTCGCACTGACGATAAAGACCGAAGTGGTCAGGTGGCGGTTACGGACGGCGGAGACCAGATCGCGCCACTCCCCGTCGCCGAGATCGGCCTCGCACAGAATGAGATCCACCGGATGGAGTTGCAGGCGTTCGCAGGCTTCTTCGTAAGACGCCGCCCCCTCGATGGTCCAGGTCTCCTGAGACGCCAGGGCCTCGCGAATGGCATCGCGATCGGCTGTCGAAGGATCGACATGCAGGATGACGGGCATGAACAGACTCCAGTCACAACTCATTTCCAGTCTCACCCGAGCGGGCCCGCAAGGTGAAATCGGAGATGAAGCGAAACCGCATTCTCGATATGAGGACACGTTGATAATCCGCACCCCACGTGGTGAGAACTCAACAAGGCTACTGTGCGACCGAACGGTCATGACGAAGAAGGGAAGCGGAGACGGCAGTATGCGAAGAATTCGGACTGTTGCCAACCCGAAAGTGCCCAGAAGTCGGGAAACATCGGTGAAGACGCGGTTAACGGATGTGAGGGTTCTCCGGGGGAGTGCCCGCCGCAGACTTCCGAAGTCTTCGGAGACCTCGGAAGGAGTGTGGTCGCCATTCTACGCAGTTGCTGACTCCTCGGCCCCCACGGGGCCTGACTCGAAAGCCCAGGGCGCAGCCCTGGGAAATCGGAAG
>JAYWFM010000372.1:0-8538 GCA_043778825.1 Planctomycetota bacterium | reverse complement strand
CCCACCGATGAATCGGTGGGCGATGATCGGGAGTCCCTGGCGGGACAAAGAGGAGTTGCAGCTGAGGCGAAGGTTGTTTGCGTGTCGATATTTGCTGAGTGTCACGCCTTGGAGGCCCTGGCCTGTCGGTTTCCGCGCGGAGTGTCCGGATCTATCAGGCAAACTCCCGCCAGCCGTCCAACTCGAACGCGATCAGCCGGGCTTCGAGGGTCGACTGGATTTGCGCCAGGCGGGCCTCCCCCGTCACCCGAGTGCCATCCAGTTCACGCACGTAGAACACGTCCAGCACCTGATCGAGGTGTGTCGCGATCTTGGCCAGTTCCACGGAGAGTCGCAGATCGTAGATCGCTTGCGACACGCTATGGAGCAGCCCCGTACGGTCGTGGGCGAAGACTTCGAGGATCGTGCGCGAGTCGGAGGATGTGGTGTCGATCCGAACGCGGGTGGGCATCTCCGATTCGGTGGTGGAGATGCGACCGCCCCCGTACCTCCGGTTCTTGCGAAACAGCTCCTCCATCGGGGGGTGCTGGAGCAGCATGTCCCGCATGGTTCGCGCGACGATTTCACGCCGACTGGCCAGGGGTTCCCCCTCGAAGTCCCGGTCGCACACGTGGAAGCTGTCGATGACCGCTCCGGTGTTCGTCGTGGTGATTTCCGCGGAGAGAATCTCCAGATGCAGTGCGGTCAGCACCCCGGCCATCCGGTGGAAGCAGCCCTCAGCCGCTTTCGCATTGCGGGTGAAGATGCGGTACTCCTCGGTCTTCGTCACCGGCTCGTAGACGCTGTCGACGATCACCTCGTCCGCCGAGAGCCGGTGCAGGATGCGCAGGTCGGCTGCGACGCGATCGGCCTCGGTACAGGTGAAGTAGTAGGAGGATAGACCGGCCAGTTGGGACTCGATCCAGTCGCGGGGAATGGCGGGGTCCGACTGGGTGAGGATGGCCCCCACTTCGGAGGTCGTTTGCCGCAGGCGGGCTGCCTCATACTCGCCGTAGTGCCGACCGCTCAGGACGACGAACGACCGGTCGTAGAGTTCGCCAAGCTGCAGAGCTTTCCAGTGACTCCACGTCCCGGGACCGACGGCGGTGACATCGGCGACGGTCAGGGCGTAAAGCAACTGCAACCGCTCGGGCGTCTCGCACAGCTGGGAAAACGGCATGATCTGGCCCTCGTCCGTGTGGTCGCGGCGGAGGGCGATGTCGGCCATTTCGAGATGCCAGCGGACCAGGAACTGGAGCGTGTCAATCTGCGACTGGGGGAGATGCAACCGAGTCCCGACATCCGCCGCGATCCGCTGCCCCACCAGGCAGTGGTCCTCGACAAACCCCTTGCCGATATCGTGCAGAAGGATCGCCAGATGCAACAACTCTCGGTTGTGCAGCTCGCGATACACCTGCCGGACGAGTGGTCCACTGTCCGGCGGGTATCTCGTCGCCACCGCCACCGCTCGCAAAGTGTGTTCATCGACCGTGAAATGGTGGTACGGATTGAACTGCATCAGGCAGCGAATCCGCGTGAACTCCGGCAGCACGATGTCGAGGATTTCGGTCTCGAGCAGGCTGCGGAGAATCTGTGGCAAGGCTCTCCCGTACTTCAGGATGTCCATGAAGTAGCCCGCTTCGGTGGAGGAGATCACTGTGCCTTTCAGCTTCGCGGCGGCTCGCTTGAGGCCATCTTCCAGGGCCTGGCTGGGCAGCAACCCCTGCGAGGCACACAGCCGGTAGACACGTAGCACGCTCGCCAGACTCCGGGTGACCACCGTCAATCCATGCGGCGTGCAATCGACGGTCTCTCCGACTTGCAGCACACCTTCGGCGCGGTGGCTGACGAGGTAATTTCTGACCCGGGCCAGCAGCGGACGCGGGCGGTTGCGAGCCACGAACCGCCGGGCAATCGAGGCCACCTGGGTCGTGTGCCGGAAATACTCCTGCATCAGCCGTTCCACGCCGCGCTGCGTGTCGGTGTCTCGATAGAAGCGTTCCTGGGCCACGCGCAGCTGTTCGTCGCGGCTGAATTTCTCCTCGGCTTGGTGGTGGTGGTAATGCAGGCTGATTCGCAGCCAGGTGAGGAACTCCCAGGCCTGCTTGAGGACCAGGGCTTCATCTTTGTCGAGTGCTCCCTGCATCCGCAGCGAGTCGATATCGGAGACTCCGTGAGTGGCATATCCGACCCAGCGGATCAGATGCAAATCGCGGAGCCCGCCCGAGGAGGTCTTGATGTCGGGTTCGAGTTCCTGGACCGCGCGGCCGTCCTTCCACTCCGATTCGCGTGTGCGGACACCTTCGTCAATAAACTGGCGCAGGCGGCGATCAACCACCTGCCGCCGAAAGGCCCGCACGAGTTTGTCGAACTGAGCCTTGGACCCCCACAACCAGCGAGCCTCGACCAGCGATGTGGCGAATTTCGCATCGACCTTGGCAAACTCGATGCACTGGGGAATCGTGCGGATGCTGGCACTCACGTCGAGCCAGGAATCGTTGCAGGCCCGAGACATCCGGACCTGGTCTTCGCCGAATTCCGAACTCTTACCGCCATCGAGATACAGGATGTCGATGTCCGAGTAGGGGCACACTTCTCCGCGACCGGTGCCGCCCACGGCAATCACGGCGCAGGTCTTCTGGAGTCGGTCGACCCGTTCGGGCGCGGTGTCTCGCAAGATTTCGTGCCAGAGGTCGAGCGTCAGAGTTTCAAAACTCTGGCAGAGATTCGTCGCGGCCTGAATTCCGGGCGAGCCGGAGGCAAACAGCCCGCGCCCCTGCTCGCGAATCTCAGCGATCCGCTGGCGGTAGCGGATGGCGTCGTCAATCGTAAATGACATGAAGGGGGCCACGTGTTGGGGGATCGCATTCCAGCGGCTCAGTATACGGCTCACGTCGCTGAGTTCGCCAGAACCCGGGGCCCCGCATGTTGGCGAACGAAACGCTCTCTCCGCCAGACTTCCGAAGTCTTCTGAGACGTCGGAAGTCTGGACCATACGAAAGACGCCGGGGCTCGGGAAATTGCCCCCCGAACCCCGGCTCTTGAGGAGACCCATGACTAGATGGCGGTATCGCCCGTCTCGCCGGTGCGGATGCGGATCACTTCATCGATGGTCGAGATGAAGATCTTGCCGTCGCCGACCTTACCGGTGCGGGCCGACTCGATGATGATCTTCACGGCCTTATCGACATCGCCATCGTTGACGACGAGTTCCATCTTCAGCTTCGGCAGGAAGTCGACCGTGTACTCGGCCCCTCGGTACTGTTCCTTGTGACCCCGCTGGCGACCGAAACCGCGGACTTCCGTCACCGTCATGCCGACGATGTTGGCAGCTGTCAGGGCGTTCTTGACTTCTTCCAGCTTGAAGTGCCGGATGACTGCTTCGATTTTCTTCATGGGACTGGTCCTGTGATTGAACGGTTCGTGAGAACCGAAAGTGTATGAAATGCTGTGTCGGGCGGGCAGGGCAACGTGCCGCAGCAGCCCCCAGGGTGGCTACAGCGAACCTTCGTTCGTTTCGCCGGTGCGGATGCGGATCGCTTCCGGGACCGTGGTGACGAAGATCTTGCCATCGCCGATCTTGCCGGTGCGGGCGGTCCGAAGAATTGTATCCACGATCTTCGTTTTGTCGGCGTCCGGAACGATGACTTCGACCTTCACTTTGGGGAGAAAGTCGACGACGTATTCCGCACCGCGGTACTGTTCCTTCTGCCCTTTCTGGCGTCCGAAACCTCGCACTTCCGTGACGGTCATGCCGTTCGCTCCGGCCTGCGTGAGGGCGTCCTTGACCTCCTCCAGCTTGAAGTGGCGAATGATGGCTTCGATTTTCTTCATGAGTTGAGATTCCTGTGGAGAGTCAGCACACGGGAGAAAACAGGGGCGGGCCGACTTGACCCGCCCCTGTTCCTCATCCTCTTAGTGGAAGATGTAGCCTTCTTCGCCGTGCTGGGTGATGTCCAGACCCTGAATTTCGTCGTCCTGATCGACCCGCAGGCCCATCGTGGCGTCGAGGATCTTGAGGATCACCGTCGTCCCGACGACTGCGATCCCGACGGCGGCCAGCACGCTGACAGCTTGCGGGACCATCTGACCCCAGTTGCCGTCGACCAACCCCCCCAGAGGTCGACCCGGATTGGTCACAAGTTGGGTCGCAAACACACCGGTCAACAAGGCCCCGGTGATCCCGCCGACGCCGTGGACGCCGAACGCATCCAGCGAGTCGTCATACTTGAACTTCGACTTCAGCGTGGTGCAGGCGAAGTAGCAGGCGCAAGTCCCCGCTGCGGCCAGAATCATCGCATGGATCGCCGTGACCGTGCCGCTGCCTGGAGTAATCAGCACCAGACCCGCCACAGCTCCCGAGCAAGCTCCCAGCACGCTGGGCTTGCCGCGTTGCAACCACTCCAGCCCGGCCCAAGTCAGCAAGCCCGCCGCAGCTGCGAAGTGCGTGGAGACGATGCCGTTGACGGCGAGAGCGTTCGATCCCAGGGCGCTGCCGCCGTTGAAGCCGAACCAGCCCATCCACAGCATGGCGGCCCCGATGGCGGTGTACGTCAGGTTGTGGGGAGGCATTGGCTCCTGGCCAAATCCCAGCCGCTTGCCCAACAGCAGACAGCAAATCAGAGCCGAGATGCCCGAGCTAATATGCACGACGGTGCCCCCGGCGAAGTCGATCGCCCGGAACTTCGCAGCGGTGTTCCACTCGCACAGCCACCCATTGTCGGCCCACACCCAGTGAGCGAGCGGGCAGTAGACGAACGTGGACCACAGCACCATGAACACGCACATCGTGCTGAACTTCATCCGCTCCGCAAAGGCCCCGCAGATCAGGGCCGGAGTGATGATGAAGAACATCCCCTGGAAGGCCATGAACAGAGCCACCGGAATTCCGTAGGTTCCCTGAGCGGGCCAAACACCTGGCTCCGACGGCAGAACACCCTTCAACAGAACATGATTGAAGTTTCCAATGAACGGCCCGCCCAGCACAGCCCCCGGTTCGGTACTCATGCCGAACGCCAGTGAGTAGCCCCACAGTGCCCAGACAACGCTCAGCAGTCCCATCAGGAACAGGCACTGCATGAAGACACTGAGAATATTCTTCTTCCGGACCAGTCCGCCGTAGAACAGGGCCAGCCCAGGTGCCGTCATCATCAGCACGAGTGCTGAAGAAGTAAGCATCCAGGCGATATTGCCGGAATCGAACGCCGGCGGTGCCGGAGCGGCTGCAACAGTTGCAGCGGCCTCCTGCGCGAAGGCCGGAATCGTCCCCAACAGGCATGTGGCCACTGCAGCCAGTCCCCCAGACATCAATCGAGAGCGCATCTGAACCTCATGGATGCTGAGAGGTTACGTCGAATTGAAAGTGCTGTCTCGTGTTGCGAATTCGGCTTCGGAACGAACAAGATCCACCCTGTTGCCCCCGCTCAGTGCTCCCCAGCAAAGAACCAGCATTGGCAACTGGTTGAACATAATGCAATCGGTGTTCCAGAAAAACAAGCGGGCGGCTGGGAGTCGGGAGTCAGACTTCCGAAGTCTTCCGAGACTTCGGAAGTCTTCGCCACCGCGTTCGGAAGTGGGTTCCAATCCCCCCACGTTCTGGCGAACGTGGCGACAATAACTGCTCTGCTTCGAAGACTTCGCATCGCAGCTAAACGGGTGAGCTTGAACCCATGAACTCCACGATGACTCGATCGGCCATGCAGCGACCGTCACGGGTGAGGCGGACGTGATCCCCGGAGAGTTCCAGCAGCCCCAATTTGAGGAATCCAGCGAATGCGTCCCCGGCGAGGGACTCCAGTTCGACACTGTAACGCTCGCGAAACGCCGTACGGGAGATGCCGACGCACGGACGGAACCCGAGCATCACCGCCTCGCGCGCGGAGCCTTCCCGGTCCAGTTTTTCACTCTCGCCGACGGCCGGTTCACCGGCCAACGTCCGCTTGAGCCAGGTCGTCACGCTGCGGTGATTGGTGCGGCGCACGCCATCGACATACGCTGCAGCTCCGGGGCCGAAGCCAAAGAACGGCTCGGCCCGCCAGTAGACCTGGTTGTGGCGGCACTCGAACCCGGGGCGGGCGAAGTTGGAGATCTCGTACTGTGGATAGCCCGCTGCGGGGAGGCGGTCCATCGCGGCCTCGTACATCGCCCGTTCGAGGTCGTCTGGGATCTGACTCAGTTGGCCTTTCAGCCGACGGGACCAGAACGCGGTCCCGGCCTCGAACGTCAGCCCATAGGTCGAGAGGTGCTGCACTCCCAGCCCCGTCGCCCGCTCGATGGTCTCCATCCAGTGCGGGAGGGTTTGCCCCGGAATCCCGAAGATCAGATCCACCGAGACGTTGGAGAAGCTCGCCTTCAAACGTCGGACCGCATCCGTCGCGATCTCGCCATCGTGGTCGCGTTCGAGCAGCTTCAACAGTTCCGAGTCGAACGTCTGCACCCCCAAGCTGACCCGGTTGACCCCCGCACTCCGCAGCACCGCCAGCTTGTCGTCGGTCAGTCCGGTGGGGTTGGCCTCGATGCTCCACTCGTAGCCGGGAGCCAGTCGGAACTTGTTCAGCAGCAGTGAGCAGAGCCGGTCGAGTTGGTCGGCAGAGAGGTAGGTCGGCGTGCCTCCACCGAGGAACAGTGTGTCGATCTCGCGAGTTCCCTCCAGCGCCGACAGTTCGATCTCCATCGCCCGCAGGTAGTCCTCGACCAAATCCCCCCGCCGCGCGATCAGCGTGAAGTCGCAATACCCGCAGCGATGCGAACAGAACGGAACGTGGATGTAGCACGCCCGAGGAGCCGGGTGATGGAGAGTGGGCTGGGACATACGAACGAGAGTAGCATGACGCGCGGTGTGTCAGACAGCCTGCGCAGGAATCAGAGGATCATGGCAATCAATCCATCGGTATGGGATAGCGTTGATCGCGCTCACGGGGCTCCCCATGATTTTGTTCTTCATGATTTTGTCCACCTCTGACATTCCGGATGGGACAGGAGGAGATTCACAAAATCATGAAGTACAAAATCATGAAGAGTTCCCCACCACGGTGTCACACGGGACAACCAGAGGTCAACCGAGTACTGAATCGACGGTAGGGGGGCGAGTCCGATATCCTGCGGCCTCACATTCCCTGGGTCGGTCCGCCGCCCCGACTTCCCGAAGCCGACACATGACCGCCAGTTCCGACTCTTCCGTTCCCACCGGCATCACGGTCCGCAAGATCCTCGATCGGGTCGAGGACATCATGCTGGAGGCCTCGCAGGCGACCCGCCCGCTGGAGCTGGAGCCATCGCGCCAGCAACTCTTCGATCTGTTTGCGGAGTCTTACCGCGCGGGGCTGGTGTGCGAGGACATCGAGCCGAACGTGACGGCGGACGGGCTGTGTGCCGCCCTCTCGACCCGCTGGGGACTGAAGGACACGGTCCAGGATGCGATGAAATCTCAAGCCAAACTGAGCGGCGACCAGCTGGCCCAGATGCGGTCGCTGTGGTCGGTGATGCGGATGTGGATGGAGTGGACTTATGCCTGGGATCGGTGGTTGGAGTTTCACCCGGAGTAACGCCGGGGGGTGGAAATCACCTCCCCGCCACGGGCCGCTTGTCCCCGTGGTCTCTCCACAACTCCCCACCCCGAAGAGGTCACAGCCCATCGCCGGTGGTGTCGCTGCGCTCGACCGCCGCCTATGGGCTGAATTCCCTTCGGGAAAATATCAGCCGCCATCCGGGTTGGGGCCTGCCTCGAGGGGGTGACAGGACTCGGCGGTAGTGTGATGGAGAGACCAGCGGCGACCAGGTCCCTGGAATCGCGTCCCCACCGGCGGATTCTGCCCCAGGAACGGCCAGAATCTTCCCTGCGAATCGGTCCGTCTGGACTTCCGGGACGGCATCGCGGACAACCCGATGGCCCCCCCTTCCCCACTCGTTCGTTCAGGAATCGGCCATGCGCACGACGGACTCTCTGCTCTCGCGAACCCCGACCTCACTCGCACTGCGGATCGCCCAGACGGGACTCGTGGCCAGTCTGCTGCTGGCCAGTGCCGGGTGCCAGTCGATGGGCTTCGGTTCGCTCAAAATGCCGCACATGAAAGAGGCCGACGGCGCGACCAATGTCGACCCGTGGACCACACAAGCCGGATCAGAAGGCCGCGCCGGCCGCCCCCTGGAGAAAGAGAATGACCCCCTGAATCTGCGGCGGTTCTTTCTCTCCGAGAAGGCCATGGAGATCGAGCGGAATTGTGGGTACGAGTGAGGGGGGGAGCAGCCAGCCTTCAGCTGAGAGCCTTCAGCGGTCAGGCTTCAGCAGTGAGCCAGAAACCAGGTGAGTCCCGCTTGGCAAGACCATCAGTCAACGTCCCGGCGGATTGGAAATTGTCCAGTCGCCGTTGAACTTCCGCTTCATCCCACTCCCCGAGATCCTCAATCAATTCGGAGATGGAGGAATACGTCTTTTCCGGCGGGGTGGCCCAGACATCGCTCTGGATGTCTGGGTGACGCAGGAACAAGAGGGACGACGGAACGATGATTGTCACTGCCAATGTCCCCCTGTCAATCCTCTTGTCGCTTCGCGACCCAGAC
>JAYWFM010000371.1:0-8581 GCA_043778825.1 Planctomycetota bacterium | reverse complement strand
CGTTGCGACCGCCGATTTGGTTGAGTTCCGTGACGAGGTCGATCGCGTTGAGCGACTTGCCATTCACGCTGACCGGGACGCCCGACTCGAACCCGATTTTGACGGTCTCTTCTTTGTCAGGAGCATCCTGCGGCGAGACGGTCATGCCGAAATCCACGACCGCGATGCCGTCGACCTTGGGGTCTTCCAGCAGGCCCGCCTCGTAGCTGATGTGGAGGCAGTTCTCATCGCTGGAGTAGGGCTTCTTGGCGGTCGCCTTAACCGGGATCCCCTTGGCCTCGCAGTAGGCGATCATCTCCGTGCGGCCCGGGAACTTCTCGCGGAACTTCTCCATCCGCCAGGGAGCAATGATCTTTACGCCGGGGTCGAGGGCCTCAGCTGCCAACTGGAATCGGCACTGGTCGTTCCCCTTGCCGGTGGCTCCGTGGACGAAGGCGACCGCCCCGATCTCGCGAGCCCGCTGCAGGCACGCCTTGGCAATCAGCGGCCGCGCGATCGAGGTGCCCATCAGGTAGATATTCTCGTACTTCGCCTGCCACTGCAGCACCGGGAACGCAAAGTCCCGGCACAGCTCCTCGCGCACGTCCACCAGTTGCGACGAGGCCGCCCCGGTGTGGAGGGCCTTTTGCAGGATCGCCGCCCGGTCTTCGCACGGCTGCCCGAGGTCGACATAGAGACAGTGGACATCATACCCCTCATCGATCAGCCACCCGACCAGCACCGAGGTATCGAGCCCGCCACTGTACGCCAGAACCACACGCTTCTTCACGATTCAATTCCTTGACTGACTCAAACCCGAGGTTTCGCCCGTGTTTCAGGACGACCCTCACGAGTCAGCTGACACATCCTGACCCTCGACAACCGGCCACGTGGCCAGCCAGTCGACGATAACCCAGAATGCCAACAGCGGCAATCGAGTCGCCGGATTCTCCGAATCCGGTGAGCCACGGTGTCCTGCGGTGAGGTCGTTCTCTGGGTGCATGCGGTGCGCTCGGTCTCGGGGGCTGTTCTGCCTGGCGGGCGTCGATACACCGGACTCGGAGAGTCCGGCGACTTTGCCAGCTTCCGCGCGGAGTGTCGAAATTCACCACAAAGGCACGACGACACGAAGAAATCCAGAGGCTCGCACTTGCCTGTGCGGACAGGACGGTCAGAATCCACAGGATCATTCCCACCCCCGGCGGTCTCCATGGGAATGAGTCGCTGACATGAGGACAGACCGATGACCAGCACCCGATCGATGGCCCCTGTGTTTGCAAACCGTCCGGCTTGCTGGGCGGCTCTCGCTGTTCTGGCGTTGGCGCTGTGGACTCTCCCCACGGTGTCCCGGTCGCAGGAGCCTGCCTCCGAAACCAAACCCGAGGCCCCGGTCGACACCAAGCTTCAGCTGATCGGCAGCCTGGCCTCGTCGCATGTCTACACGACGCACGGATACATCGGCGTCGTGGCGGACAACGCCCAGAAGGAACTCTACCCGCCCGCCCGCGTCGACGAATTGATGCAAGAGGTCACGGTCCTGGCCGACTCGCTCACCGCTCAGTTGAAGGCCCTCAAAAAATCGGACCTGACTCCCGAAGACGCCAAAGCTGTGCAGGAGATTATTGACATCTATGCCCTGTTGAAGCAGGAGTCGGACGCACTGCGGGCGTATGCCAAGGACAAGACGGAAGCCCACGGGAATGAGTTTCACCGTGTGCGGGCCGCAGCCTGGACCCGCGTGGCGAAGCTGTTGGAGATCCCGGTCAAAGCCCCCGCGAAATAATGGCGTGAGCGGCACGGCTTCCCATGTGGTCATTTCCGAAGGGAAATCCAGGCTTTTGTCCCGCCAGGGACACCCGACAGTAGCCCACCGTTTCAACGGTGGGACGGAACCACGGACTCTCCCACCAGTCCCGTCAGGGACGACAGAACCCGTCGGCCCTCGATGGTCGCTTGGGGCATGTGCAGCGTTTCTGTCGCCCCTGACGGGGCTGGGGCCTGACAACTCTGTGTTTCCCACCGATGAATCGGTGGGCTATTGTCGGGTGTCCCTGACGGGACAAAGTGCGGCGATTGTGCCTGCTGGTTCGTCGATCCCATGTGATTTCCCTGTGTTTCATACCATGGAACCCCCCGCTCCGTAAACGGCGCGCTGTTCACCGTCAGAATTCGGGCTGACCTGATTGGCCGTTTGTGTCACACTCCGTGCCAACAGTTCACAGCGCAAGGAGGCGACGTGTCGAGTGTGCATCGAGTCCGGTGGTGGCCGTGGGTGGTTCCGCTCTGTGCGGGTCTGTTGATGCTGGCTGGACTGGCGGGGATTTCGCGTGGTGATGAGCTGGCCTCGGGGGGGCGGTTTCTCCCGAGGCAACTGCTGTGGATCGGGCTGTCGGTGCCGGCTCTGCTGGGACCGCTGTGCCTGCACTATCGACCACTCCGAAGAGCGAGTTACGCCCTGTATGGGGTCTCGCTGGTGTTGCTGTGCGTGGTGTTATTTTGCCCGCCGAAGAACGGGGCGCGGGGCTGGATTCCGCTGGGGGTGGCCGACTTTCAGCCGTCCGAGTTGATGAAACTCTCGCTGATCGTGACGCTGGCCCGCACCCTGATGTACTGTCGCAGCCACCGCACGTTGTGGGGGATGGTGCCGCCGTTCGTACTCACCCTGGTGCCGGTCGTGTTGATTCTCATCGAGCCGGACCTGGGGACGGCGATCCTGTTCTTCCCGGTCCTGTTCGCCATGCTCTTCGCTGCCGGGGCGCGTTGGCCCGCGCTCGTACTCGTGGCTGCGATGGGAGTGGCCAGTCTCCCCATGGTCTGGAAGTGCATGACCGTGGAACAACGCTCCCGAGTGACCGTCCTGTTCCAACAAGAGGACGGCGTCTCGCATGGCGGCGATGATTATCACCTGCATCAGTCGAAGCAGGTGCTGGCCTTTGGCGGCGTGTGGGGCAGCGATTGGAGCGGGATGGCGGTGGCCGATCCGTCGGCGTATCACTTGCCCGCCTCACGAAATGACTTTGTATTTTGTCTGGTCGGGGAGCGGTGGGGACTGGTCGGGTGTCTGGCGGTGCTGGCAACGTATCTCGTGCTGCTGGCGTGTGGACTCGCCATCGCTGCCGGGACCGAGGAGCCGTTTGGCCGCCTCGTGGCCACGGGAGTGACTGCTCTCCTCGGCACTCAGCTCGTGGTGAATACGGGCGTCACGGTCGGCCTCATGCCGATCACCGGGATCACGTTGCCGCTGATGAGTGCCGGAGGGTCGAGCCTGCTGACCACCTGCTTCGCCATCGGCTTGCTGATCAACATTGGCTTTCGGCCGGACTATGAGTTGTCTGGCGACCCGTTCCGGTTTACGGAGCCTGCTGTCTCGTGATTGGTTGGGGACTCAATCTGGTCTACTGCGGGCTGCTGCTGCTGTTCAGTCCGGTGATTCTGTTTCGCGCAGTGTGGCAGGGAAAGTACCGGCAGGGGTGGGGCGAGAAGTTCTTCGGTCGGGTCGAGGTGCGCGCCTCGACCGGCCCGGCGATCTGGCTGCATGCGGTGAGTGTTGGCGAGGTGCTTGTCCTCCGCACTCTCTTGCCACCACTGCGAGAGAAACTGCCCGGCTGTGAGTTCTGGATCTCGACCACGACGCACACGGGTCGCGCAGTGGCCGTTGAAAAATACCCCGACTGCCGCGTGATCTACTTCCCGCTGGACTTTACGTGGGCGGTGCGGAATGCGTTGAAGCGGGTCCGACCGTCGCTGATTGTACTGGTGGAACTGGAGCTGTGGCCGAATTTCATTCGCGAGGCAGCTGCGCAGTCGATCCCGCTGGTGCTCATCAATGGGCGGATGAGCGAGAAGAGTTTTCGGGGGTATCGCCGCATCAGACCGTTGATGGCCGGGCTGTGGCGAGGGTTCGCGCGGATCGCGGTTCAGACGGACGAGTACCGTCGCCGGTTGGAGGAGTTGGGAGCACCACGCGATCGACTGAGCGTGACCGGCTCGACGAAGTTCGACGGACTGGAGACCGATCGCGGCAATGCCCGCACGTCGGAGATCCGGTCCGAGTTCGGCTTGCGCGAGGACGAGACGGTATTCATCGCGGGGAGTACGCAGGCTCCGGAAGAGTCGTTCGCGATCGAGACTTATCTGGCCTTGCGGGAGCGGTATCCGGCGTTGCGACTCGTGTTGGTGCCCCGGCATCTGGAGCGGTTTGAAGAGGTGGCTGGACTGGTCCAGTCGCGGGGTCTGCCGCTGCTGCGTCGCAGCGTTCTCAAAGCTTCGCCAGCACGGGAGGGCGAGGCTCCCGCCGAGCCGCACGCGAGCCTTGGCCCCCTCACCCCGGCCCTCTCCCCCACAGTCGAGACTCTTCCGAAAGCCAAGTCGCATGTGGGGGAGAGGGAGCAGAACTCGGAGCCGCGAATGCGATCCGATATCTCCTCACCGGCCCCGGCTCAGCAGGAGCTTCGCCCTCCCGACTTGCGCCCGATTCTCCTCCTCGACACCCTCGGCGAACTCGGTGCCGCGTGGGGCCTGGCCGACATCGCCTTCGTCGGCGGCAGCCTCACTCCGCGCGGCGGCCAGAACATGATCGAGCCTGCGGCCTACGCAGCTGCGGTCCTGTTCGGACCGAACACCGCGAACTTCCGCCAGGTGGTGGAACTGCTACTGAGCGAGCAAGCGGCGCGCGTGGTCCACACGCCCGAGGAACTGACCCGCGTGGTCGGCGAGCTCCTGGAGAATCCGAGCCTCGCACGGCAACTCGGCGAGACGGCGCAGCGACTGGTCCTGCAACAACAAGGAGCCACCGCGCGGACGGTCGACTTGATCGTCGAGGCGATCGCCGTGAATCTGATCCGCGCGTAGGCGATGTCGCTCCGCGACTCGCATTCGGCAGGCGTCCGCCAACTGGCTCTGTACCCCGAAGGGGTTGCAGGTGATAGCCCAGGGTTGGCGACCAACGGGAGCCTACCCTGGGTTGAAGAATCACCGGATATCGAACCCTGAAGGGGTTCTACACGGGTTCGCGAGCGGGGGTACAACCCCTTCAGGGTTGAGGTCGGCGAGGGCTGCGTAACCCAGGGTGCGCTCCCTTCGGTCGCGACCCTGGGCTATCGCCTGCAACCCCTTCGGGGTACAGCGGCTACGCGGCCACTGACGTATCGCCCTGAGACAGCGATTTTGCAGAAACGCCGACAATCCTGACGTTCGGCAGCACACTGCCGAACACGCGACCGACGTTTTCGGAAATCTCCTCCGATTGATGTGGACGGACAGTGATTGTGACTCAACAATGACGCCAGTCCGCTGTGAGCGGTTTCCCACGACCGACCAACGATAGACTGCACGCTGCTCAATACGACTGTTACGCCTATGCCCCCCCTCGACTATCTGCTGCTGACATCACGATTCATGGCCGAGTTCCACATTCCGACACGAGACACGTACCACCCGGGGTTCAACGTAGACGACTTCTACACCAACGGCAACAGGTACGATGGCCCGCGTCAGTTCAAAATCGACTGGATCGAGACCCTCGGCTTTGCCGAGACCAGTTTCAACAAGATCTACGATGTACAAGGATTCAACTCGTCGGCCTACGACTCAGCCACCATCCTTATGCCAAAACGCTTTCAAGATACTGGGCGTCACGATCCTATCATTCACGAGTGCGTTCACTTTCTCCAGCACAACACCATCACCGAAGATAGGCGATACATCAAATTCACCGGGACGAACTTCAACGAGTATTTTAGTCAGCGCGTAGAGCTAGAGGCGCATCTGATTCAGGTTGCATACATTTGTCGGGAGTGTACAGAACGCGCCAGCGAACTCCTCAGCATCAGTGAACAGACCGTAGTCAACGCTGCTCTGAACAAGGTTCTGGGTGGAAGCAACATTGCCAGTGCAGTGCCAGCATTGTTCATTTGCAAGGAGCGTAGCCTCATATGAATAGGCATAACCCTTCGCAGGGTGGCCCCGGTTGGGTCGCTTTGGACCCTGCCGGGGAGGCGCAGCCGGAAGAGGTTCTGGCGTCGAAGGTCGCGTCTCAGCGAACCTCCTGTGCCGCTGGCACACCGTACGCCCAAAGCGTCCAACCGGTGCTACTCCGCTGTCTGATGGTCGCCTTTCGCTCCGCGAAAGGACGGTCTTTCGCGGAGCGAAAGACGACTCTCGTGTCTCGAACGGTCCTGGGCACTCGCCCCCCCATCGAACTGGCCCGCCGCCGCCACGGATCGTCGCAGCACTCACCGGACTACGAATCCGTGATTTGTCGGCACGCTGCGTCAATGTTCTCCGTCACGGGGTGCAGCGGGGCACCGGCGGTGCAAAGTGCGTCTGGTACACCGGCCTCCGTCACGCTCCCAAAACGGTCTTTACCCCTCTTCTCATCCACCGCTAGACTGCGGAAGTGTTTGCAGCGCCATCGGAAACGCTCCGAGTCGGGGTCTGACGGCGCTGGCCAGGGAAGGGGTTCGCCATGTGGTACGACATACTGGTCGTGTGCATTCTGTTGTTCTTTCTGGCGCGGGGAGCGTCGCGGGGCCTCGTCTGGCAATTGGCGGGAATCCTAGGCATTCTGCTGTGCATCACGTTTGCCGGGACCGCGTCAAAGGTCATCGGCCCGCACATCAATCTGCCTCAGCCGACGAACCAGTGGGCCGTGATGTTTATCACGTATCTGCTGGCGTCGCTGGTGGCGTTTGGATTCGCCCGGACGCTGAACGGGTGGATCGAGAAGATGCAGATGAAGGAGTACAACCGTCACTTGGGGGCGGTGTTTGGACTTCTCAAGGGCGCCTTGCTCGTGCTGATCATGACATTCATGATCGTCACGTTTTCGGAGAAGAGTCGCAGCTCGTTGAAGGATTCCCGGTCGGCCCGCATTGCGGCCCGCATCATCCATCAGATTGAGCCGCTCATTCCCGACAAGCTGAATGCGGCGGTCGGGAAGTACATCCAGATGTTTGACGCCACCGGGTTCGTGGCGCATGACCCGAACGCAGAAGCCGGTGTGGAGGAGGTACTCCCTCCCGAGTTCGGCAACGCGGGCGAGGCGGCTCCCGTGGATGACGGCACCTCGCTGGGGAAGGCGGAACCGTTTGACCCGTTGGGCGTGTTCCCCAGTTCGTCCCGCAATCGCCCGGGCACTCCCGCGGCTTCCGATCCGGACGCCATCCGCCCCGATCTGGCCACCGAACTCCGCAAGACCGTGGGGACTAAGGTGTCGCGACTGATCGAGGAGGAACTGCTCGCCGCGACTCCGCAGATGAAAGCCCGCCTCGAGCAGAGCATTACGGACGCCCTGCAATCCGCCGACCCGCAATCCAAACGCCAGCTCCAGGAGCGGCTCCTCGACCAGGGACAGGACGGCCTGCTGGTGCAGTTGCTGGACGACTGGGCGGCGGAGATGCTGGCCACTGGCGATGCCATGCCACCGGCTCGTCCGCCCGTCACGGTCCCCGCGCGACCCACGACCACCCGTCCTCCCGTGGCCGCCACGTCCCCGCCGAAGACTCCCGCTCCGGCCTCGAACGGGCGGCGCACCACCCTGGACGAGATCGTCGCGACCAAGAGCCAATTCCCGTCGATCCAGAAGAAGCTGAAAGCCGAATACACGCAGGTACTCCAGATGCTGCCGCAGAATGTCTCCTCCGCTGTGATTGAGGACTGGTATGGAGACTTGACGAATTCGGGGACGGATGTGGATCCCCAGACCGATTCCAAGACACCGCTCGAGACGCGGATCATCAACCAGTTGGGCGTGGCGGGATATCCGGAGTCGAAGTTGCAGCCGGCCCTGCAAGCCCGGTTGAAACAATTCCGGATGACCGCCGAGGGGTCCGGTGTGTTGCGGTAGGGGTTGGAGTCCAGCCTTTAGGCTGCCTCAAAGGACATGGACCAAAAAGACTTCCCGCGTTCACCCGTGGGAGTTGAACAGATGGCAACGAAGGTCAAGTACGAAGTTTCTTTGCTTCCCTTGTTGACGTGTCCGACAAAAGTCCCCGTAGCGTGGGCTTTAGCCCACGCGGGAGCGTTCTCTTGAGGGAAGCGTGGGCTAAAGCCCACGCTACTACGACTTCTGTCGGAATCGTCTTTGTGATCTTCAGTTCAAGATCATTTCGGGAAGTTGTTTCGAGCCAGATCCTGATCACAGTTCCGTCAAGAGACGGAGGACTCCATTCCTCCGCACCTGAGGACTGCCTCCGTGCAACTCCGTAGAGTGGGTCGAGCATCCGTGAGCGTATGAGCGCAATAGAAAACCCTCGGAGAGTGATACCAACGCCAAAGGGCCGCATTTGAGTCAAGGTCGCAGAAATTGGTCAGGCTGCTTACGTGACGGCAACTGGCAGATTCGGGGCGTTGGCGTTCGTTCTCTCCAAGGGTTTCGGGGTCAGACGAAGAGACTGACAGTGCAGTCTTCGTGCCAGTCGCTTTATTTTTTATCGGCGCTTGGTGAATCATGTCAATTGCCTTGTCTGGTCATCGACATCCATCCACTTCCCCGCCGTTGATTTGACGAACCGGCGCTGAAGTCGTACTGTGGTGCGATACGTCGGCGCTCAAAAGACTACACGGGAGTTCAGTTCGGCGCGTGCGAAACTCGTCCTCCACC
>JAYWFM010000370.1:0-21002 GCA_043778825.1 Planctomycetota bacterium | reverse complement strand
ACTTTCCTCAAGGCCCAACGGGCCGTCACTCGACTCCGCCAGCGGGTGACGGCCCGTTGGGCCTTGATCGGTTGAGGGGGCCACGTGTTCCCAGGGCTTCCGCCCTGGGCTTTCGGGTCAAGCCCCTTCGGGGCGAGAATCCCAGGGGATTCTGCGTAGGATGGCGACCACACTCCTTCCGAAGTCTCCGAAGACTTCGGAAGTCTGTCGGCTCCCGCGAAGAAACAGGCTGGACTGGCCCTCCCCACTTGCCGAGTATATGTAAAAGCGTACACTACGTGAGTACGGTTCTTTTGTTCACGTGTCGCGGGAAAGGAGTGTCCCGAATGCTGCGATCCCTGTTTCTGGACATGAATGCCTTCTTCGCCTCGGCGGAGCAGCATTGCCATCCGCGTTATCGCGGGCGGCCGCTGGTCGTGGCTCCGCTGAACACCGACGCAACGTCCTGCATTGCCGTGAGTTACGAGGCTCGGCCATTCGGAATTCGGACGGGGACTCTCGTCGGAGAGGCCAGAAAACTCTGCCCCGGCCTGATCGTGGTCCCCTCCCGCACGGAGTATTACGTGCGGCTGCATCACCAGATCATTGAGGCGGTCGAGCGTGTGATTCCGGTCACGCAAGTGTTGTCGATCGACGAGATGGCCTGCCGCTTGTGGAGCGAGGACCGCCCGCCCGAGGCCGCCATCGCGTTGGCCAAGAACATAAAAACCTCGATCCGCGACCATGTGGGGCCGACGCTGAAGTGCTCCGTCGGGCTGGCTCCGAACTCTTGGCTGGCCAAGGTCGCCTCGGACATGCAAAAGCCGGACGGGCTGGTTTGCCTCCTCTTAAAGGAGTTGCCGGACCGGCTGTGTGAACTCGACCTGATCGACCTGCCGGGGATCGGCGAGAACATGGAGCGCCGCTTGCGCGCTGCCGGAATCTCGACCGTGCGCGAGCTGTGTGCCTGCTCGGAGTCGGAGTTGGCGCGGGCCTGGGGGAGTGTGGTGGGAGCGCGGTGGTGGCACCTGCTGCGGGGCGAAGAGCTGGCCCCGATCCCGACGCGCACACAATCGATCGGGCATGAGCATGTGCTTCCTCCGGTCTCGCGCACGGCGAAGGGAGCCCACGGGGTGCTGACCCACCTGATTCACAAGGCCGCCGCTCGGGCGCGGCAGGCAGGCTACCGGGCCGGGAAGCTGGCGATCAGCCTGCGGTTTGTCGGCTGGGAGGAGTGGCGGGCCGAAACGCGGATGACCCCGCAGACGCACGACACGCTGTCGTTGATTCGGGCCTTTGAGCGGCTCTGGGCGGGCCGGTCCCCGGACGTGGACCGCTGTCGGATTATGAAGGTCTCGGCCACGTTGCAGGACTTGCGGGCGGAGCGCTCGATCCCGGAATCGCTGTTTGCCGAGGACCGCGAACTGAACACGCTGTCCGCGACGATGGACTCGATCAACCGCAAGTTCGGGCGTCAGGCCCTGGTGCTGGGCGGGATGCACGGTGCCAGAGACTCCGCCCCCGACCGGATCGCGTTCCACGTGATCCCGAACCTGGAGCCGGAGCGTTAAGACTCCAGTCAAATCGGGCACCGACCGCCAAATTCAGAAGACTGATTCCGCCAGCGACCAATCGCTCCGGCGTGGCAAAGTCTGTCGGTCATGCGGGTTCGCCTCACGGAACCGATCGCAACGCGGGGATGGAACGAACCGGGTGGGGCCACCGCGTCCGGTCTGACTCCAGCGAAGTGCGTGGTCCGATAAGCACTGCGAAGGACCGTGCGGATCACGGTTCGTATTCACGTGGGCACAACGCCCACCACTCAGGGAGGGGGATGACATGCACTGGAGGCTGCTGATATTGCTGGGATCGCTGGGATCGCTGGTCAGCAGTGGCTGTTCAACTCCGTGCCCCTGGGTGCGAGCGCCCCATCTGTCGTGTTACAACCGGACGATCGATGACTGCCTGGCTGACAAGGTGGCGCGGGATGTGGCCCGGCAGCACCTGAGCGCCCTGTACGAGTGCGACGAGAACACTCCCTGGCCGACCTGCGATTTTCAGGCGGGCTTCTGTGAGGCGTACGCCGATGTCGCGCTGGGCAGCCATGGGGTGGTGCCCGTCGTGCCTCCGGCCTCGTATTGGAAGTCCTGCCAGAGAACTGTCGAAGGGCACCAGAGGGCGCAGGAATGGCTCTCGGGGTACTCCATCGGGGCCTCGCATGCCTTGGCGTGTCGTGGTCCGTACAACCGAGTCATTGCCAGTGGCAGTGCAGCTCCCTGTCCCACGCGCGGGGTGAGTGCCTGCGGTCTGGGCGGACTCGTCCAGCCTGCTTGTGGGCGGCAGGAACTCAGTCCGGATCCCCAACCCACACCCGTGAGTCAGCAATTCGGGCCAGACACCCAAGCCACCCCCGCCCGCGAGTTCGTGCAGCTCGACGCCCCCGTCATGACCATCGGCCAGGAATTCAGGCCCGACACCCCAGTCACGCACAGAGCCGAGTGAAGTTGTCGGGGCTGGCCCGAAGTTGATGGATCAACTTCTGAGCCAATCACCCCTTCCCGTGATGGCACGCAACATGGATGTGAAGCCAATGCCCCAGCGCATGATCGCAATTCTCAGCTGCCTGTTTCTGGGCAGCGGCTGCTCGGCCGTACACTGCATGCGTGGTGTTCCGGCGTCTTACATGCCGCCGGAGTACATGGCGGAAAGCCGAGAGGGCAAGTCGACCATCGACCTGAGCCTGCTGCAGCGCTCGCAATCGGATCAGTACCGGATCGAGGCGGGCGATGTTCTCGCGATTTACGCGCCGGGTCTGCTGGGACTGGTGGATACGCATCCCGATCAACCGCGCGGAGAAAATCCGCCGATCAATAATCCCCAGAATACCACCGACCGGCCCTCGCTCGGCTTTCCAGTCACCGTCCGCGATGACAACACAATTCAGCTCCCCCAGCTCCCCGCCATCGATGTGTATGGCCTGACCGAACGGGAAGTCGAAGACCGGTTGCGGCAAGCCGTGCAGCAGACGGGTCTGCTGGCCAAGGAGACCCAGCCGCGACTCGTCGTCAGCATCATGCGGCCTCGCACGTATCGCATTCTGGTGTGTCGGCAGGAATCCGGAATGGTTCCAACGGCAACCATGTCGGCGGGCACAATTGACATCGGACGGGCCGGCAAGGGCACCTCGCGCGTGGTCGACCTTCGAGCCTATGAGAATGACGTGGCCCATGCGCTGGCCCAGCCGGGCGTGGATGGTCTGCCCGGCCTGGATGCCCGCAACGTGATCTACGTGATCCGGGCCAGAAACGCCCGAGGCCGTGCGACGTTCCCTCAGAATTTCGATTCGCAACCGACTCCGCTCACCCAGCACGGACACGGGTTGACCCATCGCCCACCCGTCATTCGCGGGCAAAGTCCCTCACGGACATGGGGACACCGCGCCGCTTCAGGACAGAGAACGGGGCCATCACCGTACACCTACATGTCCTCCTCGCAGTTCAATCTGTCTGGTCAGGACATTGCCCGGGGGGCGACCGGCCCCGACCTGATTGAGCCACTCCCCGGCACAGCTCCCTCCCCGGGAGCCCAGGGATACGGACAGGGGACTCCCAGCCCTCCGGAGTATCGCGACCCGACCTATTCTCCCCGCAGTTCCGCCGGACCGACGGCCTCCCGATACGCTCTGAATCCGATTGCCGTCTCGGCAGCTCCGACCATTGAGGCAGAGTACCAGCCCGTGCAGTATTCGGCTCCACAGAACGCAGTCCCTCAGAATTGGGAACCAGTCAACTCTGCTCCGCTGACCACGGGAGCCCCCGTCGGACCGTGGCTGGCCCCCCCCCCCGTGTATTCCTCCCCGGCGATGGGATCTCCCGTCCAGTCAAACGATCCGACACCAGCCCCTCAGATGCAGGGCATGCCTCTGAATCAAGGCCCCGTCATGAGGAACCCTGCGGAGGCCGGGAACTGGGAACCCGAACCACTCCCACCAGTGTGGCAGAACACTCTCCAGAACTTCGACCCCACCATCGAGAACAGCCAGGTCATCAAGATTCCCGTCCGCCTGGCACCGGGAGAAGAACTCAATCTGACCGAACAGGACATCACTCTCTACGACGGAGACATCGTCTTCATCGACAACCGCGACACCGATGTCTACTTCATCGGAGGTCTATTGGGCGGGGGGCAGTATCCGCTGCCTCGGGATCGTGACCTGCACGTGCTGGAAGCCGTCTCACTCGCCCAGGGGACCAACAGTGCCCGCGCGGGAAGCCAGGGCATGCAGTCCTCGGGCGGTGTGTCCGCTCTCAACCGGGACATCACTCCCAGTGCCAGCCGTCTGATTATCTTGCGGCAGGTCGGCTGCAACCAGCAGCTGACCGTGGAGGTCGACCTGTACAAGGCCCTGCGCTACCCCCACGAGAATATCCTGGTCCAACCGCGAGACATGCTGATCCTGCAATACACCCCCTGCGAAGCGGTTTTGGCGTTCACCCAACGCAACCTCTTCGAAGGAGCCTTGCTCGGGATCGCCGCCGGACAGCTGACCGGTGGCAGCCGGTAATGCGGTGTCGGGGCAGGTATTCTGGGGTAGTCTGGGATTAGGTGGGACCGACTGACGGCTCCCCGCGACGCAAGGCATCCAACGTCCGATCGCTTCGAAAAGAATCAAGTGCCTCGTCAAGGCGAAGACTTGGTGTTGGGAGATGCCGATTCGGGAGGGCGAAGCTCCTGCTGAGCCGCGACCCAAGGACGACGTTTTCTGGCACGCGCGGCTCGGCAGGAGCCTCGCCCTCCCGACTGCTGCGACCCAAAAGTTAAGCGTGGACACCGCACTAGGCAACGCACTGTTTCACAATGGCTGTTCTCTTTCTGGCTGACAGCTTTCCCAGTCTGAAACAGTGCGTTGCCGTGGCAGAGAATCAACTCCTCTTGACCCCTCGGCCCGAGCGTGGTCTAGTCCGTACCAGACAAGACTCCTTTTCAGCGTGGGCGATCCGCTCGCGGGAGGGAGGGCATCACCGGGATGTGACCGTCTGGGGAATGGATTCTCGTGCGCGACCTGAAGAGACTGATTCCGTTCATTTGGCCGCATCGGCGGAAGTACGTGTTGTCGTGCGTGTTTGCCCTGATCGTCGCCGTCTTGTGGGGCGGCAATCTGACCATCATCTTCCCGGTGATGCAGGTGCTTCTCAAAGAGAAGACGTTGCAGGTCTACGTCTCCGAAGAGATTGCCCAGGGCCGCGAAACCCAACAGCTCGAACGCAGCGAGATCGCTCGCTTGCAGACCCAGGCGGACTCGCTGCGCTTGGCCCAGGAGCCGCAGGACTCACAGCAATTCAGCGAAACTCTCCTCCGCCTGTCGCGACATCAGGCCGAACTGGCGAGTGCCTCCCACCGGGAATGGTGGATGCTCAAGCTGCACTGGGTGGTTCACACCTCCTGGTTTCCGACCTCCGAATATCGGACATTTCTGCTCATCATCGTGGTCGTGGTCATCTCGACCTTCATCAAAGGGGCGTTCACGTATTGGCAGGATGTCCTCGTCGGAGAATGTGCGGAATCGGCCGTGGCCGGGGTCCGCAAGCAGCTGTTCCGCAAGATGCTGCAACTGGACTATCAGACCATTTCGCATGAGGGGTCCGCCGGGCTGTTGTCCCGGTTCACGTATGACACGGAGATGCTGTCGCAGGGGATGAATGTCGTGGGCGGTCGGTTCATTCGCGAACCGCTCAAGTGCCTTGCCTGTGCGGGGCTGGCCTTCTGGATCAACTGGCGACTGACACTCTTGTCGCTGCTGGTCCTGCCGCTGATCGGTCTGGTGTTTGCCTACATCACCAAGCTGCTCAAGCGGGCCAGCCGCCGGATGATGGAAAGCATGTCCCGCATCTACCGCATCCTCGAAGAGTCGTTCGATGGCATCAAGGCGGTCATCGCCTTCGGCACCGCACACCAGCACCGCCGCAAGTACGAGGACGAGTACAACGCCTATTACAAGAAGGCGGTCCAGGTCGTTCGCATCGACTCCATCGCCAAGCCGACATTGGAGCTGCTCGGCATTCTGTCCCTGTTTGTGGCCTTGCTTCCAGGAGCCTACCTGGTGCTGCAGCACAAGACCTCGATCTATGGCATTCAACTCTCCCAACATCCGATGACGGTGGAACAGTTGGGCGTGCTGTATGCAATGCTGGCGGGGATGCTCGACCCCGTTCGCAAGATGAATGGTTCGATTTCCAGGCTGCGGCGGTCGATGACGGCCTTCGAGCGCGTCCTGGATATGCTCGATACCAAACCCCAGATCCGTCAGATTCCCGAGGCCGTTCCGCTGCCTCGGCATGCCGAATCGATCGAGTTTCGCAACCTGACCTTTCGCTATGCCCCGCGTGGGAAGGCCGAACCGCGAGGCCCCGTTCTGAATGGGTTCAACCTCAAGATCCAGGCGGGCGAAGTCGTGGCCATCGTCGGCCAGAACGGCTGCGGCAAGTCGACTCTCGTCCAACTGTTACCCCGGTTCTTCGATCCGCAGGTGGGCGACATCCTGATTGACGGGGTGTCGATCCAGAACGCCCGCCTCCCCGATCTGCGCGATCAGATTGGACTGGTGACTCAGGAGACCAATCTGTTCGACATGACGCTGCGCGAGAACATCACCTACGGCAGCCGCGATGTGGACCAGGCGGGTCTCGACGCCGTGGCAGAACAGGCCCACCTCGCCCCGCTCCTGAAACAACTTCCGCTGGGGTACGACACCCCCTTGGGAGACAAGGGGAAATCCCTGTCCGGCGGTCAGCGGCAGCGTGTGGCGCTGGCCCGCGCGATCCTCCGCGACCCGGCGATTCTGATTCTGGATGAGGCGACCTCGGCGGCGGATGCCGAGAGCGAAACCTTCATCCACCAGACGCTCCAGGAGTTCGTGAAGGGCCGCACCGTGCTGCTGATCACGCACTCGATGTCCCAGAGCCTGCTCGATTTCGTGACCCGCATTGTCGTGATGGATCAGGGGCAGGTCGTGGCCGATGGGACGCATGCCCAACTGCTGGCCGTCAGCCCGATGTACCAGCGTCTGTTCCAGACCCCATCCCGCCGCGAGGCCGCGTAAGACAGCAACATCGCCACGTTCGCCAGAACGTGGGGTGCGAATTTCGTCAGGAAGACTTCCGATGCCCCGGTTCCACTTGAATCAGCGACTCTTGAAAGCCTACGGTCGAATGGGGGCTATGTTGGCCTGCTGCATCGCATCTTGCGGATGCGAAGTCGGTCGTCAACACTTCCAGATGAACAGCAACTCGCCCACCCCGTTCTTCGGGATCGATCTGTTGCCGCGCCGCAAGACGACCAGCATCGTGAGTCCTCCCACCGGTCAGCAGCTGGCCTCTGCCGACGCCGTGACTGGCGAGATTGAAACTGCCGCCGAGACTCCTGCACGCCGCCGGTTCTGGCAGCGAAACGCCAAGTCGGTGGACAGTGCCCCGGCCACGATCATCCTCCCGCTCTCAAAGCCGAAACTGGACCAGCCGATCGATCGCGGTCCCGTGGAACTGCTGCCGTAGGCGCGCGGGGGACCGAGGGGGCACAGGCAACGCCCTCGGTCCCAAGCTCCGCTTGGGACCGAGAGGTAATCAACGGAAACGGCAGGAAACGCCGCTCTCTGACCGGACAAAGCGAGCGTTAGCCCCCGTCCCCCCGTTCTGGCTCCGGGGACGCCCCACCCGCCTTGACCGAATTCCGGCGTTGTGCGACAAGCCGCGCCCCTTCGGCACCGAACCCCGCGATTCCGCGATCCTCCGGTGCCTCTCCAGTCTCCCCTCCGTCTGCACGGGTTCCCTCTCGCGGAACCCGGCCCCCGTCGGCAAGGACGCTCCCATGCTCCGCTCGATTTGCTCTCTCCGGATGCCCTGGATTCTGGTTTGCACCCTGCTGTGTCTCCACTCGGGATGCACCAAACTGCTGACCCAGCAGGCGGTGAACCGGTTCTCCCAGAGCCTGGAGGACAAGGACTATACGGATTTGAAGCTGGCCGTTTCGAACCGTTTCGAAGAGCGAGCACTCCGCCGGGAAGAAGCGGTCCGCGATCTGGCCATCCTCGCCATCCCCACCGGCGAGACCAAGATCATCGATATCGAACAGGTCTCGAAGAACGAAGTCCGGGCCAAGGTCGAGGTCAAGATCGGCAAAGACAACGCCGCCCGCGATGTCGTCTACACTCTCACCCGCGACCCCAAAATCCAGCGCTGGGTCGTCGATGACGTGACCCTCAAGCAGGACAGCGGACGCGGCGAAGTCACCCGCTCGGCCATCGAGCAGCTCGATCTCGTCATGTCGGTCCGCGACTTCGTCGACGCCTGGCACAGCGGCGATCGCGAGAAAATCCTGGCTGTCACCAGTCCGGAACTGCGCGAGCCGTTGGAACAGTTGCCGCCCGCCTGGCTGACTCAGCTCGCGGCGCATGTCGCGGAGCAGACGCCTCAGCAGAAGTCGCTCCGGCCTGATGCGAGACTGAAGGATGACAAAGCCGTCGTCGGGGTCGGTCGCGTCCTGGTCGAGTTTCAGTTGATTGACGGTCACTGGTTCGTCCGCGATGCCGCCTTGGAGGATCAGGCCGACACCGTGCGTTCGGCCCTCAAGCTGGCGATCGCCCTGCGTCAGACCCAGGGTTTCCTGGAAGCGTACGCCGCCGGAGACAAAGACCGCCTCGCGAAAAATGCCTCCAGCGAGTTTCATCAGGGATGCCTCGTCGCAGCCGACCTCGCACAGGTGCCCGTGCCGACGGCCGAGTTGTTTGCCAAGCCGTATGAAGCCCGGCAACAGAAGGACCATCTCGACATCGTCCTCAAGTCCGAGAAGGGGGCCGTTCTCGTGTCACTCGATACGAAGAGCGCCACCGGGTCGGCCACCCCGGAGAAGACCGCGGTGCCCCTCGTCTCCGAGGTGACGCTCGTCGAGGATGGGTCGCGCGAAGCGAAGCGGCTGACCTCGCTCTTTCTGGCGGAAACGATGGTGCAGCTGTATGCGGAAGCCCTGATCGTGCGGGACGTGAAACGCCTGCAATCGATGTCGACCCGCGACTTCAATGAGCGGGTCTGGAGCCGCGTGCGACCGGACATCTTACAGTCCCTCCCGATGCCGGAGATCGAGACCGCCACGCCCGAGATCTTAAATGTCTCCTACTCGGGAGCCAAGACCGAGGTCACCGTCAGTCAAGGCACGCGGGCACTGACCTACGTGCTGCATGCGACCCCCGGACGGATGGAAGTTGAGGACGTGCTGATGCCGGTCGAAAACCGTCCGGCCTCACTCAAGACGAACGTCGAACATCTCATCCCGGTCTATGAATTTATCGCCGGGATCGCGGGCAATAATGTCGACCGCGTGCGCCAATGCTCCGCCGAAAGTTTTAATTCCATGATCTGGGAACAGCTCAGTGAAATCCCCGAGATGAAGGTCGACCCGGTGAGGTTGCTCACTTTGCCGCTGACCGGGATGCGGATCAGCGACACCATGGCCCGCCTGCAATTCGGGAATGCAACACAGGGAGCCGAGGTCGCTATCTCCCGCGAGAATGGGGAGATGCGAGTGCATGATATGGTGCTGATCACTGGCACGACGCCGCGCGACCGGATCGAACTCCTCGCGACGATGCGGCGGATGATTACCGGCGGGCTGAGTTCGGATGGGAAGATCCTGCAAGCCAAGGCGGAGTCCCCCGGCTCCCCGCGCCCGAAAGCCTCCCAACGCATCCAGCAGGCGATTCAGATCGAGTAGCCGTTCTGTGAGCGGCCCGGCGCTAGCCGCCGGTTCCCCTCACCGTGGTTCGTCGGGGAAACCACTGGTTCTGGTTGGAGTTCAGGCTTGAGTTGGACAGCACCACTTTCTCAGGGCTGTCCCTTCAGTGGTACGAGAGACGCCAGTCCCTGTCCTCATTCGCGCTCCCTTCGATTCGCGCGGAAATCCTATTTTCCGCGCGAATCAAAGGGAGCGCGAATGGGGAAGACTGTCGCAGCCCTGGCGTTTGATTCTCGCCACGGTTCGGAGAATTCTTTTCCAGTGCTGCCACTCTGGAAAAGTGGCGATGTCCAATGAGATTCTGGCTCGAAACAACTTCCCGAAATGATTTTGAACAGAAGGCAACGAAGGAAACGAAGCATCTTTATACTTGACCTGCGTTGCCTTCGTCACCTTCTGTTCAACTCCCACGGGTGAAAACTGGAATCTGATTTGGACGATGTCCTGAGCCTGTCCCTTGCAGTTTAATGGCGGTACTCCCACCCGAATTTCGAATGATGACGCAGCGCTCGCCACCGGTTCTGTGCGGACCACGGTGAGGGGAACCGGCGGCTAGCGCCGAGCCGCTCACGGAAGCTTCACCGGAAACGTCGCGTTGTCGGACATCTCGCGGCGCAGGATCTCCACCGCAGCCTGGATCACCTCGGGGCGCTGAGCGGCGAGGTCAGTGGCTTCATTCGGGTCTTGGCCCAGGTCGTACACCTCCCACGCCCCGACCTGCTGCGGTCGATTGAGGTTCGTCCGCACCGCCTTCATGTCGCCCATTCGCACAGCCACTTGCCCCCCGTACTCGGGGAAGACCCACACCAGCGGGTTGCGTGGGGCCTGCTCTCCGGTTCCGGTCAGCGTGGGCAACAAGCTCACGCCGTCCATCCCCGGTGGTGTCTGGAGTCCAGTCGCGGCGCACAGCGTGGGGAACTGGTCCGGGAAATACGTCGGGTAGTCACTCTTCGATCCAGGGGCCACTCGACCGGGCCAGCGGACAATCAGCGGCACGCGGATGCCGCCTTCGTGGACGCTCCCCTTGCGATCGCGCAGGCCCGCAGTGCTATTGAAGAACTTCGTATCCGCTCCGCCGACTCCCAACTCGGCATCGCCCGCATGAAAGTGTGTCGCCCCGTTGTCGCTCGAGAAAACCACCAGTGTGTTCTTCGCCAGATCGAGTTCATCGAGCGTCCGCAGAATCGTCCCGACATGTTCGTCGAGGCTCGTAATCATCGCCGCATACCCGGCATGCGGGCGAGGGTGGGGCGTGTACCCGCACTGCCCGCGATAGGGCCGCGTGTCCCACTCCTGCGGATAGGTCTCGACCAGTCGGCGGAGCGGCTGCATCGCGACATGCGGCTCGATGAACGGCAGGTACAAGAAGAACGGCTGGTCGCGGTGGTCCTGGAGGAACTCGACGGCTTCGGCCAGCATCAAAGCGGGGGCGTACTGCTGGCCCTCCCAGTCCTCGTAGCGGACTTCGCCTTCAGGTTGCTTCCTGTGGCCGGGGATGGCGGGCGTGTTGATGATGACCTTCTCGGTGTT
The DNA here is from genome assembly GCA_043778825.1 of Planctomycetota bacterium. Taxonomy (GTDB): domain Bacteria; phylum Planctomycetota; class Planctomycetia; order Planctomycetales; family Planctomycetaceae; genus TH-plancto1. The sequence goes on along the minus strand of JAYWFM010000370.1, from coordinate 9,710 downwards.
CCGCCAGAGGTGCGGCGGGTAGGAGCTGTGCGCGACCGCCTGGCAGTTGTAGCCAAAGAAGTGGTCGATCCCCATGTGGTGCGGAGCCCCCGTCGAGTCGACCGGCCCCAGCCCCCACTTGCCCATCGCCCCGGTGACATACCCCGCCGCCTGGAGAGTCAGAGGCAGCGTGACCGTCCCGGCGACGAGGGGATGCTGCCCCTCACCCGACTTGCCGTCCGCCCCGGTCGCCTGCTTGTTGCCCCGCACCTGCGCGTGCCCCAGATGCAGTCCGGTCATCAACGTACAGCGCGACGGCGCACAGACCGGAGCCCCCGAATAGGCATTCGTGAACCGCATCCCCTGACTCGCCAGCTTGTCAATATGCGGCGTCCGAATCTTCGTCTGCCCATAACAACCGAGTTCCCCCCAGCCGAGATCGTCGGCCAGGATGAACACGATGTTCGGACGATCGGCGGCCTGAGCCGGGGTGACACCGATGCCGATGAGAAACGCGATCCGCAGGATCAATGGGGACAACAGCCGAGTGGGGTCGTGCATCATGAATGGAGACTCGTTAGGCGAGCGGCCAGTGATGGTTTAGCAGTAGAACGGACCCCCAGGTCCGTTCCGCCCGGATCTGGGGGGCCAGGCTACGAGGGCTCACACCGAATCGTGGAATGCTCTATTACTACGGTTTAGTCCCCGGCAGGACGTTCGGCGTTGACTCCGGCAACGATCGAGGTGGTGTTCCGGGCTGGCTCGGGCTGTCGGCATCGGGCAGGACGTTGGGGACGGTGCCGGGCTCAGTGGCGGGTTCCGGCGGCGGTTCCGGTTTGGGGGTCGGTGTCGGTTCCGCGGCACCGGGAAGTCGATTCGGATCGGCGGGCGCGGTAGGCACCTCCGGAACGGGCGCAGCTCCCGGCAGGCTCGGAACCTCCGTCGGCTGAGCCTGATTGGGGGGAGCTGGCGGCGCGGGAGGAACCTCGGGGGCGGCGACCTCCACGGGCTTGTTCTTGTCCTTCTTGTCCCCACTCTTCAGCCAGGACCAGAGCATACTTATGCCAGCGAGGACGACGACGATCGCGACCAGTGCCGCGAGTTGGTTCTTGGGGTCTTCGAACGGGTGCGGAGCCTCCTCGACCTCGGTCCGCTTCTTCTTGGGCTTGAAGACGAAGGCGGGCGGGGGAGTCACGTCCGTGTCGTTCTCGGGGACGGTAAAGCTGTAGCCTTCGACATCGTCGCTGGCGGGGAGGGTGTTGGCTTCTGGTTGTTGGAGGGCCTCGGCGGTGGGGAGCTTTTCGTAGCCGGAATGGCTAGGGGCGGGGAGCGGGGCGCTCGTGTCCCCGAATGCCTTGGCGGGTGACATGGATCGCTTGAAGCCGGGGTCGTGCGAGACCACGACCTGCGTGGCGTCGTCATCGGCTGTCGAGATCCGGGCATGACCCTCCGTCTGAGACAGCGGCACCCCCATCAACGGCGGCGGTGGAATGATGAGAGCCTGATTACATTTCGGACAGGTGACCGTGCGACCCGCCCGGCTGGCGTCACGGGCCTCGAGCTTGGCCCGGCAATGGGGACAGCCGAAGAAATATCCCGCCATGAGTGACCTCGATCGTGGGGCGTGCTGGAGCTTGAAGTCCCGCGATCATATCAAAAGCGGTGGCCTGTGTTGTAGCGCGTGACTCAGCCCAGTAACCCGACGCGTGAGCGAGGGCGGCTACCAGGAAGCGTTCGATATCAGATTGGAGCGTCTGGGAGAGCGTCTGGGGGTCGAGCTCTCGTTGGACATCGAGAGATGTCCGCCCTCGCTTACGCGTCGGGTTACTGGACGCGGAGCGTCGTGCCACAATCAAGGGTTCGACACGGGGCCATTCCCGGGGGAATGACTCGGAAGATACGGAGTCACCGGCGGCGGGGCCGAGGTGTGGACTGGAGGCGGGACGGGGGCGCTCGTGCGGTTCAGCCAGGCCCAGGTTCCGGCGCAGATTCCCGCGCCGCAGACAACCGCCAAGGTCCACGAGCCATACGGCGGGGGCGTCTGGGGGGTCTTTTCGAGGTATTCAATGCGGGCATTCAACTCGGGCCAGAGACTCTCCGGGTTGTCGTACGTCGGGTCGGGATTGGTGGCTCCCAACAGGACCATCGAGGACTGAAGCGACTTGGACCGCAAGCGGCAATCGGGGCAGGTGGCAACGTGGCGACGCAGCTCCTCGATGCGCGCGGGATCGTCGAGATCGTTCCCGACCCACAGCGCGAGTTCGAGGCGGACTTCGTCGCAGGTCATTTCAGGGTCCGTTGAGAGGGGAGGTTGAGGGTTGAGGGTTGGGCGACGGCGGCGACGGCGGCGACGGAGGGGAGGAGGGGAGGAGGTTCTTTACGCTCAACCCTCAACCCTCATCGCTCAACGATCCTCCGTCTCGACCAGGCTTCCTGGAATCGGTTGCGGGCTTCGGCCAGTCGCCAGCGGATCGTGGCCTCCTTGCGGTCGAGGATGGCGGCGATCTCGCTCGAAGAGAACCCTTCCAGGTCTCGCAGAATCAGCACGGTGCGGAACTGTTCTGGGATCTGGTCGATCACATGACGAATCTCTTCGTGCAGTTCCTGCTGGACTTTGGGATCAGCTGTGGCTGGATCGGGGGAGCGGTCACCGGCGTAGTCCGTGAAGAAGAACGACCAGATTCGCCGCCGCCGCTTCTGCCGCCGGTGATAGTCCAGCGTGAGGTTCACCCCAATCTGGAACAGCCACGGAGCAAACCGCCTCGAAGGATCGAACTGGCCGATCCGCTCGTAGACGCGGAGGAACGTCTCCTGAGCGAGGTCTTCCGCGATATCCGGGTCGCGGATGAAGCGCCCAATGACGCGCAACAGACGCCGCTCGTACCGCTTGACCAATGTTCCAAACGAGTCGCGCTTCCCGCGCCGGGTCTCTTCGACCAACCGGGCATCCCCCGCTCGGTCGTCCCCGTCGACGGTTGTCTCGTCTGGAGCCATCATTCGCCGCTGATCGATCTTCATGTCCGGCTCCACTGGAGTCTCTGGCCGGTCTCAACACCTCTGTTATAGGGGGGATACGCCGAACGCGGGAGAGGTGTTGGAGGAATTCGTCGGGATTTTGGGAGACGGCAGAGCAGGGGCGGCTTGCCGAGCGAATCCCGTGATCGCGTCGCAACATAAATCAAGGAAACACGTTGCACTCCGTCCCAAGCTCTGCTTGGGACGGAATATCCCCGAAGCTCCGCTTCGCCGCGTGCCAAACCACTCCAAGAGCGGGGAATCACCCATGAAGGTTCTCATCACGGGATCCTCTCGTGGACTGTTGGCTAGGGAGTAAGGGGGTCTGGTATGCGGGCGAAGCGGAGCTTCGGGGATATGCGTTCCCAAGCGGAGCTTGGGAACGAGGTCGCGTAATGTGTTGTCCCAGTGGTGTGACTCCTGTCGGACACGTTGGTCATCTTCTACTCCTCACATTTTCTGAAAAGCTGCACAAGCTGGAGCGAGTTTGCCGATAACTCCGGTTGAGTGTGCCTTTGTGCGCGAATGATCCAGCTTCGGGGGGCAACCGGCTGGATCGATTCAAGCGGAACGGCACCAGTGCGAGGCGCGGAAACCTCCCACCCTCACTCCGGAAAGCTGCCCACTTCATGTCAGGTCGCCCCCATTTCGTTCGTCGCCATGCGTGGTCCTTGGCGGGCGCTCTTGCAGCCGCCCTGCTGGCCCCGGCTTTCGAATGGAGCGCACTCGCTGCGCCGCCTTCAGACGAGGAAGAAGTCTCCGATGCGAAACAGTCGGGTCCGCGTCCCAGCACCCCCGAGAGCCTGGTGCATCTGAACCACATGTCCACCCCGTGGACGAAGGTACTGCAAAATTTAGCCGACGGAACCCACTCCACACTGGTCATGCACGACGCCCCATCGGGCCGTTTCAGCCGACAGGACTGGCACAAGCACACACGGACCGAAGCGGTGCGGATTCTCAATCGCGATCTGGAGAAGCTCGGTTATCGCATCCTGGAAAAGGGACAGTACCTCACGGTGATCGAGGTCCAGCAATCCCATGTCGATTACGAACGCCCCGTCATCGGCGAGCGTCGTGCTCCCGTCGTGGGGGAGCCCCCACTGCTGAACGATTCCGAAGCGGAAGCACTGTCGAACGACACACGCATTGTCCAGCACGAAGAGCAGGCTAAGACGCGCCCGTCCAGCTCCCGCGCCACGACCATCCGTCCCGCCCGCAATTCTCACGACAAGCGCGTCGTGCAGGTCCAGCATGTCGACGAAGATCCGTCGCCTCCCGCTCGCCCCAAGGTCAGCTCCCCTGAAGCGGAACCCGAGACCTCCGGGGCGATCACCTCCGTCACCATCAAGCCCACCAAGCGCCGGGCGGCCGACATCGCCAAGCAGATTCACGCCGCCTTCGGAAATCGGTCTCAACTGGCCGATGTCGGGCCGCACGACCTCCCCGCGTTCATCGTCTCGCACGCCTCAGCCAAGAACTCCGGCCATCCGCTTCAGCCGCACTTCACCGTCGAGATCGACGCCGACCGCAACGAGCTGATCCTCACCGCCAGCGAAGACCGGGTCGCCAATCTGGAGAGCCTGATCCGCATGCTCGACAAGGCCCCGACCGCCAAGGGCCAGAAGCAGGAACTCGTCGCCGGAAGCGCAGCTGCCGTGGCCGAAAAACTCCAGCCGCAGTTGTCCGATCTGGTCACAGAGAAGCAGGGGGCCGGAATCAAAGCCCCGAAGCGTCGCGGTCCGGGGGTCGCCCAAGTGGAGCGGGAGCCCGCCGCAGAGGCCCCCGAAGTCGTGACCGCCGAAGAATTGTTCAACCGAGAAAGCAAGTCCACGACGGAGGCCGAAGGGCCTCAACCGGGGGCGATGAGCGAGGCAGGGCCGGACGGCAAGTCCCCACAGGACACGCTGCCGGCCCTCCTCGACACTCTCAAGGGCGATGTCTCGCTCGAATCGATGCCCGACCTGGATCTGCTGATCCTGCGCGGCAACGAGAAGGATGTCGAAGCGGTCATGCGGGTCATCCGCGCGATCGAGCAGATGGCCGAGGGCAGCACGCCGGAGATCCACCTCCGCCGACTGGAGCATGTCGATTCCCAGTCGCTGTCCACCCTGCTGACGACGGTCTACGAGCGGATGACCACGCTGCGGGGCACGACCGCCCAGAAGAGCGAGGCCCAGATCGCCGTGATCCCGGTCGTCACTCCGAACGCGGTGTTGATCATCGCTCCCGCGAACGCCCTGGAGTCGGTCCTGCTGCTCACTGAGGAACTCGACAAGGAAGTCGACCCCCAGCATCAGGTCGAGGTGTTCCCCCTCGAATACGCGATCGCCTCACAGGTCGTGACGATGATCGAAGACTTCTACCCGACTGACGCGACCGCGCGGCCCGGCCTCTCGGCCCGCATCCGCATCTCGGCGGACACCCGCACCAACTCGGTCATTATCCAGGCCACGCCGCGCGACATGGAGGAGGTCCGCACCGTCCTCAAGAAGATCGACCGCGACGAAGCCGGTTCCGCGGTCCAGGCCAAGATCATCAAGCTCAAGAGCGCCAACGCCGAAGAGCTGGCCACCTTCCTGCAAGGTGCCCTGTCGAGCATCCTCACCGGCCAGACCACCACGGGGACCGCGGGTGGCGGGGCAGGCGGCCAGAACAGCCAGCAGCTGCGCGAGACGAAATCGGTGGTGATCGAGTTCTTGTCGCATGACAAGAGTGCCCAGGAGTTGATTCGCTCGGGCCTGCTCACCGATGTCCGCGTGAACGCCGATCCCCGCACGAACAGCATCATGCTGACGGCTCCCAAGCAGAGCATGATCCTGATGGAGGAACTGGTCCGCGTCCTCGACCAGTCGAGTACGGCGGTGTCGGAGATCAAGGTCTTCCAGCTCAAGAACGCCGACGCCGCCGATGCCGTGACACTGCTCACCGCCCTGTTCACCGAGACCGCCAACACCCAGCAGGGTGCCATCGGCATCCAACTCGCCGGGGCGACCGACGCCGGGAGCAACCTGGTTCCCATGAAGTTCTCGACCGACGGGCGGACCAATAGCGTGATCGCCATGGGCGGGGGGGACGCCCTGCGGATTGTCGAAGCCGTGCTGTTCCGGCTGGATGACAACGATGCCCGAAATCGCAAGACCTCGGTCGTGAAGCTGCGGAACAATCCGGCCACGGACATCGCGGCCTCGCTCAACCAGTTCCTGCAATCGCAGCGCGATCTGGCCCAGATCGATCCCACTCGGACCAGCAGTTCGCAATTGCTCGATCAGGAAGTGATTGTCACTCCCGAGCCGCTCAGCAACAGTCTCATTATCAGTGCGACCCCACGTTATTTTGACTCGATTCTGGACCTGACCAGCCAGTTGGATCGCGAGCCGTCGCAGGTGTCGATCCAGGCCCTGCTGGTGGAAGTCACGCTGGAGGACAACGACGAGTTTGGGGTCGAACTCGGGTTCCAGGACTCGCTGCTGTTTGACCGCAGCGTGATCGACAACATTCTGACCATCCCCGTGACCAACACCGCACCGAACGGGGTGCAGACGACCACCAACACGATCATTTCGCAGTCGGCGACTCCGGGCTTTCCGTTCAACAACCTGCCGCTGGGGAATAACACTTCGGTCACTCCGGGCCGGGTCGGTTCTCAAGGGTTGAGCAACTTCGCTTTGGGGCGGACGAACGGCGACCTGGGCTACGGCGGGTTGGTGTTGTCGGCGAGTTCCGACTCAGTCAACGTCCTGATTCGTGCTCTCGCCGCTCGCCGCAATGTCCGCGTGTTGAGCCGTCCGTCGGTCACAGTCCTCGACAGCCAGATCGCCAAGATCCAGGTCGGTCAGGTCGTCCCCGTCACCGATGGAGCCACGATCGGGGCCACCGGAAACGTCATCCCCACGATCACTCGCGACAACGCGGGGATCATCCTGACCGTGACTCCCCGCATCAGCCAGGAGGGGCAGGTCGTGATGGAAGTGGCTGCGGAAAAGAGCCAGTACACCGGGGCCGGAATCACCATTCTCACCGATGCCAACGGGCGGGATGTGACCTCGCCGATCAAGGACATCACGACCGCCAGCACGACGGTCAAGGTGCCCGATGCTCAGACCATCGTCCTGGGAGGAATGATCACGAACTCCGAGGAGACGATTGAGCGGAAGGTGCCCTGGCTGGGAGACATCCCCCTCGTGGGCCAAGCCTTCCGGTATGACTCGCACGCCCATCGCCGCACCGAGCTGTTGATCTTTCTGACCCCCCGCGTGATCCGTTGCGACCAGGATGCGGAGCACATCAAGCAGATCGAAGCCCAGCGGATTCACTTCTTCGAGGACGAGGCCGAACTGATCCACGGACCGCTCTTCGCCGTGCCGGGTGAAGCCACGGGCTTCGAGGAGCCACCCACCTGGGAGGCCACCATGCAGCCGCTCCCTATGACTCCGGAAGCCGAGCCCACTCCCCTCCTCGATCCCACACTCGCCCCCGCCCCGATCTTCGAGGATTCGTCGTCCCAATCGATTCAGCAGATGCACGGCGAGGCTGTCGTGACGACCACCCGCAAGCCCATCGTCAAGCCGCGGAACCTCTTCAAGAAGAGTTCCAAAGCCACCCGGTGAAGAGAAGTTTTCAGTTGTCAGTCATCAGTCCAGAAAAGCCCAAGGGTTGCAACCCCTGGGCGTTCGTTGCCAACCCCGTTCACAGCCTCTGGCCCTAGGCTTCCCCCCATGCTCCGCACTCCTCTCCTCGCCTGGCTCGGCCTCTCGCTGCTCTTCGCCTCGGGGTGCAGCTCGCTCCAGCTCTTCGGTCCGAAGGTCGTCGAAGCCGATGCCAAGCATCCGGTGGGGGAGATCCTCTGCATCTGGGAAGCTGCGGAGGGGCGCGGACTCGACAATCATCCCTGCCGGGGATTTGCGGGCCAAGTCTTGTTCTTCGCCGCCGGTCGCAAGGCTCCGGTCAAAGTGAACGGCGATGTCCGCATCTATGTCTTCGATGACGAGGGCGTCAACGGCGACCCGGCCTTGCCCCTCCACCAGTTTGACTTCCCGGCTGCGGCCTGGAATGCCCTGTTGCGGCCTTCCAATCTGGGAACGTCGTACCAGATCTTCGTGCCCTACACCCGCAAGGGGCAGAACCAGACGACCTGCTCCGTCCGAGTCAGCTTCACTCCGGACGGGGGCTTGCCGATCTACTCCAAGACTGCCACCGTCGACCTTCCGGGCACCGCCCCCCCGATGAAGTCGGAGGATAAGCAGGTCGTGACCGTCTCGAATGAGTCGACGATGTCAGCGGGGCAGGGGATCGTGACCGCCGACTGGTCGGAGCTGATTCAAAACCCCGAGTCGGCGTCCCGGTTGCCTCCCTCCCAGACGCCGGGGATTTCTCTGGCCACCCATCAACAGGCCACCCGCCAAACTCACAACTTGCAGGCCCTGCGCCAGGCGGCGGACGAAGCCAATCAGGCAGCCCCCTCCGATCCCCCACGCGAGCTTCCCGCGACCGTGACCAGCCGAAAACTCCAGCCGACACACCCGTTGCTGGCGGCCTCGGTGTCGGAAGACACGCCGGATGTCGTGCCGGAAATTGCCGATTCCGAAGCCGAATCGCCCGATTCCTCCGCTCCCGTCCCCGCAATACGTCGACATCCTTTGGCGGAGTGAAACTCCGAATGATCTTGCGGAGTGGAAATATCTGATACAATCCCGAACGCGCGGAGTGTTGAGCGTTTGAGGCACGGGCCTCGCGATCCGGGAGCGACCATGACCATTCGAGTTTCCACTCTGGCTGTGTGGGCCTGCTTTGGTCTCTGCGCGACAGGGGCCCATGCCCAGACCCGCGCCGCCACTGGCTCGACCGGTTCCACGGGCGGCGTGACCCAGGTGACCCCGACGCAGTCCACGAACCTGACCACGGGAGCAGCTGCGAGTACCACCGGGACCACCGGAACAGGCGGGACGAACGCGGGCGGCGGTGGAGGAGGGACGGGAGGCAACGTCCAGATGAACACCGGCAACCAGCCGGTGTTCAACACCGGCGATGGCTCCGTCGGGGCCCAGGTCGGCCAAGGAGGCTTCACTGGTCGCAGCAACACCGCCTTCGCCGGCAGTCGCCTGGCCACCCAGAGCGACGCCACCAGCCTGACCCCACAGTTCAACCAGATGACCAACCAGGGGAATCAAGGCAACCAGGGCAACACCGGCAGATCCAACATCAAGCGGGCCCGCCCCCAGCAGAAAATCGCCTTCACCTTCCCCAAAGCCAACCTCGCCGCGACCCAAGTCCAACTCAGCGTGCATTTCAAACGCCACCGCGACATGGCAGGCGTCGACACGTCGATCTCGGATGAGGGGATCGCCACGCTGACCGGAACAGTCGCCTCCGAAGACTCCCGCAAACTGGCCGAAATCTTCACCCGCCAGGAACCCGGCGTGCGCTCGGTGGTGAACGAACTGCGCGTGGACGCGGTTGAGCCGTAGACCTGCGATGGAAGTCCCAGCCGCGCTGGCCAGTCCCGTGATGCGAAGGCTGCAATCCCTGCGGGATAGACGAGCGTGGGGAGGCCGCTGTCCGGTGGTGTCGCTGCGCTCGACCACCGGCGATGGGCTGAGTTCCCTAACACTCCGCGATGAAGCCGACAGGGCCAGGGCCTCTCGGGCGTAACACGCAGCGAATATCCACTCGCAATCGACATTCGCCTCAGCTGCCAGTTCCTCTTTGTCCCGGCA
>JAYWFM010000369.1:0-8615 GCA_043778825.1 Planctomycetota bacterium | reverse complement strand
CTGCTTCAACCGACTCAGCCCCTTGCAAGTTGCCTTGCGCAGGATTGTCGAGCCGTCCACAGGCGTGAACCCTCAAGCCGAGGGCACGTAGATTGAGTCCCATGCCTAGCCTGGCCTTGCCTTACCTCGCCATGCCCTGCCCAGCCGCACCATGCCTCGCGGGTGGCTCGATTGACAATCACTGTTCCTTTTACGCAAGCCAGCCACGAATCGTGTGAAATGCGGCTGTCATTGCGGCCCGCGCTTGCAGCATTCGATCTGCGTCGTAGCCCATCTCAGCCGCAAACTCCTCCCAGTCCTGTTCCGTCAGTTTGTTCTTCCATGCCCGCTGGTGCAGAAACTGACCAGCCCGATAGGGCACAGTGGGGCACAGTCGCGGGCCTTTCTCGCGCACAGGCTTCGGTGGGCTGCCTTCCAACACAACCACACTGTCACCCAAGCTGATTGCAGCCCGGATGTCGTTCAACAGCGTGCCTCGCTCCCCGGAGAGTTGTGCCTTCGGAAACGTGACGGCCAGTTTGTTGACGGCCTCGGTGAGTTTCTCAATCGTCCACTTTGATCGGTCACGGGCATGCAGCTTGCGGAGCAATGCCCGTGCGGGAATCTCGAATATGTCCATCGGCGCCTCTCTGGTCCCGAGCCGGATAGGTGAGGACATTCTATCCGAATTTTCCAAAAATGCAACCCAGTTTTGAAAAATATCAGGCCCAGCGATCTCCAGAATCGTCCACTTGGGTGGCATCTGGTGCCACAGGGACCAGCTTCACCGCAACCGTTGCGTCAGTCATTGCCATCACCGCCGCGATCTGTTCACCCAAAATACGATGGATGTTCCCAGCCATGTACTCCAGCTCCTGTAACCGCTTGGTGGCCTCTGTGTCACCTTTCGTGATGGCACCCACAGCCATTGCCACCTGCCCGTTGCTCAACCCGTTGTAACGACCCCTGATGCTCAGACCTGTTTCCCGCTCGAATCGCTGAATTGACTCGGCCTGCTCCTCAATCTTCTTGAGCAGTGCCGCATTCGATATCCGTGATTCCGCCTGCTCCTCGTTCCGCACATCCCGCTCAATGATCTGCCTTTCTTCCTGCGTCAGGCTCTTTTCGTGATTGCCCGCCTGTCGCAGCACCGCTGCCATGAAGCGCCAGTCCAGTGGAATCTGATGCTGGTTTTCTGTGGCCATTTTGACCATCTTCAGTTCACCGGCAGCGTCCAGGATCCACAATCCCCATGTCGACGGCAACTCACCGGGTTGAATGATCTTCTGATCCGTGACGACCACACTCCAACCGTGGCAATATCTGGCGATGGCATCCGCTTTCTCGGGGTCTTTCAATTCCTTGAGCCAGTCCGTGCGCGAACACTTCAGTTCGAACCCCTGAAGTGTCAATCCGCGCGAGGGCCAAAGACTCATCACCAGTGCATCAGCATGCCTGTGACAGTGGGCACCCGTGGCATTGCCAACTTCCCAAAGAATGGCGTACCCATCGCCGCTGTATCTCTTCAACATGGCACTACGCAGATGAGACGTGTTTCGTGGATTGCTGCTCACTTCTTGGCCTTCCGCTGACCCGTGCTGTTCCGCTCCAGCACAAGGAAGTAGCTGTGGAAGATACGGGCGTGCCGTTGCTTCCCTTTTTGTGGACTGGGCATTCGACTCTTGGCAACCAGCACAAACATGTCCGCCAGCCGGAAACCTTCGAGTTCGGCCATCTGCACCACCCGCAGGTGTGTGCAGTGCATTTTGTGGTTGTGGATGATGTCTTGGCACTTGAATACGAGCTTCCCGCCAGGCTCCAATACACGGTACGCCTCGCTGATCGTATCCCGATAGTGGTCCTCCAATTCGTCATACCGCCAGTAGCCGCCAAACCGCGAGGTCATCACCACTTTGTCATTGTGCGCCCGGCCATTTTGCACATACGTCAAAAATGGCGGGTCAAACACGCAATTGCGCAATGATGCCTGCGGCAGTGGCAGCATGCGAGAGTCTGCCTGTGCCACGTCTGCGTGCAGAGGCGTGATGTCGTAGCACAGGCGGGGCCGTGGTATGTTCTTCCAGAATAAACCATTCCCAAAAGTCATGTCACACTCAAAGCCTTCCGGGCAGTGCAGTGACATGATGGCCTTCAGAATCTCCTCATTCGTATGGTAAACGCTTCGGTGTACCTCCGTGCCTGTTGACACAGTACCGTCCCCACTAGCATCGGGTACAACTTGATCCACACTCATGATTTCTTGGCCTTTCTCTTGGGCTTCGACTTCACTTCTTTGCCTTCCGGCGCATCCGCCGCGAACATGGAGTACATCAGGGGGCACGCCACACTGCGACTGCCCGCAGTGACCACGACGCGCTTGTCTGGGTTGTTGCGATTGGCGATGTTGTAAATGCGCTGCAATCCCATTGCAGCCTCTTCGTCACTTGCGCTGATGCCGTACATGGCACTCACAGCATCATTCGATGTGCGTGTCCCATTGAAGTTGCCCATACCGAGCTTATCCTGATCGTAACCATCCGCGTCAGACTGCGTAGCCGCGATCCCACAGCAGTGAAACACCTGTGTAATGGCCCGCAACTGTTGCCACGTAGCTTCCAGAGACTCGCGTACGGTCATGTTGGGTAGCATTCCCAAGAGGTCTGCGTAGTCCAACAGAACAACGTCAGCCGTAAACCCTTCCGTAGCCCACTGTTGCAACATCCCACGCAATGACGTGACAGTCAGTTCACCAGACGCATGGACAGACAACCTACATCGCACATCGTCTTTGCTGCCACCAGCCGCCTGAATGAACGCACGACCGGCGGCTTTACTCTCATCTGCCGTCAAGTGTGTATCCCAGTGCATGGTTTTCATGATCGGGAACGGTGTTGGTGACTCTGTATCGAAGCCAGTGGGTATCTGGTAGTCACCCGGCTCCATTGGCTTCTTGGTTACACGCTGACCAAGGCGCTGGTAGATTTGGGCTTGGCTTAGATCACCGAGGCAGAAGTAGGCCACGCGGTTGCCCTGTTGCACAGCTTTATACACTAGCTCCAGGAGATTAAAGGACTTGCCTGCCTTGGCGATGGCACGAAACGCGATGAGTGAATCGCGGCAGAACACATTCTTGAACAACTGACCCAGCGGGCCTTTGAGTTTGATGAGTGGGTGTGTCGCTTCCGCAAATGCCGCATCAATCGCAGCCTCATCCAAAAACGCATCCGTCCACTGAGTGCCCGATACTAGGCATGGAGTCAACTTCGACAATATGGTCCGTGCCTCTGCTGTGTCTCCGCGTGCCCTAGCGGCCTGTGCGGCAGACAGGGCGCGCTCCAGTGCCACGTCATCGATGTGCTTCTGCGCAATGTCCAGCACGTACTCAGGGTTGATCTCGCCAGCGGCCACCCAATCGACAGAAAGTCCGGCCAGCAGCGATTCAACCAGCTTTACCGTCTCGGCATCCTGCGATAGCTTACTGAATTCAGCAAACCGGGCCTCACTCTTGGCACCCATCGCCTCGCCGTATTTGGAAAAATGCGATACGCACCAGTTCCCGATTAGGTTTGCGTATCGCGAACGGAACAATCCCTCAGCGCACCACGCCTGCGATAAGCGAGCACAGACATGCTTATCGCACAACATAGCCGTGAGAATCGTGCGCTCGGCAATGCCGCTCCTGTCCTCTGTCTTCAAGGCGAACTCCGTTTCTTCTTGGATGGCTGGTACGCTGGAAACCCACTCACTGGCAACGGCATAGCACTTGATTGAAAACGGACAAAACGATCAGAGATGATCGAATTGACTTGTGTTTAAGGCTCAAGTTGCCCTTGAAAGTGCGCGAAGCAAGATGCCCCGCGCACCGTTTGTGTCCCGATCAAAGCCATTGATCGTCTTGGCCCCACCGATCTGTTTGACCTCACCCGACCGGCTATCGGTCTTGGACGTGTAGGACTCATTCACACGCAATAACGTCTTCCCGTACTTGCGGCACATCCACGAGAGATGCTCACCAAAGGCGAAGAAGCGGAGCCGCTGCATGACCCGAACCGTCTTGCGTCGAATCTTACGACTCGGCTTTGCGACCATCTGGGAAGTCTCAAACATCGGCAAGAGAATCACGTCGTAACGTGTCACAAGATCGTAAGCCGCCCTGCGGTGTAGATCGTCCACCAAATCAGCGATCCGGTTAGACGCCTTCCAGATAGAGCGTTGTAGGTTCCTGCGACGCTGTTGCATCCAAGGACACTCACCAACGATCCGATCCCGAATTGAGCTTAGACCGTCAATGCGATTCGACAAATCATTGATGATGCTGTGAAGACCATCACCAAACTTGCACACCTCCTGATTGGAAAATGAAGTCACGAATGTACGCACACCCGGATCAAGGGCCACTACTTTGCCACCCGCTTGGTTTTCGCTAAACGCCGCTGTGCGACGATAGGTGGCAAAGTAGCGACCACGAATCCGTGTGACGCGAATCAACTGCCCAGCAACCACTTCCGGGGCTGCTTCACTCATTGCTGTCTTTCCAAGTATGCGAGGCAACAACTGCCCGCCACTGGAACACTTCTGGACATAGAATCCTTGTGAGACATCCCGCTTAGAACGGAACTGTAACCGAGACTTCTGGCCCTCTTTCCACCGCTTCATGCACTTTTTGAGAGTTGCGAACGCATTGTTGACTGCTTCGTCAGAGACCGTGGAAACGAAACACGCGCCCGTGTACGTGGACCACCGCTGCCGCAACTCTTCACGAATCTCTCGCCGTAGAACGGTCTGGTCCGGTCGACCCGAGTTGATCGCGGCAACGGCCATGTTGTAAGCCGTCCGGTGCAATCCGCAGAGGCTATTCCACTGGGTTTCGTTTTCCGGAAACACCCTGATCTTTCTTGCGACGAGCGCTGCGTTTGCCGTGGTAACTGGCAATGAAACAGGTGATGAAACGCACAAGATCGGCAGCGTCGAATTCGGGTTTGTCGCTACTTTCTTCCAGTTCGACAACGGAGCCGCCGTGCAGTTCGATGGCCCATCTGATGAAGTGGAATCCAGACCTTGTAAGTCTGTCACCTGTGGAGACCACAACACAGATTGCAATTCCTCGCAGGCATCGTTCCAGTAGGGACCGGAACCCGGCACGTCGGAAGTTAAATCCAGAACCAACATCCGAGACGATGTGGATTCCGGGGTAGTTTTGGTGGATGAGTTCTCGTTGTGTTGCGAGAGAAGATTCTTGTTTTCTGGACGAGACTCGAACGTAGCCGATTGTCTCAGTGGATTCTTCAACCCAAACACGGTAGTGGCCGCCTTTTGTTCGCTGGACGCGAGGGTATTTTCCATCCCTGATCCAGTTTCCGATTGTGATGCGTGTGACGCCATGTTGCTTGGCCAGCCAGTCGACTCGTTTCCACATGACAGCACTTTATCACTCTAATCGGTTGGTGTCAACAGCCACTTCAGTCGCGATGTATCACTCGTCTGCCTTGATCCACTCATTCGAAATCCCCTCCCACGTCACATCCCGAGTAGTCCGCCACAACACCGTCACCCAGGAACCACCGCCCAGTGTGAAAAGAGGGCCGCTCGTCCTCAGAATCCATTTTCCTGTCATCCGGGTGGTGGAGCTGCACACCATCCGAGTGCCGTTGCCGCATGACCGCGACCTTGTCCGGGCCGGGACGTGCATCCGTGGCCGTATTTGGCAGCTTGCGAGGCCCGCGTGTGCCGGTAGTGTCCTCTGCATCATCCATTGCTGGTCGACTCATGCCCGCCGTTCCTCTTCGGGTTCTACGACATCACACTTAGATTCGGACAATTCATCCACTTTCGCCTGTAACCGCCCCAGAAATTCTGGCAGGCTGCGCTGATTCCCACACCACGCCTGGAATGCAGGCTTCCAGTATGTGTACAGATCGTCACTGACCAGCGACAACACGAACGTGCTGACATTATGGCCATTCCACGCAGCATACAGTTTCGTTTCAGCAATCCAAGTCCACCACCTGTCAGGCGTCAACCTGTTTTCCCGATCCAGCGCCCCGATCAGCATGGCATCCAACTTCACCACTGCGTTTGCGCCGGGCTGGTCCTTGGCTGCGATCATGGCATCCATCGCCTCGCGAATCGGCCAGTAGTGGTCCCATGATTGCTGTACAAGCCCCGGTAGTGCCCTCTGGGCCTTCAGCGGCCACTCATACTGCCCTAGCATGTCCAGCGTCTCCGTGGCGTTCTCGTCGATCTGGGGGGCTTTGGCGGTGTCAGCCGTTTTCCCGGTGACCTTGGTGTACGCCGACAGAAGTCGGGGGTAGTGTTCCCGGAAACTGGTTCCGCAGAACACATGAGGCTGAAACTTCCCAGCCAGGTTCGCACAGTGCCAGCGCAGCACGGGTTGCCACTCTGAAACTGGTACACCTTCCTTCGCATTAGGAATGCCGATCCGGGTGAGCTTCTCGAAAGAATCCGTCGATTCGGCAGTGGACAGGACTTTCGGCAGTCTACGATCCGATATCGCAGTTCGGTTGGCTTCCACAGCAGCCCACAGCGATTTGGCAGCGTTGATGGCTTCCTGCGTCGGCTTGTACTTCTTACCGGGCCTGATGGCAGCCAGCGGGTCTGATGGTGCTTGTGGGGCAGGAGATGCTTTCAGGGCAGCGGTTTTTTTGACAGCCTTTCCTGAGTCCATCTTGGGTTCCTCTGTGGGCTGTGCTGGCCTTAGTGGCGGGGTTCCGTCCCGGCATTCATCGGGTATGTCAGCGTTGTGGTACTTGGCTTGAAACGCCAGCATAGCCGGTGAGAGTTCTCCGCGTCGAGGGCGCGCAGTGGTTTGTCCTTCGATGCTGCGCTCTTCTTGTTGATCCATTGCTGCCTGCAAACGCGCTGCGCTTCTGGCAGCGAGTCCTGCTCTGTACTCCGCTTCGGTTTTTTCAGAAACAGCAGTTTCTTCAGCAGTGCCTACTGGGGTTTCTGTGAACCAGTCTTCTCTTTCAGACTCCCCCACCTCCTCCCACTCTGAATCTTCTTCGACAGCGGTTTCAGTATCTCCAATCTCTCCCCAGTCCGGTTCATGGGTTTCTTCTTCGACAGCGGCTTCTTCTTCGACAGCGGCTTCTGTTTCCTCTGGACACCAATCTGAATCTTCAGCACCCACACCAGCCGACGCGGATGCGGCGGCCATTGGTTGGGTTGGTTTTGGCTTCTTTCCTTCCTCCCCTTCCCCTTCTCTTGTTATGTGGGGCGCTTTTGCTCCGAAGTTCGGGGCGCTTTTGCTCCGAAGTCAGACACCTCTGCTGTATCCGCAGCAGTTTCGCTCGGGGCGCTTTTGCTCCGAACTTCGGGGCGTCTTAGTGGTATGGGGTCCGATCCGAGCCGCTCCTTATTCGGGTACAACTTGCGCCCAGTACAGGTGCCGTTGTTGGTCTTGATCCACCCGTCTGCGATCAAGCGTGCTATGCGGCGTTTGACTGACCACACAGTGATCCTGCCGCGCACAAAGTGCCCATTACTGGCATAGCAGTACCCCTCATCATGTGCCATTGCGACTATTTCCATCAGCAATGCGGCATCATTCCAGTCCATATCCCCATTGCGGCACAAAGCACACACGCTCGCTGGAAATCGCACAATGAATGCCTGCTGGTAGTCTGACAACTTGCACATCCGTGAATGCAGCGACCCCACTGAACCACTATCCTGATTCAGTGGGGCCATTGACCCCCCGATCAAAGGGGGTGTATTGCTTCGAGTTCAGTCAGATAGGACTGATGGTGTGCGGTGGTGTCGGGTGATTAGGCCGACAACGATCACTCTACACGATTGGACTGGTCGTTGGAATCGAAATCCTCGCAATTTCTCCTGGCTGCCCTCTCAAACACATTGCCATCGTAGGCTTCCCGGACCCGTCTGCGGCCATCCAATCCGCGCATCAAGGCATCTATGTCGCTGGCTTTCACCATCCGCTTGAGGCACAGGGGGCAGACCACAACATTTCGGAGTGTGGCTTCCAGTGCCATGCCACATCCACATTCCCATTGGATCGGATCAGTGGTCATTGCCGTGCTCCAGCGAATCCCTGAGCCGTTCTGTTGCACATCGCAATCGCTCTACGGCTGCATGTTTGCCCGACTGTAGATAACGTACCCCAGCCTCATGGTCTCTGTGAGCGAGCATGGCTTCAAATCATCAGGGGCCACATCCCGGCCTAGCCGCAGTTCCATGCACTCAAAGCATAGATAATCCCGCTTGTTGGCAATGGCCAGCCACACCTCATCCTTGAGGACTACCATCGGATAATCCTTCCTTGCGCAGTGCATGCACTTGCTTGTCTCAGATACATCGAGGTGCGTGCGAAGGCGCTTTTCACTCATACCCCACCCGCTTTCTTGCTTCGCAGAATGTTGGCCCGCTGCTCCACCGCTTGCCGGGTCACAGTCCCCGCCCAACTCGTGGCCTCCTCCACTGACATGCCTGCCATCTCCGCAATCACCGCAATGTGGCCAGTGCGAATGGGGTGCATTTCAAAGTAGGTGTTGTCCGGCCCGTGGGGCTGCTCCGGGTTGTGCCGACGCGGGGGTCCGATTGTCTGGCTGGCATCCAGCGGCCGGAACCACGTCAGGAACCCCAGCCAGTCCCAGGCA
>JAYWFM010000368.1:0-49490 GCA_043778825.1 Planctomycetota bacterium | reverse complement strand
TCTCCTGCGGTTCGACACCGAAGAAGCGAGGCGAATGCGAAAACTGTTCTGGGTGATTCATCACACTCCCGACTCCCGACTCCCGACTCCCGACTCCCAAATGCCCAGTAGAACAGCCAGATCCCAAACGGCAGACCGACTCCCGCAGCTGTCATCGGACGGCAGAGCATGGCGAAGGAGAGTCCGCAGCCTGCCAGGAATGAGGAGCCGTAGAGTTCCAACCGAGGCCAGCGGGTTTGCACGACGCATGACAAGTAAGACGAGACCGACAAGAGTCGAAGTAGCGTGGGCTTTAGCCCACGCTTCTGGGAAGACAACGCTCCCGCGTGGGCTAAAGCCCACGCTACCGGGACTTGAGTCGGACACGTCAAGTCCCCGGACTCGCAGAGACTTCTCAGTCGCAACATCCAAACCAGAAAGAGCGTCAGCCCCACGAGCGTCGGGAGATGGGCCAGATACAACTGACTGAACAGGCAGAGCCCGGGACTGAACACCGTCGCCAAACCGGCAATCACGCGGGCCGTCCGACCGGCGATCTGGCCTGCCACAATCGACGCCCCGGTCGTCACGATCCCGTGAGCGATCCAGAGTCCCCAGATCGAGCCGACTCCGTGAAACTCGGCAAACCACGCCCCGGCCCCGGGGAAATAACGACTCGCGAAGCGCCCCTCGTTCAGGACGTGCATCTGATTGAAGAGTTCCGGCATCGGCTCGAAGCTCGGGAACGAGGTTCGCCCCTCCAGGAATGTCAGCGTCTGAAACAGGTAGCTGAATTCGTCGTGATATGCGGGGGGGAGGTCTTGCATCGTCCAGCCGGTCCGGGCGGCGATGGCGACGGCGAGTAGTCCGAGGGTGAGCGAGATGAGAGCGTCGGGGAGGAGGGGAGGAGGGGGAGAGGGGGAGCGTTGAGGGTTGAGCGTTGAGCGTTGAGCGTCCACCGGCTTCTCGGACCCCCGACTCCCGACTCCCGACTTCCAGAACACGAGCCCGGCCAAGAAGATCGGGAGAAACGGCAACCAATCGGCCTCGGGTCCGCAGAGCCACGTGGTGAGGGCCTCGGTCCGCGTTTCGGGGTTGGCCCAGCGAGCCGCCTCGAACCCCACGATCAGTAACAGCACGACAGTCCAGGCGACCCAGAAGCTGGGGAGGCGGTCGGAGTGAGAGGGTTGGGGCATGCCGCACATTCAGGTTGAGGCGTTCGGGGCAAATCGGATACCCTCTGCGTCTTCGCTCGGGGCAGATTTCGCCAATCGCAGTGTCTGCGGTTGCCGATGACTACTCAAGAGTGATTTCGGAGATGGCCCGAGAACATGGGGCACCCCATCGATTTCGGAGACATCGACGACGTAGGCGATGTCGCTCCGCGACTCACATTCCGCACGGCGGGGGATCCACTCATCGAGGTTCCCCCGTGATCGAAAGGTGTCTGGCGAAAGGAATCTCAGTCGCGGAGCGACATGAGCTACGATCGGAGACGCGCCCAACGGCGACATCACAAACCGGTTTACCGAATTGGCCTCGCCCTCCCGAGCGGCCACGCACCCACCCCGAAAACTCGCTCGCACAAACTCTTCCACGAGAGCCTCCATGGACGGACGCATCCGTTTTGCAATTCTCGGCCTGTGCCTGCTGGCCGTCGCGTCCGCCCAGGCCGTCGAACCGAAGGCCCCGGTGCCGGTCCGGGTGGCCTCGCTGGCCTTCCTCGAACCGGACGGCACCCGCACGCCGGTCGTTGAGGTCTGGTCGAATGGCCGGGTCCAGGCCGTCGAACGGAAAGGCACACGCCAGGATCCAGAGCCAATCTCGCGGACCGACCGACTCACCGCCGACGAGATGCACGAGTTGTACCAACTGCTGGCCGGGGACTGTCGGGTTCCGTCCCTGTCCACCGAAGGCATTCGCGAGTCCCTGGAAGCCGCCAGTGAGCAGCAACAACTGACCGCCGACATCGAGGGGGCCGCCCGGACCGAGGTCGGTCTGCTCGTGGGGAACCAGTGGCACTCGGTCGCCTGTCCGGCGGTGTCGATCCTCACCACGCGGTTCCCTGATGTCACCGAGGTCCAGAACCTCGCCACCGCCCAGGCCCGCCTGCAAAACATCGCCGCTGTGGCCCTCCTCGGAGGCGGCGCGATCGCCGACCTCCAAGCGGAAGCTGCGACTCGCAAGCTGAGGGAGTTGCATCCGGAAGCAGGCGAGATCACCCGTCGCGACCTGAAGATGGTTCGCCAACTGGCCAACGGGAACCGCTTCGTGCAGTTCCACTACGCAGGCTCGCCGGGTCAGTCGGAAGGGTGCCTGGTGTCGCTGACGCAAAGTCCGCAGGGGCCGACGCGGGTCAGCGTCCTCGATTCGCCAAGCGTGGTGCGGTAGTTCGGGATATCTCCGCCAAAGCCCAGGGGTTGCCACCCCTGGGCTTTCCATGCAGAGCGCAGAACGCTGAGACTTCCGAGAAATGACTGCCTCGACTTGGCAGGAACCGATAAGATGAAGATACGGCGTTCGGGCAGTGGGTGTTCGGGTGCCTTGCTCCATGACGGGTCTCGATACCCAGGGCTGATCCATGCCTCCCTTCACTGAACTTCCGGTCCTCTCCAGTCCGTTCACTCCCCAGGAGTCGACCGAGGATCCGCTCGATCTGATCGAAGAAATCGACCAGCTCAAGAAGCAGCACGACGCGACGATCCTGGCCCACTTCTACGTGGACGGCGACATCCAGGACATCGCCGACTTCACCGGCGACAGTCTGAAGCTGGCCCGCGATGCGACCCAGGTGACGACCCAGACCATCGTCTTTGCGGGCGTTCACTTCATGGCCGAATCGGCCAAGATCATGAACCCCGAAAAGCGGGTGCTGCTGCCTGACCTCAACGCCGGTTGCTCACTGGCCGACAGCTGCCCCGCCGATCGGCTCGACGCTTACCAGAAGACCCTGCGAGCCCAGGGCCGCGAGTTCGAGACCGTGGCCTACATCAACACCACAGCTGCGGTGAAGGCCCTGTGCGACTGGATCGTGACCAGCGGGAACGCCCGCGAGATCATCGAGACCAAGGTCGACAAGCACAAGGAGATCCTGTTCGTGCCGGACCAGCACCTGGGGCGGTACATCACGGAGGTCACGGGTCGCCCGATGATCCTCTGGCCCGGCTCGTGCATGGTGCATGAGGTGTTCAGCATTCAAGATCTGCTCCGGGCCAAGAAGCACAACCCCGGTTGCATCGTGATCGCTCACCCCGAATGCCCGCCGAATATCTTAGAGGTCTCCGATGTCGTGGGTGGCACCGAAAAGATGCGGCAGTACGTCTTCGCCCGCAAGGAGCCGACGAAGTTCCTGGTCGCCACCGAAGCGAACATGATCCACCCGCTGCAGAAGATTGCCCCCTGGCACGAGTACATCCCGGTGCCGGGGATCATGACCGACACCGGCGAGACCTGTGCCTGCAACCGCTGCCCCCACATGGCCCTCAACACGCTGGCCAAGCTCCGCGACTGCCTCCGCGACGGGAAGCCGGAGATCACCTGGCAACCGTACTTCGAGCGGGCGCGGTTCGTACTCGATCGGAGTTTGTTGAAATGACGGACCACGACTTCGAGTCCGCGAAGCGTGGTCTTTCTCCCGGTGGTGGCGGGCGGGTATTCTTGAGTCGTATCCCACACCTTCGCAGACACAGGCAGCGCGGAGACGAACATGAACGATGTTCCAATACCGTCGGTCTATCTCGAAACCAGCATCATCGGTTGCTTTGCTATGCGATTGAGCGGTGTCCTGCGGATGGCGGCCAATCAACAAATCACTCGTGATTGGTGGGACAATCAGCGCCAGCAGTACGAGTTGTTCGTGTCCCGCTATGTGATCGATGAATGTTCGAGGGGCGATCCGGTCGCGGCGCAGGAGCGGCTTGTCTTTCTCGACGGGATTCCACTGTTGGAAGTGAGTGAGGCCGCCCAAGCACTCGCGGACGCACTGGTCCGCAAAGTCCCACTGCCTCCCAAAGCGGTCATCGATGCGTATCACATTTCCGTCGCTGCAGTGCATGGCGTAGAATTGATGCTGACGTGGAATTGCAAACACATCGCCAATCCGGCACTCCAAAAACGGATTGCGTCGGTCTGTCGCGAATTGGGCTGTGAGCCTCCCGTGATCTGTACTCCGCAAGAAATCTTGGAGATCGACGATGCCTACTGATCCTGTGGTGGCCGAAATTCGAATGATTCGCGAACAGCTCGCCGCGCAGTTCAATTACGATGTTGCGGCCATCGGACGCGACGCGAGAGAACGCGACGCCCTCGGAGACCGCTTGGTCGTTCGCCGAGAACCTCGCCCGCCCAGCCCACCGATGCGCCTGCCCGCGAAGACTGCCTATTCTGTCCCAGCGACAACTCCCCGATGCCTGTCAGTTCTGGATCCGACGAACATGAACGTTGTGGATGATCCCCAACGGATCATCTCCGCTCGGGGTGAAGACGCCGCGGATACCACGGGCGAGCCAGAGAGGATGTCCACTGGCGGCTCGGCAGGATGTGGGAACTGTTGTAAATGACAACGATCATAGAACAACCGCATTGGTGGTCTTCCGCCAGCATTAGACTTTGCCATCCGCAGCTAAATCCTGATGAGATTTCGGCTATGCTGAACACTGTACCAGAGTTTTCTCAGAAGCCTGGGGAATCGAAAATACCGCATGGCGATTGCAAATCGGCAGGCTACTGGTGCATCACTCATCGCGTTGACTACCCAAGCCGTCCGAATGTACCGCTTTCATGGGCGGAAGATTTCATCAGAGCATGCGAGCCACAATTTTCTCAGTTTCTAAAGAGTGGTTACGACATCAACATTTACGTTGGCATACACACCAACGTACTCGCTCTGGGATTCAATCTCCCGATAATGACGACAATTGATAAGTTGTCCATCCCTGTGGGAATAGAGTTCTTTTCACGATGAATGCCGTCGCGGGGTGGCCCATGTTGCCGCTTTGGGCTACCTGGGTGACGAAGGAAGCAGGAGGTTACCACAGAGGTGGCTCGCGATCATACCTCTTGCGTCAAGGCACACCGGTAGGCTCCAAAGCGAGCCAACCGGTGCTACCCTGCGTTTTCTCGCGGTAGCGGTTCGGCAGGAGCCTCGCCCTCCCGATGGTGGCGAATTCTTCAATCACACGTGTTGACGCAGCACTATCGGGTCGCTGGAGTGGGACCAGCCAGACTCGGCACCGGCACCGGACGCTCGGGGCGGAGTGCAGCGGGACTCGGCGAGTCGGTCGATCGCAGTGTGCGAAGCAGCAAGCCGATCGCCAGCACGACATATGTCGGGGCCGAGACGAGTATTGCGAAGAGCAGGCCGAGCAGCGAATCCGCCATGGCAGCGGCGACTTCCGCAGTAGTTACGGGCAGATTCGGCATAGCCGCAATCGCCGAGAAGGATCTGTACATACCGAACATCCAATCGCAGAGACTGATCATCACGGGCAGCGGCAACAACACTAAATACGCAGACAGGACCGCCGGTCGGCGTTTGTGGAACACCAGATAGCAGGCACCCACAAAGATCAACACGCCCGACATCAGAACCAGTAGAGAAGCCCATGAGTTCATGATCGATCAACTCCGTGGAGTGAATGGCCAGCGACTGCGGCTGCATTTGATCGTAGCCATCGGTCGCGGTGAAAGGAATAGCGCGTGGGACCAGCAACGTGTGCCACCCCGCGCGGTTCGTGCTGGACCGGAGTTTGCTCAAGTAGCTCGACCGTTGGAGTCCAGGCTTTAGGCTGCCTCTGCCGCGTTCGGCGATCGGGTGCTGCCAGACCAAAGACAGGCGAAAGCCTGAACTTCAACCCCCATTCTGAGTCCTGACAAGGCACTAGACCTGCGGAAACAGATCCGCCACGGCGCAGCGAAAGTCGGGAATCAACGCTCCGGCGGTCAGCTCGTCCCGCCCCTTCAGGCGGGTGATTTCCGCCTCGGTGTGAACTTCGACGGTGCGTGTGGAGGGCCACACGACCCACACCTGCTGCACGCCCGCTCGCAGCCAGAGCTCGATCTTGTCGTGGACTTCCTGGGCGACATCGTGCGGCGAGACCACCTCGACGACGAGATCGGGGGCGATGCGGCAATACCCTTCGGAAGGGGGACCGTGGGGCTGCCGCTCGCGGAGAATCAGCGCGACATCGGGCTTGCGGACCATCTGGGAGTCCTCCGCGAAACACCGGAACCCCGCATCGACGGGATAGACCCAGCCGCGTCGCAGCCGCATTGCCAGCTTCAGCAAGTGCAAAATCTCACCCGCGATCCAACTCGACTCCAGGCTCCTATTCAACCTCACGGCCTCGCCATCGACGAGTTCATATTCGTGCCCATCATCGGGCAACGTCTGCAACTCGTCGGGAGTCATTGCGGCGACAGTCATGCTCATGGCGGTCTCCCCAAGATTTGTGTCGGCGCGCATCATACCGCACCCGGTGAGGGATGGCAGCCCCGTTCCCAGCGGGATCACGGCAAGGCACTGTTTCACAGTGCGTTGGTTTTCAGTCGTCAGTCATCAGTCAGAGAAGAGTGGCCCCACGTCACAACGTGCGTTGCCGTTGGACCAGCACGGGGTGCCACCCAACGCCGATCGCTCCTGTCGCCGCTTTCGCGGCTGGGGGAATGATTTCGAAGGGGTCCGTGGGGTGTCGCACGTGGCGACACGCTGCCGTCGCTCTCGCGACGAAGAGGAACCGGCGGGCGAGTCGCGGAGCGACATCGCCTACGGTTTGAGGGCGGCGGCTTCGGCGGGGGCGTGGGAGAGGAGTTGGGCGTCGCCGAACTTTTGCTGGCACTTGGGGCATTTGGCTTTGGCGAGGGCCTTGCCGTCCTTGCCGCCGAGGCTGTCGCGGGCGCGGCCTTCCTCGCTGAGGGTGACTTTGCAGGCACTGCACTGGTAGCCGACCGGGGCGAGTTTGAAGGTGGGGTCGGCCTTGTAGTAGTCGAGATGGCGCAGGACGCGGATCGGCCCCTTGGTGATGTGGCAGGGGAACTCGTCGAAGGTGTCTTCCAGCGGAGCGCCGCACGTGGCTCCGAAGCCCGTCAGGCCGTACCGCTCTTGCAGCGTCTTGGCGAAGACGCGGAACTCGGACAGGCTGAACGACAGGTATTGCGGGAGCGCGTTCGGGTCGTCCGTGTACGGGAGATGCACGGCGATGCGTCCGGTGCCGAAGACGGCGATGCCCGCGAACAGCGACTCGGCCCGATTGGTGACGGGCTGGACGATGCGGATGTGGCGGACCTGGTCGGCGGAGAAAACCTGCTTGTCGGTGCCGGGGAGTTCCGCGATCGGCTTGCCGTCCTTCAGATGTTGGAGCATCGCGTCGCGGGCTTCGGTCTTCTTCTTGTCGCCCCCGCCGCCGCCGAACAGACCGCCCGCCTTCTTGGGAGCGATGTTCACGATCAGCATCTGATCCGCCGAGAATGCCACGTCGTACTCGACGAATTCCTTGAGCAGGCTGTCGACTTTGAGCTTCAGCTTGTCGGGACTGACGGTGTGCAGGTGCAGATCCTTCATCCAACCGGAGAAGGCTCCGGCGGCATCCTGCGGACCGGTAGCTGCGGCCCCTGTGGCTGCGGCCTCACCCGGTTTCTTGGCGACCGAGTAATCGGGCGGATCGAGCGGGACGGTGAACGGGGCGCGGCAGCGTGGGCAGCGGCCCTGCATGCCGCGATGCGAGTCCTTGACCTCGAACCGACAGCCATAGGGGCAGTAGATGATGAATCCCCCGGTGGCCGTGCGGACGCCGCCTGCCAGGCTGTTCGGGCGGCGTTTCTTCTTGCGTTGTTCGGATTCGGAAACGTCCTGGGTGACCATGTCGAACAGGGCGTCGTCTTCAGACTTGGGCCGCTCGGACTTGGGAGGGGCCGCACCGAGCGGAGTCAGCGAGGGCAGCGATGAGGAATCGTCCGAGGCCCCGAACGGGCTGAGCGGCGACAGAGCCAGCGACGGGATGTCCGACATGTCCTTGGGAGGCTCGCTGCGGACCTGCCCGGATGAGCCTCCGGGGCTCACCGGCGGGGCCGCAAAGGCCGACGACTGCGACATCGGGACCGACAGCTCGAAGTCGTCGTCATCGTCGCCCGCCAGCGGCAGCGTCCCCATGTCCTTCTCACTCATCTCCAGATAAGTCAAGGGTTTGGGATTCAGTTGCATCTGCTGAAACTTGACGGCCATGTCTTTGCGCATGAAGCCGCCGCAGTTCCAGCAGCGTACGGAGCTGGGGCGGACCATTTCACCGCAATCGGGACAGGGTTGTTCGCCAGCCGGTTTTGACTCGTTCGCCATGGCGAGATGCCTTTTCAGATTCGATGAAGTTGCGGTGACTCAGAACGGGAATGAATGAGACGCAGGCGAGACACCGCGCAAGCTAAAACTTAACCGGTGGACCCGTCATTACTCCAGCGTACTCGAAGAAAAAAACGAGAAACGCCAATTCTGTGGCTCGGGCGTCCCGCCCGAGTTCTTCACCCCCCACCAGTCGCATGGGCGAGGACGCCCATGCCACACTTTCCACAGAAATGGCGGAGGTGCCACTCATTCGGTCTTCGGGCTGTGGCGGGACTGCCACACAATCAGGCGGGTCTCCGATTCCCCGGCCACGGTCCGGCTGACTTGAAGCAGCAGCGGACCGGAGGCATCGGCCAGAATCCGGTCCAGGTCTGCGGGCTCGCGCACCGGCTGACGACCGGCCTCCTCGATCACATCGTACAGGTGCAGCGTCTGCGGATCATCGGCACGGCTCTGGCAATGTGTGACCAGGACGCCGCGCACTCCGGGCCGACAGCCGACCTGCACCGACAACGAGGCGTCGAGGGACACCACCGTCAGGCCGGTAGGCCGCACACGGCGTTCGGAGAACGAGTTCAGTTGGAACGGGCCGGGGGGATCAGTCCGCTGGCTGGTGGTCGTCGGCTTCCGCTCGGTGAGGCGGACATCCACCGTGACCTTGGAGCCGTCACGCAGCACTTCCATGCGCACGGTCTTGTTGATCGGGGTCAGGCTCACCAGGTGAATCAGGTGGCTCTGGTCCTCGATCTTCTGACCATCGAACGTCATGACCACATCATCGATTTGCAGACCCGCCACTTCCGCGGGGGTGTCTCCGTAGACCTGGACCACGCGCGCCCCTTGCAATTTCGTGAGCCGCAGCCGACTGGCGGCTGCGTCGTCGAACTCCTCGTCGAGGCGGACGCCGAGAAAGGCCCGCTGCACGCGGCCATGTTCGAGCAGTTGCTCGACGACCTGCTTGCAGAGGTTGCTGGGGATGCTGAAGCCGATGCCTTCGTTGCCGCCGCCTTGCGAGGCGATGGCGGTGTTGATGCCGACGACGCGGCCTTGCAGATCGATCAACGGGCCACCGCTGTTGCCGGGATTGATGGCGGCGTCGGTTTGCAGGAAGTCCTGGTTGATGACATCCTCGCCCTTGTCCCCGAGAATCAGGGAGCGCCGCCCCTTGGCACTGATGATCCCCAGTGTCACCGACTGGCTCAGACCGAACGGACTGCCCATCGCCAGGACCATGTGCCCGATGTCGAGGTTGTCGCTGTCGCCCCAGCCGCACGAGTTCAGATTCGTTTCCGCCAGCAGCAGGACCGCCACATCGGTCGGAGCGTCTTCAATCACCTCGGTCGGATGCGTGATCTGCCCATCCTGCAGCTTGATCCGAATGCGTTTGGAGGTGGACCCGCGAATCACGTGACGGTTGGTGACGACAAACAGCTTGGGCGAGCGCACGCTGCGCATGATGATGCCGGAGCCGGTCTCTTCGATGGTGCCGCCGTTGCGGCCCTCGCGTTTGCTCTCGATGTGGACGACCGATCCCTGAACATGTGCGGAGATGCGGGCCAGTTGCTCGCCCGCGTCGTCCAGGGTGCCGCGCGGCAGCACATCACGCACTCGTCCTGCGGAGGGAGCCTGGGCTTTGGCGGGGGGGGCGGAGATTCCGGGGATGGCCCATGCGGCAACCAGCGCGCCCATGATGATGGCGGTTCCGACGAGTAGCGGCTTGCGGTCTTCCATCGTGTAGTCCCTGCCCCAGTCCAATCGCTGTGTGATTCGTGGGGTGCTGCGTGAGCCCTCGGATCGAGTGGGCGAATCAACGGTCGAGTGGGATACTCAAGTTTTCCAGTGTGGTCGCGACATCCAGGGCACGCACTTCATCGCGCCAGGCGGTGGTCCAGTTGGTGCGAGCCCCCTTTTTGCGTCCCCCGCGTTCTTCGCTGCGTTGACATTCAATGCAGGTTGTCGAGTGCGGGAGGGCCTGCAAGCGGGAGATCGGGATCGCATTGTGACACTCTTCACAAGTGCCGTAGCGACCCTCCCGCAAGGCGAGGATCGCCGCCTCCGTCTGTTCCAGTTCCTGACTTTCGAGGGACGCCAACTGGGAACTCAGTTCGCGCTCCACGTCGTCGTTGGCCATGTCGGCCGAATCCCCCATGGCGCTGCCGGAGTCTCCGGCATGGGAAATATCCAGATCCAACTGGCGCTGCAACTCGCCCCGCTGAGTGAGGAGTTGTCGGTACAACCGCAGAAGAGCATTTTGGCGTGGCATGGCAACCTCGACTTCGTCCGAACCGTCCCCCTGGACCGTGAGACCACTGAAAGTGACCCCGAGACTCAACTCCGTCTGCTTTGACTGTATGTCCCACTGGGGAGGGGGAAATGTGTGTGAACTCAACCCGTGCCGAATTCTACGCAGGTCGTACCGTCACAAAGGGCAGCAACGGCTGATCCGCGTAAATCAAGGCAAGTCGTGACGAATTTGAGGATCAGACCGAATAATCCCAACCGAAGGCGTGTCCAGGCACTCGCCCCGTACACGCCGACACTTGGGATCGCTCGGTCTCCAGTCCAGATCGGTTGGAGCGGGGCGCCCTCCCGCCTGGGACGCGGCTCCCGCCGGGATTTCCTTGAGGTGCGAGGCGGCCCGACCGGGTGCTTGCGCCATTCGTCAGAGGAGGCGTCATCGGCGTCTCCCGTGCCGCAGGCATCGTCCGGAGATTCGGCAAGGTCCGCACTCCTTCAGAAGTCTCTGGGGACGCGAAGTCTTCTCGCTCGCCTTTCGGAAGAGTGTGCCCCTGACAACCTGAGTTCGGGATCAGGACTCTGATTTTCACCACGAAACACACGAAATACACGAAAAAAGCAGAAGGGATGTGGCTGATTCATCGGGACTTCCCTCCTGAACGACGACTGACAACAGCCGAACGCTCATCAGGCTTGCCAAGGAATCCTTCTGTTTTCGTGTATTTTGTGCCTTTCGTGGTTCCACTCGGGTGGGATTGGTCCCCGTCCTTAAGCCGAACTCAGGTTGACAGTATTCACAGACCGCATCCGCTCGGCTCCAAACCAACTCTTCAAGAGCGCGATCCATCGCGAGTGCCGTGTCCACGCTTAACTTTGGGGTCGCAGCAGTCGGCAGGGCGAGGCCAGTGCTGTGAACACGATTGAGGCGCAGGGACAGCCTGCATGTCGGCGATTTCTCCGAAATCGACCTCGTAGGCGATGTCGCTCCGCGACTCGCATTCCGCTGGCGGGAGGACCGACTCACGCGGGTTCTTCCGAGGTCCGGACGGTGTCTGGCGGGACGAATCTCAGTCGCGGAGCGACGTGAGCTACGGGCCGCGGGCACGTCGGAAACGCGCCTCACGATGACCTCCATCGTGTTCACAGCACTGGGGCGAGGCTCCTGCCGAGCCGCTGGCGCGAGCGAGCGTCCACCCCGGCTGCGGCTCCGCAGGAGCGTCGCCCTCCCGCCGCATCATCCGCAAACTCGCCCAAGCCTCTCACGGACATACGAGACGCACACACTCCGTCGATTCTCGCGACAACCGAGAGTAGTCGCCTGCTCCCGGACTCTGATACAGTCACTCCCCAAGTCCATCCTCGATGTTCGCCACTTCAATTCCGTTGATCCAGCTCATGGCCGATCCGCTCCAGCATCTTCGCGAGGCTCTGAAGGTCTCGCCGGACAATGTTCCGCTGCGGCGATTTCTGGCCGAGTCGCTGGCCGCGCGCGGAGAATGGGACGAAGCTCAGGCGGAGTATCGCAAGGCGCTCGCCCTGGACCCAGACTCGGTCGAACTCAAGCTGGGGTTGGCGAAGGTGTTTTCGTCGCTGGGGCAATCGAGTGCGGCGCTGGCGATCCTGGAGACGCTGCTCAAGCTGCGGGACTGTCCGGCGGAGGTGTCGCTGGAGTACGCCAAGCAGTTGGCGGGGACTGGGCGGCTCGATCTGGCAGCGGCGCACTACCGGGGGGCAATCGAGAAATCGCCCGAACTGGCGGACCTCGAACTGGCCAAACTTCTGGGGGTCGACGGACGCTCCGACCCGGAAGAGGTCGATGGCCGCCAGCGGATGCGCGATGGCGAAGAGGGGATCACCCCGACTCGCGAACCGGTTGAACGCCCGCAGATCTCCTTCCGCGATGTCGGTGGGATGGAGGCCCTCAAGGAAGAGATCCGCCTGAAGATCATCTACCCGTTGCAACATGCGGAGATGTACAAGGCGTACGGGAAATCGGCGGGCGGCGGCATCCTGCTGTATGGTCCACCGGGATGCGGGAAGACGCACCTGGCTCGTGCGACAGCGGGCGAGATATCCGCCGGGTTCATCTCGGTGGGGATCAACGATGTCCTCGACATGTGGATCGGGCAGAGCGAGAAGAACCTGCACGAGCTGTTCGAGCAGGCCCGCGAGAACTCGCCGTGTGTGCTGTTCTTTGACGAGGTCGATGCCCTGGCAGCCAAGCGATCCGACCTGCAAAAGAGTGGGGGGCGGAACCTCATCAATCAGTTCCTGTCGGAGCTGGATGGGATTCAAACCGAGAACGAAGGGGTGCTGGTGCTCGCCGCCACGAACGCCCCGTGGAGCCTGGATGGAGCGTTTCGCCGACCGGGACGGTTTGACCGCGTGCTGTTCGTGCCTCCGCCGGATGAGTTGGCCCGGGGCGAGATCCTGCGCGTGTTGTCGCGCGGCAAGCCGCAGCACGAACTCGACTTCATGCAACTGGCGAACCGCACTGATGGTTTCTCGGGGGCCGACCTCAAGGGGTTGCTCGATCTGGCGATTGATGCCCGGTTGCAGGAAGCGATGAAACAGGGACGGCCCCAACCGCTGACGACTTCCGACATGCTGACGGCCCTCACTCGGATCAAGCCCTCGACCCGCGAGTGGCTGGCCTCGGCGAAGAACTACGCGCTCTTCGCCAACCAGGGCGGCACCTACGATGATGTCCTCAAATATCTGAAGCTGAAATGAGCGATTCCCTGCGACGTGCGTCTCTGCTGCTCCAACAGAGGCGTTACGATTTGGCCCTTGGAGAGCTGGAGCGACATCTCTCGGAGAACCCCGAGAGTGCGTCGACTCACGCCTTGCGCTCGATCTGCCTGACGGAACTGGGCGAGTTCCCCCAGGCTGAAGAAGCCGCTCGCCACGCCATCGAATTGCAGCCGGATTACGCCTTTTCGTTTTACGCGCTGGCTCGCGCACTCCAGGCCCGCAAGGACCATCGCGGGGCGTACTCGGCGATTGAGGCGGCGATCGAGCTTGATCCTGATGCGGATGACTACTGGCTCCAGAAGGCCAGCGTGCAGTTCGCCCTCTATCGATGGAAGGAGGCGATTCTCAGCACCGATGCCGCCCTGGCGATCGATGCCGAAAACACCGGTGCCTTGCTGCTGCGGTCGCACGCGCTGCATGCTCTGGGGCGGACAGCTGAGGCTGAGGCGATGAGCCGCGCGGCCTTGGAGATTGACCCCGATCTGGCGATGGGCCACTTCGAGCAAGGCTGGGCCTTGCTGCGACTGGGGCAGCCGCGTCTGGCCGAGGAGCGGTTTCTAGAGGCCCTGCGGATCGACGCCGATCTGGTTCCGGCGCGCGAGGGACTCAAGGAGGCGGTCCGTTCGAGGTTCGCGCCGTACCGCTGGATCACCGGCTATCGCCATTGGCTGCGGCGTTTTTCCCCCCAGGTGAGTGTGGGGATCATGTTGGGGGCGATGTTGGTCGTCAACAGCCTGCCGAAGATGGTCCCGGTGGATTCGGCGTTTCGCGGCCCCGTCATGCTGGTCGTCATTGCGTACGCGCTGTTTGCTTACCTCACCTGGATCGCGGGTCCGCTGTCGAATTTCTTTCTGAGGTTCCACCCGCACGGGCGACACGCGCTGACCAGTGATGAGCGGTCCGGAACTTATGTGTTGGGAGCGATCTTCGCCGGGGCGGCCTTGCTGGCGACCGGCTGGTTCACTCTGCCGGAGCTGTACGGGGCGGGCATCATGACCTGCCTGGGCCTCGCCATGCCGGGAGCTGCGATTTTCGCGACCGCAGCGGGCAAGCAGCGGCAGTTGATGGCCTTGATTACCGCCGGATTGTTGCTGATGGGACCGGTCTCGTTGGTGGTCGTCAGCAACGTCGAACACATCCCGGTGAACAGTCTCCTCGGCAACGCCCTGCTGTTCGGGATCAAGAACTACTGGATCGGCGTGGCAGCGTCGACATGGGTCTCGGCGGGGATGTCGGCGCGGGATTGAAGCGGCACCGTCGTTGAAATCGGCATGTAAGGCCATTTTGTCAACGATTGGCGACAGAGATGTGCGCAAAACGACACGAAATCAGGTAGACTGCCTGTGGAGGCACTCCCATGCTGATCGAATTTCGAGTCGAGAACCACCGCTCCCTGAAGACCGAGCAGGTGCTGACCATGGAAGCGGGCCGCGTCGACGACGACGCCACCATCCCGCGCACTGTCCCCGGCTACTCGAAGCCGCTGCTGCCCGTCGCTGCGCTGTATGGGGCGAATGCGAGTGGGAAGAGTAATGTGCTCAGTGCGCTGGAATTTATGCATCAAGCGGTTGTGGATTCCCATAGTAAATGGAAGCCTGATGAGGGCATTCCACGCGACCCCTTTGCGTGGGGACCATCACGCTCGTCTTCTTCAATGTATGAGTCCGACTTTATACGCGATGGCATTCGTTACCGATATGGATTTGTAGTGTCTGACGAGTGCGTCGAGGAAGAATGGCTCCATGCGTGGCCGAAAGGGAAGCAACAGACCTGGTTCGAGCGAGAGGGGCAGAAGTTCACGTTTGGCGACCACCTGAAAGGAGAGCGTCGTCTGATTCAAGACGTGACTCGTCCGAACGCATTGTTCTTGTCGGTCGCACATCAACATGCTCACGAACAATTGAATGCTGTGGCAAATTGGTTTTATCAAGTGAATTGGATAGATCATGACTCCATTCTCCATGAAAAGCTCGTTCTGGGGATGTTGTCGTGGTCGCCCAGGGGAGGTGAGTTGTTACTGGAACTCAGGGAATTGCTGGCCAAAGCTGATGTGGGGATCACTGATCTCAAGATGGGAGCGGCTCCTTCCCAGGCTGGAAAGATCATTCTCAAGGGCGGGCACCTCATGACGCCAGATATGACAACCATTCTCGTCCGGCATATGGGAGCCAAGGAGGATGAATGGCTGCCATTAGAAAGCGAATCCAAAGGAACACAGACTCTTTTTGGCATGGGGCGGTCATTGCTTTTCAAACTACAGTATGGAGGTATCCTCCTAGTCGACGAACTCGAAGCCAGCTTGCACCCCAAGCTGGCCATCGAGATCATCAAACAGTTCAACAACCCGAAAACCAACCCCAAGAACGCCCAGCTGATCTTCACGACGCACGACACGAACCTGCTCGGCAACGATGCGGGGGAGCCGGTGCTGCGGCGGGATCAGGTGTGGCTGACGGAGAAGGACAAAGAGGGGGCGACAGTCTTGTATCCGCTGACTGACTTCAAGCCTCGGAAACCGGAAAACCTGGAGCGTGGGTACCTGCAAGGGCGATATGGGGCGGTTCCCTATCTCGGCAACTTCTCGTTACTCGGCGAGGGGGCAACATGAATGCCCGCCGGAATCGAAAACGTCGGCCATCACGTAGCGAACCGTCCCGTGAACCGAAGCGGGTCTTTCTGGTCGTCTGTGAAGGTGCAGTGACAGAAAAGGAGTATCTGCTTGGCATCGCGAACCATATTCGTAAATCAGTCGTGGAAGTTCGAATCGCATCGGAAGCCGGGCGAGACCCGAAATCTCTTGTCGAGGTTGCAAAAGCTCATAAGAAACGTGCAGAGGAAGCTGCGGAGAAGCAGGGAGATGACAACTTGGCTTACGACCAGGTCTGGTGCCTGCATGACATTGACGACCACCCAGTCGAAAAGATCACCGGTGCAAAGGACATGGCCCGAGACAATGGCATCCAATTGGCCGTCTCAAACCCATGTATCGAACTCTGGCTATATCTCCACTTTGAAGACACGGGCGCAATCCATCGCAAGAAGTTGGCGACACTCCTGAAGAAGCGTATCCCGCAATACGACAAGCACGTCAGCTTCGCAGACTACGAACCTGGACTTGCCGACGCGATTAAGCGAGCAAAGGTGCTCGACACACACGCCAAGAATGCCGGGGAGCTTGGCCGAAACCCCACGACAGGGGTCTATCGATTGATCGCGGAGATTCAGACGGAGTAATGGGGACGGACGGGCAAATGTGCCCGTCCCACGAGCGAACTGGCCTACCTCCTCCCGACCTTCACGTCCCCATACGCATGCACCTTTTGGCAGATCATCCGCAGGGACTCTTCCAGGTTCCCGCTGGCGGTTTTGAAGGCGTCGGCGTCGATGGTTAGTGGGGCACCGAGGACCACCAGGGGGGCACCGTATTCGGGGGTGCGGATGGCTTGTTCGAGGGTCAGGCCGCCGACGGCTTGCACTGGGATACTCACGGCTTGCACGACTTCGCGCAGCTGGTCGAGGGGGCTGGGCTGGCGGCCTCCGGCGGCGACGATGCCGCGGCGTTCGTCGTAGCCGATGTGGTGGATCACGAAGTCGCAGCCGAGGTCTTCGAGGCGTTTGGCCGACTCGATCATGCAGGGGGCGGCCATGTTGTCGCCCATGACCTTTACACCGTGGTCGCGACCGGCCTTGACGACGCACTTGATCGTCTCGGGGTGCGAGCGTTCCATCACGACGACATGCGTGGCCCCGGCCTTGGCCATCATTTCGGCTTCGAGGTAGCCGCCGTCCATCGTCTTGAGGTCGGCCACGATCGGCACGCCGGGGAACGCCTTTCGCAAGGCCCGGATGCCGTGCAGCCCCTCGGCCAGGATCAGCGGAGTCCCGGCCTCGAGCCAGTCCACCCCGGCCCGCATGGCCATCGCGGCGGTTTCGAGGGCCTCGTCGATGTTGGTCAGGTCGAGGGAGATTTGGACAATGGGGAGCATGGCGAGGTCCGGTGGTGGGTGGTGGGCGGATAGTTTGTATCGTGTGTCCAGAGTGGCGGAAAGGGAGAGGGGAGTGGGGGAGACGAGGAGAGGGGGAGAGTATTCAGGCGGCCAACGCCGGGCTTTCTGGCTGACTGCTGACCGCCGATAGCTGACCGCTGCCCCGCCCGATAGAATCCCGCCATGTCCAGGGAATCACTCATCTTCGGAATTGGCTCGGTCTTGATCGGCGGGGCGGGGCTGTGGAACCGGGAGTGGCTTTTAGCGGAGACACCCAAGGGGCGGCTGCTGGTCGAGGCGGTCGGGCTGGCCAAGGCGCGTGTGATGTTGGCCGGATTCTGTCTGTTTCTGATCGGGTTCGGGGGGCTGCTGGCGAGTGGCTGGCTGGCTCCGCTGCGGTGGTGAGTTGCCCGTAGCTGCGTTCGCCAGAACGCGGGCGGGGGGAGCACGCATTCGCACACGGCGAAGACTTCCGAAGTCTTCGGAGACTTCGGAAGTCTGGCGGGATCGATGTCGCCCCGATCGGTCGCGCCGAGACAATTTGCCCACCTTCTGGTGAAGGTGGCTACCTTTTCCATCATCATCAATCCACATCGAGGCCACGCATGGTCCTTCACGGCAAGACAGTTCTCATCATCGGCGGAGGAACCGGCATTGGAGCGGGGTGTGCCTTGGCGTTTGCCGAGGCCGAGGCCCAGGTCGCCATCTCGGGCCGACGGATCGAGAAGCTGGGCGAGGCGGCGGCGAAGTACACCGGGCCGAACCCGATCCTGTGTCATGCCGCCGATGTGGCCAATCGCGAGGAGGCCCGCGAGCTGATCGAGTGGGCCACGAAAGAACTCGGACGGATCGACATCCTGATTCACTGTGCCGGGATCAACATTCCGAAGCGGGCGATGAATGTCCTCGACCCGGCGGATTGGGACAAGTTGTTACAGGTCAACGCGACCGGAGCCTTCAATGCGCTGCACTACGTGTTGCCGCAGATGCGGGAACGGAAGGACGGGTTGATCATCCTCGTGTCGTCGGTGGCTGGGGTGCGGGCGAGCGTATTGGGGGGCGTGGCGTACAGCGCGTCGAAGTTTGCGATGACCGCTCTGGGGACCACCGTCGCCGTGGAGGAGAAGAACAACGGCATCCGCATCACCAACGTCTACCCCGGCGAGGTCGAGACCCCGATCCTCGACGCCCGCCCCGTTCCGGTCAGCGCCGAACACCGAGCCAAGATCCTCCAACCGAGCGACATTGCGTCGGTACTGGTGACCATCGCCGCACTGCCGCCACGGGCGCATGTGGCCG
This sequence comes from Planctomycetota bacterium, assembly GCA_043778825.1. GTDB lineage: Bacteria > Planctomycetota > Planctomycetia > Planctomycetales > Planctomycetaceae > TH-plancto1. Next base: position 30,902 of record JAYWFM010000368.1, on the reverse strand, counting down.
AGTTGGTCATCAAGCCGACGACGCAGGAGTTTGTGTAGGAGGGGGGGGGGCGTTGAGCGTTGAGGGAGGACAGAGGAGCGGCGGGGCTTCACTCCTCTATCCCGAAGGGATTCCAGCCCATAGCCGGTGGTCAGCGCAGCGCCACCACCGGAAAAGATGCCCAGAGACGAGTCCCTATCCCGGCAGGGATTGCAGCCGTCGGTCGATCGGATGACTCCTGGAGTATCAAAATTGTGCGTTGAATCCTGTGCTTTTAAGCAACATTCACTCCGAAACCTGTCAGATTCAGTGCAGGGTGTCGAAAAAAAGGCTGCAATCCCTACGGGATAGATTCGGATTGTCGTCCGTTGACCGGTGGTGGCGCTGCGCTGACCACCGGCTAAGGGCTGGAATCCCTTCGGGATAGGAGGTGGAATAGCTCAACATTCATCGTTCAGCCCGACTCCCGACCCCCTCTCTTCGGGAACATGCAGCGTGTGAACCGCGAGATGGCCCGCATTGTTCAACCACACTGCGAGCCGACGTGGGAGTTGGGCGTCGACCAAGAACCTCATGGCCCCACCGCATGCAGCCGCTTGGTCTGGCTCAGCCGGGTGGCAAACCTCAAGACAGCGAGGAGATCCTCACGCTCCAAGTCTTCGTAGTCCGCCAACACCTCTTCGATGGTCATTCCAGAACTCAGTAATTCCAGAAGCATTTCCACGGGATAACGCAGTCCCCTGACGCACGGCTTACCGTGACAAATGGTGGGGTCGATCGTAATTCTGGAGAGCAGGTCATCCATGTCACACCCTCTGTTCTGGGGAGCGGTTCACTCATGTCACTGGTGTCAGACGGTCCACGCATCAAGGATTGACTCCTGGGGAGCCGTACCGATCCGTCTGGCTGGAGTGGTAAACTGCCTGACAACTCTTCAGTATTCCACGATACCACTCCACTGGAAACCGGTAAACCCTGGGGTCTGGCGCGTGGTGTCAAGGGACGAGCATGACACTGACATTTCCGCCAGTTGTGGTTGCCACATTTCAAACCGCAATCGATGCCTCGATGGCTCGACTCACGCCTCGGCTGGTCGAGGTCCGGCGACACCTGCATCAGCACCCGGAGTTGAGCTGCAAGGAGATCGAGACCTCTCTGTTTCTGCTGGCTCAGCTGGAGTCCGCGGGGATCGCGGCCCGACTGGCGAATGACGGTCTGGGGGTGATCGCCGATCTCGACTGGGGGCTGTGCGAGGCGGAGAGCCCGCGCATTGCGTTGCGGGCCGACATCGATGCTTTGCCGATCATCGATGCGAAGATCTGCGACTACAAGTCCCAGGAGTTGGGACGCTGTCATGCGTGCGGCCATGATGCCCATGCGACGATGGCGCTCGGGGCGATCCTGGCGGCGAAGGAGCTGTCGGTCGAACTGGCCCAGCTCGGTCTGGGGTGCCGCCTGCGGGTGATCTTTCAGCCCGCGGAGGAGAACTCCTGGGGAGCCCGCGCGATGGTGGCCCAAGGCGCGGTCGACGATACGCGGATGATCTTCGCGCTGCATGTCGACCCGGAGCGAGCCGCCGGGCAGGTCGGCATTCGTTATGGAGCGCTGACCGCGAACTGTGATGAGGTCCACATCTCGATCGAAGGGCGGGGAGGCCACTCGGCCCGCCCGAATCAGACCGACGATGTCATTGCGACAGCTGCTCAACTCGTGACCGCCCTCTACAACTGGTTGCCGCGTTCGGCGGATGCTCGGACTCCGGCGGTGTTCAGCATCGGCAAGCTGGCGGGGGGGCATGCCTGTAACGTGATCCCCGAGCGGGTCGAGATCCTGGGAACCCTCCGCACCACGGACGCGGCCACTCGTCAAACCATGTTGCGGCGACTGCGGGAGATCCTCGACGGAGTGGCCAAAGCCAGTGGAACCCGCATCGCGCTGTCGATCCCGGCGGCGGATGACGCGGTGATCAATGATCGTTTGGCGATGACCTGTCTGCATGAGGCGTCCCGGAGCGTCGTCGGCGAAGCGGGGTGCCAACTGGTCGAGCTGCCGAGCATGGGGGCCGAGGACTTCGGCGGGTACATGGCTCACGCTCCGGGGGCGATGCTGCGGCTGGGGGCAGCGATTCCCGGCCGGTCGCCGAGTCCGCCGTTGCACTCGACCGACTTTGACATTGATGAGGCGGCGCTCGCGATCGGGAGTCGGATTCTGTTGCGGGCAGTGTTGGAGGCGATCGTGCGTGGGTGACATTCTGGTGAGCGGCACGGCGCTAGCCCAATGGCACTTACTTTAGATCAGTAACCCGACGCGTAAGCGAGGGAAACGCAGAGAAGCGTCGCTTTCGCTCCCCCTCGCTGACGCTTCGGGTTGCTAAAGTAAGTGCCATTGGGCGCTAGCCGCCGGTTCTCCGGTACGCACTTCCTATGAACCACGGTGAGAAGAACCGGTGGCTAGCGCCATGCCGCTCACAATCACCGTCCGGGGGCTGGTGCCGCCCGGCTCGCCAGTCTTGGATCAGGAGACCTCAACGCCATGCCCCTTGTGCCCCTCAGCGGTCCCGCCGAAGTCTTGATGGGAACCCTCCGCGCGGAGCGGGTCTCGCAGGCCGATGCGCAACAGGCCATCGAGCGGTTTCTTCAGTCCTGCTCCGGGCTGTCGCGCGAGGCCCACCAGGTTCAGTTCGACTCGCTGCTGGGAGTGGTCGACGAGTCCCCGACCGGTCCGGCGTGTTTCCTGTCCGTGGTCTGCGGGGCGCTGCTGGAGCAGGGGGCCATTCCGGGGAGGATGGGTTCCATCGTCCATCGACTGTTGGGAGAGTTGCTCCCTCCGGCAGCGTACCTCATCCGCGAATGCCAGAAGCGCGCGCAGGCGGCGACTCCCCTCTCGAAGCCGCTGACGGAAGAGGAGCAGGAGGAACAGTCCGCTCAGCGGCAGGCCCAGCTGTTCGAGGAACTCTCCGCCGCGAATCCGCTGGCCCGCGAGGCGTGGGACAACCTGGGTGCGTTCTGGCCCGCGTGCGTGGCGATCTATAGCCGCGATGTCGCCGCGCGGGTCCAGGCCCGCGAGTTCTTGCCGCTCATCAACGTCCTCGCCGATCGGCATGAGGGGGGGCACTGGTTGCAGAAGCTGCTGCCCGTGCTGGACAACGAACCGCTGGTGGTGATTGACCCGGCCCGCGGGGTCGGGATCGCGGTGCGGATGTCGGGCGTGACGGATAATTTTCAGCTGCACACGCTGCTGATGAGCCTCATGCCGCGCCGCTGGTACGAGCGACGGCGGGTCAGCAACGCTGCGCTGGCGGTGGCGATGGGTCTGGGTCCGCAGCAGTCCGGGGAGGTCATCAGCGGGTGCTGGAACCTGTACCAGGTCGGGGCTCTCGGGCCAGCCGGCCGCATTGCTTCGACGCAGAGGCAAAGTCCCCAGCACTGGATCTGGGGCGAGGGAACTCCGACCGACATCTCAGTGATCGATGGCCACCGGGTCGTGCTGCTGGGGCCGCCGAGCTACGTTCGCACCTGGCCATCGGTGCGGTTGTTCAGCAGCCTGAAGGCGGGGCTGCATGATGTGCAGGTGCTGGACAAGGCGCGGGTGCGTGGTTGGTTGCAGAAGATCCTCGACTCCGCAGCGAGCGGGCGGACGTAAGTCCCCCGTGCCAGGGCGATGCGATCGAATGATCGAGGACCGAATCCCTTAAACGTCGAGCCACACGGCGGACTGACGTCCGCCGCTCGCTGTCGCACCGCGACTCGCATTCTATTGTCGGGAAGACCTCACTCCCGAGGCATCCCTGGGTTGCGATGGGTGCTCGACGGGAGGAATCTCAGTCGCGGAGCGACGTGAGCTACGGTCGGAAATGGGCACGTTGGAAACGTGCCCCACACACGGCGGGGAATCTCCCCGCCACTTCGTGTAACCTGTCGATACTCCCACTGAAATCGATCCCCTCAGCGGATGACCACATCGAGACCCCCACATGTCGCCAGCCACTTCCGACCAGATCGTGGTCGCCTTCACCGGGGCCAGCGGGGCGGCGTATGGGGTGCGGCTAGTCGAGGTGTTGCTGAGTCAGGGGGCGACAGTGCATCTGGTCGTCAGTCCCGCAGCTCAGCGGGTGTTCGAGACGGAGTTGGACCTGTTTCTGGCCGGAGAGGTGACGCCGGAGAAGCTGTTCTCGGCGGCGGTTCCGTGGTGGCAGGCGCGCTCTTCACTGGCGAGCGATTTCGCACGAGGCCAGCTCCAGACGCATGGGTATCAGGACTACAACGCCGGGATTGCCAGTGGGTCGTTCCCGACCGGGGGGATGGTGATTTGCCCCTGCTCGATGGGGACGCTGGCCGCTGTCGCTCACGGGATGTCGACGAATCTGATCCAGCGGTCAGCCGATGTGCATCTCAAGGAGCGGCGGAAGCTGATCGTGGTCCCGCGCGAGACGCCACTGGGGCTGATTCAGCTGGAGAACATGCGCCGCCTGACCGAGGCCGGGGGCGTTGTCCTCCCCGCCATGCCGGGGTTGTATCATCAGCCGCTGTCGATCATGGACCTGGTTGATTTTGTCGTCACGAGGATCTGTGACCAGTTGGGACGCCCGGTGACGCTGACCAAGCGCTGGGGGCAGACATAGTCGCACGACGTTCCACATCGTGATGTCGGGTGGTTGTCACTCTGGCTCGGACATGCGGATCAGCCGTCGCAAGAGGACTTCGGAGACGCGGCCCCGGAAGCGGATCTGGTCGTCGAACTCGACCACGGGAATCGAAGTGCCGTGACGCTCGGTCAACTCGGGATCGGTCGAGATATCGACGATCGTCAGCGGCGGCAGAAACCTCGCATAGTCGGCCAGCAGGGCTTCTGCCTCTTCGCACAGCGGGCAGTTCGCTCGGGAGTAGAGCACAGCTGAGCGGAACCGCTGGCCGGGTCGCTCGGGGGACCAGTCGGTGCCGTCGTAGTCGGCCCGGTAGAGCAGCCGCAGTCCACCCGCTGTGGCCGCGAGGGCGAAGAGCAACCAGACGGGGAGGGCCTCATGAAACCAGCGTCCGGGGATGGCCAAACGCCAGCTGGGGATGGCTATCACGACGAGAGCCAGGCTGCCCGCGAGGAGCAGTGCGGAGCCGATGCGGGAGGCAGTTCGAGGCGGCATGGAGGTGGGCTTCTCGATGGCGAATGCGGTGTTTGGCCCTCGGTCCCAAGCTCCGCTTGGGACCGCATATCCCCAAAGCTCCGCTTCGCCCGCGTGCCAGACCGTAGCGAGCGGGCGGACGTTAGTCCCCCGTGCCCGAGCGACTCGCTCCGACCGAACCGCGGGCTTGAGAGCGATGCAGCACCGCCCAACACGTTGGACTTACGTCCAACGCTCGCTGTCGAGATGAGACTCGTGCGGTGAGACGCAAGATCGCTCCGCTTCGAAGACTTCGCGTCGCGGCTAAACGGGTCGCAGGCCGAGGCCATCGAGGATGCGTTCGCACGACTCGCTGCGGTTGAGGACGTAGAAGTGCATCCCCGGCACGCCGGCGTCGATCAGTTCGCGACACTGCTGGATGGCGTACTCGACGCCGATGTCGAACTGGGCCTGGGCATCGTGCTGCACCGCTTCCAGCCGCGAGGCCAGCGAGGTCGGGAAGACCGATCCGCACATGGAGGTGATCCGCTTGATGCGGGCGAACTCGGTGATCGGCATGATCCCCGGGACCACCGGAACCTGAATCCCCAGTTGGGTGCAGCGGTCGCGGAACCGCAGGAAGTTGTCGTTGACATAGAACAGTTGGGTGAAGACGGCATCGGCCCCGGCATCCACCTTGCGCCGGAGGTTCACCAGATCGATATCGAGGTCTGGAGCCTCGGGGTGCTTCTCGGGATAGCCCGCGACGCCGATCCCGAGGTCGGGGTAGTGCGAGCGGATCAACTCGACCAGTTCGTTGGCGTACGACAGGCCGCCGCTGACGGTTTTGAATTCAGTTTGTCCCTGCGGCGGGTCACCGCGCAGGGCCATGATGTTGCGGATGCCGTTCTGCGTGGCCAGGGACAGCCAGTCGAGTAGCTCCTCACGCGTCGAACTCACGCAGGTGAAGTGCGAGGTCGCGGGCAAATCGAAGTCCGCCTGCACCCGGCGGCAAATCTCGACGGTCCGGCCCCGCGTGCTGCCTCCGGCTCCGTAGGTACACGAGACGAAGCCCGGCTGGTAGACCCGCAGGCGTTCGAGCGCGCGGTACAGCCCTTCGTCGCCCGCCTCGGTCTTGGGAGGGAAGACCTCAATCGAGAGTACAAACGGTCTCGTCCGGAACAGATCACGAATCCGCATGATCGGCATTCGACCTCACCCCACTGGCATCGCGTGGATGCGTCTGGAAACACGGGCCGCCGCACGACGCCCCACCGACCGGAATTGCCGAGGCCAGTCCGGTCGCGGGAAGGATAGTTGCCCCTCCAGAATCCGGACAGAGTGCTTTGGGGAAAATCTGGCGAGTCCGATGAGCTGTCGTTGGGGAGGGCTGTTGATCCCGGTGGAAAGTCTCGTCGCGAGCCGGAGGGTTCTGTCTGTGCAGAAGCACAACGGACGGTGGATCGCTGTCGCTCAGCGCCTCGGTTCTCCCACGAACTGGAACCGGGGGATGGTCTGGCCATCGACCGGGACGATCTCCAGGAACATCGCCTGGGGGCGGACCCACAGACTGCGGTCCCCGTAGTCCTGCTGGTAGACGACCAATTCCTCTTCGGTTTCGCTGTGGCGGACGACTCCCCGGACGATGTCGTCCCGGCCCTTGTCGTGGCGGTAGCGTCCGGTCTTCACGTGTGGCTCCAGGGGAAGTGCGTTCGGTGGGATGGAGTTCGAACTGGTGGGGTGAGAGATTGTCGTGGGTGAACCGTCATGGCAGCCAGTCGCGCGGGTGCATTCGCCAATGGGCGGTCGTCTGTCCTGTCTGCCCCCTCTCCCCCACATTCGATGCCGCTTTCGGAGAAGACTCGACTGTGGGGGAGAGGGCCGGGGTGAGGGGGCTTGAGCGAGCGATCTGGCCCCCTCACCCCATCCCTCTCCCCCGCAACACGCACAGGGCAAAAGACACATCGAGCGCGGGGGAGAGGGGGCCGGAAGGATACCGTCAAGGGGCGAATGCTCCCGACAGTCGGCTTACGGCTCGATGACCTGCACCCGGTACTCCCGCCCGTCGACGGAGACGAGACCGAGAACCGCTCCGTCCTGATGGGCGACCAGCACTCCCCCATGATGCTGACTGGTGAGGGGCAGGTCGGGATCGAGCGACCAGGACGTTCCTTCCTTTCGCAGCAGACCCGCGGCGATGTAGACCGGCGGTTGATCACCGCCCGTGACCAGGAAGCAATTCTCGGCCACCGTCAGCGGCCGCAGCTGGGTGTCCGCATTGGTCGGGAATCCGGCAGCGGTCAGGCTTCTTCCCGCGTCTTCGTGGGCGGCTTGCAGCTGAGTCTCATCGAACTTCGCCTCGCCGATGGTCAAGGAGGCCGAACCCGCGATCGCATCCCCTGGCACCGACAGCAAGTCCGCCGGGCCGAGCGTCCGCTCCCCGATTCGCAGCACCCAACCGGTCCGCGTTCTGGCCGAGTTACGCACCAACCCGTCGTGCGTCCAGTTCAGCTTGGCCGGGAGCAGCGTGGGCAGATGAGACGGCACGGGGACTGGAGACGTACCGAGTTTCGGCTGCCACTTGAGCCACTCCTTTTCGATCTGCTCGCCGAGCTGGAAGCGATAGCCATCACTGACCGGCTCGCCCGGTTCGGGAGGCACAGCCAGGCCGATCCCGCCTTTGAGGAGCGACTCGACGGGACTGATATGGACCGAGAGTTCGGTGAGGCCCCCTTGGAACCGCACGCCTGACATGTTCCAGAAGACGGTGCCGGTCCGGATCAGGTGGCGGTACTCGGGACGGATGTAGAGGCGGGCTTCGACGCGACTCTGATCGAGGTTCAGCCCCGAGGCGATCACGCCGCCGATCCGCAGTCTCCGGTAATAGACAGCTGTGCCGGGCGAGAGTCCCTGGGCATCGGGCGATTCGAGGATGATCTCGATGCCGCCGGGGAAGTCGAGGTCGGGCAGTGGAGGCTCTTCGATCCCTCGGTATCGAGTGCTCGCGGGGCCAGTCGCCGCTCCCGGTTGGATCGCGATGTACTTGGCCCCGATGACCGTATCGAGTCCACCGACCCCGGTCAGATCGAACTGCGGACGAACGATCCAGAAGCGGGTTCCCTCGCGAGCCAGTCGATCGCCATCGGGCGTCAGCTCGACGCGCACGACCAACTCTTCCAGCGAGTCGGCGAAGTGGACTGCATCGACCTCGCCGACCACCACGCCGTGATACCGCAGCTCGTCCCCGGCCTTGATCCCGTGTCCCTCCTCGAACGTGATCTCGATCCGCCGGGGCTGGTTGAGCCACCCCCGCAGGGCGATCCCACCCACGATCAACAGCGTGAGGATCGGAATGATCCAGACTCCCCAGGTCGGCCAGTGCAGCCACGATTTCTTCTGCTTGGCGGGAGGGAACTGTGGCGCGGGTACTGTCCCCACTGGCGGAACCGGTCCCGTGGGAGGTATCGGAGACTCTCCTCCCGCAGTTGACTCCGCCCACAGGCCATGCGGGTCAAACGCCAGTGACGCACTCAAGCTCGTCACCACAAACATCGCGAACAGCACCAGACCCGGCCCGGCACCAAAATGGACCAGCCCGCCGAGCTTTACGAACGCCACCATCACCGCCACCAGCAGCACATCGAGCATCCCCCACCGCCCCAGATGCTCGACCGCCCGGTACGTAAACGCCAGGTGTTTGGGCTGCATCCGCCACTGCGGCTGACACAAGAACAACAGCCCGGAGAGCTTCACGATCGGCAGGATGATCGAGAACAACAGCACGATCACGCCGACCAGCAGATGTCCCTCGGCGAACAGGGCCCGCACCCCGTGGAGCAGGCTGCTTTCGTGGGTCTGCCCGAGTTGTTCGATGCGGAGGAACCTCCACGTGACAGCGGGGACGTAGAGGACCATCGCCGTGAGGCAGAGCGCCAGGGCCAGCCGGTTCCGGGCCTCGCCGGACCAGCGCGTGCCGATGCCGGTCTCGCAGCGCCCGCAGACTTCGCCCGACGTGGCGAGGGACCATTGGATCAGGCCGCAGCAGTGGCAACTGTGGAGTGGCATGAGGGGCCTCGGGTGTCGGCGATGTCGCTCGGCGACTCGCATTTTGCATGCGGGGACGTTGATCGAAAACAGATGTTAACCACTTCGTGGAATTGCCGAACCTGAGACGTGTTCGGGCAGAAGTATGATGACTTCTGCGATGGCCTCGAACGATTGTTCCAGGGTGATGCGAAATCGCCACTGTCGGATTTCGGCTTCATGCCAGCGAACGCGATGGTTTATCGCCGGGGGTGATAGGATTCATGATCTCTGGGGGCTGGCGGTCTGCCCCCGCTGGCCTGCCGATTCGTGAATGCGAGAGAAGATGTCGACCGACTCGAATCTCATCGGCGAACTGGGAGCGTTGGCGGACATTCCGTGGCGGTCTGTCGCGGCGGGCATGGTGGCGGTGTTAGCCGCTGCGGTGGCGTGGATCGTCTCTGCTCGCAAGTCTCCCGTGGAACCCTACCCGCTGGTTGCGGAAAATGATCACCTGCGATCCCAGCTGTGGCTGCGGGAGTGGGAGCTGGGCCTGACTCGCCGCTTTCTGGGAGTACACGATCTCTCGGGCCGACTGCGGGTTCTACTCGAAGTCTTGGTGGCCGATCCCCAGCAGGGCTTTGCGGCGATCTTTCGGCTCGTGGGGCACGAACCCCGTCTGGAACAGGCCATCGGACTGCTGCCCGAATCGAGTCGCAAACTGGCGATCAGGGCTCGGCTGGTGCGTGACACGATCTCTCTGGGTTCACTCGCGATCACGGAGTCGGAATTGACCGCGATGAGGGGGATCGAGGGGCTCTCCACATTCGAAAGGTCGCGAATCGCCAACCTGTACTGTCTCCGACTGGGAAGCATTCGCCACCCGTGGGGACTGCTCATCAGTACGGAACTCCCCGCCATTCAACCGGATGCCGCAGCCAACATGAGCGGCTGGGAACACCTCACCTCGATACTGGGAGAGGGACTGGCTTCGCAGGAGTCGATCGACCAACAGGGGAACGAACTCGCCCTCACCCGCGAAATGCTGGAACTGCGGTCACTGGCCGACAAGCAGTTCCGCAGCCCGTCTCACCTGTTGCAGGAGTTTCTCAAGCGATTGGCGGAGATGACCGACTTCGAGCAGGCCACGCTGGTCCTCAACGAAGAGGAGCAGGAATTGTGCGATGTCCCGCTGTTGCGCGGAGGCGGTCCGATGACACGCGAATTCACCGCGGGCTGGGAACTGGCCGAGACTCAACTGCTGGCCGGAGCCGCCGGAACCTCCGCCAGCACGATCTGGACGGAGGCGGATCTCCAGCGGCTGGGCGTGAGTGGACCGTTTGCCTTCGCCCTGATGCTGCCGCTGCACCATCACGATTGGAGGATGGGGCAGCTGTGTCTGACCCGGCGATCGACGGGTGCGATCGAGGAGGGGACTCGCAAACTGATCCACTGGGGGGCGCAGTTTCTGGTCGAACTCGTCGCCCGGACCGTGGACCGGGCGGCGATCGAGATGCAGGCCAAGCGGGACGGGCTGACGCATCTGGCGAATCGTCACACGTTCGACATGGAATTGGATCGCACGATCGATCGGGCCAATCGGGTCGGTGACGCTCTGGCGTTGATCATGCTCGATCTGGATCACTTCAAGACGGTGAACGATACGTATGGCCATCTGGGAGGGGATACCGCCCTCAAGGCGGTCGCCCGCATCGTCGAGCGCTCGGTACAAACGACGCGCGGGGGGGACCAGCCGCTGGTCGCGCGCTACGGGGGCGAGGAGTTGGTGGTCCTGCTGCCCGGGGTGGGTGAAGGGGGCGCGCGGCGCCTCGCGGAATCGATTCGCGAGGCGGTGCGGCGGTCTCCGATCCCCTTCGAAGGGGGTGAGTTTCACGTCACCCTCAGCGCGGGGGTCTCGATGCGGAGCGCTGAGATCACGACCCCTCGGGAACTCATCTCCGCCGCCGATGCCGCCCTGTACCGCGCCAAGGCCAACGGGCGCAACCGCGTGGAAGTCACCGAAACCCGGCGAGGAGCATACCGAGTCACTGGTGACTGCGCCGCAAACTCCGTCACTGCGGGGAGTGTCGAATGATGGCATGGCAGGACAGCTGGCCCTCGGCGTACCCTGCTGGTGCGTCAGGAGAAGCCGGGTGGAAGTGTTGCCGCACGAGAATTCCCCGCTCCCTCGACAGTCCGCGTTGAGTCGCGACACGGATCACGGAACTCTCGCTACTCCCGGATGATCTTCAGGATGCGGTGGTTGTGACTGTCGGAGATGTACAGATCGCCGGAGGGATGGAGAAAAATCCCGTGCGGCTGATTGAGTTCGACTGTGTCGGGAGGTCCGCCGACTCCGCCGGTTCCGACCTTCCCCGTACCCGCGACACGGTCGATCTTTCCGGTGCGAGGATCGTAGCGGCGGATCGAGTGGTTGTCGGTGTCGGCGATCAGGATCGTGCCATCGCGGTCGAGACAGAGATGCTTGGGCCCGCTGAGAGTGGCCTCAATCGCCGGTCCGCCGTTCCCGGTGTGACCCTTCTTTCCGGTCCCCACCACGGTGGAGATGAGTCCCGCGGCATCGACGACTCGCAGGGCATGACCGCCGCGTTCCAACACATACACGCGGCCCGCCTGGTCCGCCATCACCGCGCGCGGGTCCACCAGCGGTTGCTCGCGAGCGGGGGCGTTGTGTGTTGGAACACCACCCTTCCCGTTGCCCGCGACCGTGTCGACGAGGCCGGTCTTCAAATCGACAACCCGGATGCGGCGATTGTCGAGGTCCGCGAGATACAGATGATCTCCGCTGGGAGAGACCGTCGCACAATAGATTCCGCCGAACTTCGCCTTCACCGCCGGACCGCCATCGCCGGAGAACCCTTTCTCGCCCGTCCCGACGACCGTGGAGATCAGACCAGTCTTCGGATCGATCTGGCGGACCACCTGGTTCCAGGTGTCCGCCAGATAGACATCCCCCTGCGGCGAGATCGACAGATTGTGCAGGCCGTTGAACTGAGCCAACGCCGCGGGACCGCCGTCCCCGGTGTATCCCTTCTGACCGGTTCCGGCGACCACGGTCAGCTGACCGTGTGGGTCGATGCGACAGACACGCTGGCCGACGAGTTCGACGAAGTACAGGCGGCCGGTCGCATCGCAGTCGACGCCGAACGGGGTGTTGAGCCGAGCCTCCGTCGCGGGTGAAGCCCCGGTGGCGGTGCCACCTCCGGCGACGAGGACAACTCGATCGGCGAAGGCGAGGCGAGTCCCCGCCAGCAATGCCATCGCGCCGATGACCAACAGTCTCCCATAGATCATCTGAACGACTCCTGGAGCAGAGATGCCCATGATGACGTTTCCGACAGATGTCGAAGTCGCGTGGGCTAAAGCCCACGCGACAGGGACTTTTGCCGGATACGTCAATCATGACACGTCCGACAAGAATCCCGCGAGTGACTCACTTACGGCTTCTTCGTCGCAGCCGTCACCGGCTCCGTGAAGTCGGTCTTCGGCTCTTCGAGCTTGAGCTCCTTGATCCACGTATTGCGGTACCGGACATCGTGCCCCTCGTCCTGCAGCTTCAGGCCGCCGGGAGTATCCGTGATTCCCAGGCCGCCCTCGTTGCCCCCATCGATTCCCGAGTTCGCGCCGCCCCAGACCTTGTTGATCTGGAAGTCGGTGTGGGCCTTTTGCCCGTTAAAGTACATCGTCGCGCGGGCCTTTTCGGACCGCTTGCCGTCCTTGAACCGTGCCGCGCGGAATGTCACGTCGTACGAATTCCACTTGCCGAGTCCGTTGTAGAAGGCATACGGCGACTCGCTCTCATTGATGATCGCTCCCAACCCGTGCGTGGTCTTGTCGCCGTCGAGAACCTGAATCTCATGCCGGTTCTGGAGGTACACCCCGCTGTTGCCCCCCTTGTTCACGATCAGGAACTCAATATGCAGCCGGAAGTCGCGGTACTCCTTCTTCGTGACAATGTCCGCCGAACCGAACCGTCCGCCAGCAGCTGCGGGGTCAGCCGTTTGGACGGCGTGACCGCCATCAACCGGGTCGTCGGCGATCTTCCACTTGATGGGGAGCGCGGACTTGAACCCCGGCCCCTGCCAGTAGGTCCACTGGGCATCGAGCGTCTCGCGCGTGCCATCGATCAGGACTTCGGCTCCCTCGACCGGTTTGGCTCCGACGCCGACATCGGCACGGGCAGCATGAGACAGGGCGAGAAGCAGGGCAGCACAGCACAAGAACCGAGGCATGGGTCTCTCCGAGGGGTGAACGAATCGGCATTCGTTCATGAGTCTACCAAGCAACACCCGCGCGGCCAATCACCTCAGCACTTGTGGAGTCGCTGCGTTCGCCAGAACGCGGGTGGCCCGCACTCTGGCGAGTGCAGCGACCAGACAAGGTTCGATCGTCAGCACACCGCTGTCTCGGGCGTCGGGTTGGTTTTGCAGATGACTTGGACGCTGGGTCAAGAGTTGCCATGATCCAGGCCTCTGTTGGCCCTTTCCTCCTCCCTCATAGCGGGTCTCCCATGTCCTCCGGTAAGAAGAAGAAGTCGAGCAAGAAGTCCTCCAGCGGGAAATCGATTCTCCCCATCGTTTTGGGAGCTGTGGCGGGGCTGGTGCTTTTCGGGGCGCTGATCTGGGGGGCCATGTCCGTGTCGAAGCAGCGGAAGGTCGTGGCGGGCTACGATGCCTCGGTGACCAAGATCACGGAGGCCATTAAGTCTCGCGATCCCGAGTTGGGGCAAGGGTTGGTCAAGCTGCCCGAAATCGACGCCATGATCACCGGGAAGCCGACCGTGACTCGCGAGACTAAGGACGGAGCAGACTTTGCCGTGTACTCCTGGTCCAGCTCGGTGGGGTTTCGCTTGAAGCTGGAAAAGAACGGTCTGAACGACGAGGTCGTGGAACTGGTGACGTTCGGGACGAAGTAAGCCACTGATCCAAGAACCGTGACAAACTTCCGAAGTCTCCGAAGACTTCGGAAGTTTTGCGATATGCAGTCAGCCCGGAATGACGAAACCGCGCTGGCCGTTCCCAGCCCTGGAGAAATCTGTCACAATTGTGAACCTTCCGTGAACGGATTTCGCGGTGGCTTGGACACCGCCTTTCGAACGTGAGAATTCGTGCTCTCTCGACTGTCCCATCTCCTGGCTCAGGACTCCGCTGCCGCCGTCTCGTCGGTGTCGTCCGCGTTCGAGTGGGACTGGCCCTACAGCACCGGCGATTGGGCGGTACTGATCGGGCTGCTGATCACCGGCGTGTGGGCGATCTTCATTGCCCGACGGGATACGCGAGACCTCAATCTGTTTTGGATGGCGTGGCTCGGCGGGCTGCGGTTGTTGACGATCGCGGTGCTCGTGGTGATTGCGTTGAATCCGCATATCCGGACGCAGCGGGAGTCGTTCCGGCCCTCGCAGGTGGCGATCCTGGTCGACACGTCAACCTCCATGAAGCAGCCCGCTTCGGATGTGGAGAAGGGGTCAGCTGTGAAGGAGCGGTCGGTGGCGGTGCGAGAGTTCTTCGCGAAGTCTCCGCTGATCGCGACGTTACAGAAGCAGCATGCGGTCGACGTGTTCACATTTGATAGTGATCTGGTGGGGCCGCTGTACCGGTTTCCGTGGACGGGGGCGGCGAGTGGTGGCCCGCCGGGTGAGGCGGTCCAGCCTCCACAGTGGGACGTGTGGCTCAAGCCTGCCAAGAACGCGACCGCCCTGGGCGATGCCGTCGACAAGGTACTCGCCGAGCAGAAGGGCCGCACGCTCTCCGGCGTGATCGTCGTCTCCGATGGAGCCAACAACGTCGGTCGCAGCCCCGACTCCGCCATCGCCCGCGCCAAGCAGCACGGGGTCAAGCTGATGGCCATTGGCGTGGGAGGCACGACCCCGCCGGTCGATCTGTCGATTCTCAAGATCGTGTCGCCGACCGATGTGGCCAAGGGGGATGCGTTCGAGTTGACCGCCTGGGTGCAGACGCGCGGCCTCTCGAATCAGAACGCCAATGTCGAGCTACTGCAGCGCGGGCCGCAGGATGCCTCGCCGATTGTGGTTGATTCGAAATCGGTGCCGGTCGTCGACGGGGCCGGGCCGCAGGAGGTCCAGTTCTCGCGGTCGATCACCGAGGCCGGAGCCTTCGAATACACGATCCGGATCGCAGCCGGGGCGGAGGTCATCGAGAGCCGGATGGACAACAACGCCGAGTCGCGAACGGTCAACGTCTTCGACCGCCCGACGCGCGTGCTGATCGTCGCCAGTGGGCCGATGCGGGACTACATCTTCGCCAAGAATCTGCTGTACCGGCACAAGTCGATCGATGTGGATGTCTGGCTGCAAACCGGGCGCGTCGGCATCAGCCAGGACGCCGACAACCTACTGTTCAAGTTCCCCGAGAAGCGGGAGGAGCTGTTCGCGTATGATGTGCTGCTGGCGTTCGATGCCGACTGGACGCAGGTGACGCCCGAGCAGCAGCAGTGGATCGACGAATGGGTCTCGGGCGAGGGGGGCGGGATCGCGTTCATCGCCGGGGATGCCTACACGTATCTCCTGTCGTCTGAAGATGAGAAGTGGAACAAGGTCCGCACGCTCTGCCCGGTCATCGTCGATGACTCCGCGACCGGGACGACGCTGCGCGACTCGGCCAAGCAGGCGTGGCCGATTGATCTCACGCAGGACGGCAAGGCTGCGGAGTTTCTGAAGCTCGACGACGACCCGACCAAGGACTCGATCTGGTCGAAGTTCCCCGGCTTCTACCGCACCCAGGCCACGCGCGGTCGGCGCGGCGGCGTCACCGTCTATGCCGAGTTCACCGACCCCCTGGCCCGCGGCGCGGACGGGCCTCCTCCACTCATCGCGGGCCAACGCTACGGCCAGGGCCACAGCTTCTACCTCGGCAGCCCCGAGTTCTGGCGGCTGCGGTCGATCTCGGAAGAGGCGTACGACCGGTTCTGGATCAAGCTGACGCGGAAGCTGGCCGAGGGGCGGTCGAAGCGCGGGCTGCAGCGCGGGATGTTCGTCCTCGACAGCCGCGAATTTGATCTGGGGCAGACGATTCCGGTGCGGATTCGCGTACTCAATGAGCAGTTCCAGGCATTAACCTCGCCGTCGTTCCCGGTGGATGTCTACGATGCGGAGGGGCGACCGCTGACCCCCTCGCTGGTGCTGACGCAAGATCGCTTCCGACCTGCCGAATACACCGGGGAGTTTCGCGCGGACCTGTCGGGACGCTATCGTTTAGAGATGGAGGTTCCGGGTCTGAAGGACCGCCTGAAAGAGGAGTTGCAGATTCGCCTGCCGGAGCGGGAGTTTGCCGAGATGACCCAGAACGTGGCGGTCCTCACCGCGCTGGCGGACCAGACCGGCGGGAAGTATTTCAGCCTGTCCGCGAAGACTTCCGAAGTCTCGGAAGACTTCGGAAGTCTGGCTACCGCGATTCCCGCGCTGCTGCCGGACAAGGGAGAGCGGATCGTGGTCGATCAGCGGATCGACGAGGTCTGGGACCGTGGCTGGCTGATGGGACTGTTGGTCGGATTGCTGGCGGTCGAGTGGCTGTCACGGAAGCTACTGAAACTCGCGTAGGCGAGCCGGTGGGCGTCAGCCCCCGGACCGAACATCGTTGTGCCGTAAAGTCCGGGGGCTCACGCCCACCGGCTCGCCCGCTCTCTCCTCACTCCCCCTCTGTCGATCAACCATAAACCATCCACCCTCCCCCATGCCCACCACCAGCCTCTCCCCGGAAATCACCCGCGTCCTTGGTGACCTGCGGTCGAGAATCCGTCGGTATGTGTTGTGGGAGGGGCTGGCCTTGGTGGTCATGTTCCTGGGGCTGGTCTTCTGGGGGCTGTACGCAGCCGATGAACTGCACTTTGCGGCCCGCAAGCTGGAGCTTCCGCTCTGGTTTCGGCGGTCGCTACTGGTGGCGGGGATCGTTGGGTTTGCCTGGATGTTCCTGTCGCGAGTCGTGTTGCGGTTGCTGAGGCCGCTGGAGCCGAAGTCGCTGGCGCTGCTGCTGGAGCGGCGGTTTCCGGTCTTGGCCGAGCGACTCATCTCCGCAGTGGAACTTGAAGGAGAGCACTTGGAGCGGTCGGCGGTGTCGAATGCGATGTTGCAGCAGACGCTGCGGGATTTGGGGCAGCAGATTGGCTCGCTGGATGTGACACCGGTGTTTGACTTCCGGCCCCTGAAGCGCGGACTGTTGATCGCGGGAGTGATGCTCGCGTCGATCATTGGGTTCGGGGTGGTGAATGCGCAGGCGATGTCGCGCTGGGTGGCGGCGTTTATCGGCGGCGAGGCGAATTACTGGGAGAAGTACCGCAAGAATGCCCTGCATTTGCGAGTCGTTTCCCAGCCCGGTGATCGTGTCCGCGACTTCAGCAAAGCACAGGTCTACAAGCATCCGCGCGGGGGCGATCTGACGCTGCTGGTCGATAGCGACAAGCCCGAGACCGCCCCCGAACAAGTCGTCCTCAGTTGGCGGACGCTCACCGAAACCGGTCGCACACGCGGGACCGTGAACCTCGTTCCGGCCACAGCGGGCGTCTACCGCCACACGATGAAGAACGTGGCCGACGAACAGCTGTTGTGGGTCCAGGGGGGCGATTATGCGAACGCCGAACCGTACCGAATTGTGATCGTCGAGCCGCCGCAGATTGAGAGGGTGGAACTCCAATGCGACTACCCGTCTTATATGGGGCAGGACTCGCTCGAAGACCGCCCGGTGGTCCCGACGGGGACGCAGGTCTCAATCCCCGGCGAGACGCACTTCAATCTCAAACTGACCGCGAATAAGCCACTGCTCTCCGCCGATATTCGTGCGGGGAGTTGGGAGTTGTCGATCGGGTATGAGCGCGACACGGATGGGACGCTCAAGCCGCTACCGGCGCGGTTGACGCTCAGAGAGTCGCCGACTTCCGACCCGCGCACCGTGGTCCTGGAACCCAAGATCACAGCGGTTTGCCTCCCCGGCGACCGCACCCGGATCGTGATCCCGGCCTGGATCACTGCGAAGGCCACCGAGCTGCACAAGACGCTCGATTCGCAATCGGCGTTTCCGCTGCCGATCACCACGCAGTCGGAACTCCAGATTCATCTGTTCGACGAGGACGAGGTCAACAGCCAAGAGCCAGCGACCCTGACGATCGTCGGCACGCCCGATGAACCGCCGGTCGTCGAGGTCCGCCGCCGTGGCGTCCGCAACGCGATCACGCGCACGGCCAGCATCCCGCTGACCGGCATCATTCGCGACGACTACGGGATCACCGAGGCCAGCTTCGAGGCCCGTGTTGACGCCCTGGATGCCAAGCCGTTCCCATTTCAGAACTCCCCGCGCGGGCAGCGCGAGTACCCGCTGGCGGCGACTCCGCAGGAAGCGGCGGAGCGGTTCGCGGTCCTGCCGCTGGAACTCAAAGAGGGCCAGAAACTCTCGCTCGCCGTGATCGCCGCCGATGGCGACGACCAGACCGGTCCGCACCGCGTCCACAGCGAATCGTTCGACTTTCTGATCGTCTCGCCGGAAGAACTGCTCGGAAGGCTGTACGATCAGGAGGTCAACCTGCGGGCCCGGCTGGAGCAGATTCTCGAAGAGACGAACCGCGTCCAGAAAGACCTCACCGAGCAGCACAAACGAGCCGGAGAGCGGGCCACACTCAAGAGTACCGCACCGACCGCAGCCTCCGAACGCGGGGCCTGGGAGGCGCAACTCAGGCAGTTGGACGTGGCCGTCTCTGCGGGAGCGGAACGGAATCTGCACCTGATCCGCAAGAATCATGCGGAAAGCCGGTCGATCGAGGCCGCTTTTCGTGACATTCGTGAGGAGATGGTCAACAATCGGGTCGACACGCAGACGTTGCTCGACAGAATTGATGGAGGGATCGTGGCCCCGCTCCAGGCGATCAACGATACGACCTACACCGAGGTCGATCAGCGAATCGGTCTGTACCGGCTCCGCGAGGAGCAGGTCCAAGACCCCCGCGATGCGATCACGGACAGTTTGGCCAGCGTCAGCAGGCTGATCGAACAACTCAAGAAGGTGCTGGCCGAGATGCGGGAACGGGAGTCGATCAACGACCTGAAGAAGCGGTTGCAGGAGATGATCGACCGGGCCAAGAAGCTGAACGAGGCCACGGAACTGAAGAAGTTCGAGGAACTGACGCAGTAGGATGGCCTAGGGGCGAGAGCCGAGGGCCTAGAGCCAGAATGAAGAGAGGCAGTGCGATGAATGCTCAAAGTCTCCGGCGAGTGGGTGCTAATGGTCGTCTTTCGCTCCGCGAAAGCGTGGCCCAATCTGTGAGCGGCACGGCGCTAGCCGCCGGTTCCCCTGACCGTCCGCCTGCTGAAGAACCGGCGGCTAGCGCCGTGCCGCTCACGGGCTGGGTGGCCATGCTGCTGGTCGCGCTTTCAACTCTCGTCCACGCCGCCGACCCGGCTCCGGCGAAGCCCAAGGACGATCTGAGCCTGCAACAGCAGCAGATCCGCCGGGATTATGAGCGGTTCGAACGCTCGCTGCTGGAGGCGGCGGAACACCTGCGGCGGAAGGAGCCGGAGCAGTCCGACATCCTCGACCGCGCCCGCGAGAAGAGCCAGGAGCAGGCCCTGCTCGGCGAGATGGAGAAGATCGCCATCGAGCTCAAGCAGAACCAGACCGGGTCCGCCTCCGACCGGCAGCGGCAGGTCATCGAGCGGATGGAGGAGATCCTCCAACTGCTGCAAAGCGAGGACGAAAGAGACCGGCTGCAGCGCGAGATGGAGCGGATTCAAGACCTGATCAAGGACACGAACCGTGTGATCGGCAAGCAGCGCGATGCGAAAGCGACCAACCAGAAGGGCGGCGATCCGAAGCAGGCCGAAGACGAACAGAAGAAGGCAGCTGAGGAAGCGAAGAAGCTGGCGAGCAAGATCGACAAGCAGGACAAGGCCCGCCAGGGGCAGTCGAAGCCCTCGGACGCGAAGCCGTCCGACCCGAAGGACTCGCCGAGCGAAGACCCGATGCAGGGCGATCCGAAAGACCCCAAGGACGGGGACAAGCCGGGAGCTGAGAAGCCGAAAGATCCCAAGGACGGCATGCCGCCGACCGACTCGACCGGGAAGCCCAAGCCCGGCGACTCCCCCGCGAAGCCCGGCAAGCCGTCCAAGCCGATGCCCGGCCAGGACTCCCCACCCTCGCAGTCGCCTCCGAGCGACCAGCCCCCGATGCCCGGCAGCCCCATGCCGCCCATGCCGGGTAGCCCGCTGCCACCCATGCCCGGCAGTCCGATGCCCCAGGATCAACCGCCTCCAGACCAGCCAACCGAGGGCCGCAAAGACCTGCAAGAGGCCCAGGACTCCATGCAGAAGGCCATCGAAGACCTCGAACAGAAGAGCCGCGAGTCCGCGGGCGAGGAACAGGAACGGGCCCTCAAGAAGCTCGAAGAACTGAAGGCCAAGCTCGAAGAAATCCTGCGACAACGTCGTGAGGAGGAAAAGGAGCTGTACCTGGCGATGCTGGAAGTCCGATTTCAGAAGATGCTGCGGGTGCAATTGCAGGTCAACGCGGAGACGACCCGCCTCGACAAGATCCCGGCGAAAGAACGCAACCCGGCCCACTTCGACAAGTGCAGCGAAGCCGCCCGGCAACAACGGGAGAACTATACCGACGCTGGCAAGACGCTCGTGCTACTCAAAGAAGAGGGGTCGTCCGTCGCCTTTCCCGAGGCGGTCGAGCAGATGCAGGGCAACATGGACTTGATCGCCGGGCTACTGACCAAGGCCAACACCGGAGACACGACCCAGTTGCTGGAACAGCTCGTCCTCGAGACGCTGGAAGAGATTACTCTCGCCCTGCAAAAGGAGATGGAAGCGCAGCGGCAGAAGAAGCAGCAGGGTCCGCCGAAGAAGTCACAGGGCCAGCCGCAGGACCAGTCGCTCGTCAACAAGCTGGCCGAACTGAAGATGATCCGCTCACTCCAGAACCAAGTGAACCGGATCACCAAGCAGATCGGCACTCAGATCGACGGGGAACAGTCCGCTGACCCCGTTCAGCGAAAACTGACCGAAGACCTCGCCAAACGCCAACAGCGCATCCAGTCCGCCACGTATGATTTGTCAACAGGGCGGAACAAGTGAGGCAAAGTTGAGGGTTGAGCGTGGGACGGGCACATTTGCCCGTCCTGTGCAGTCAAACAGTGAGTGTCGCCTTTCGCTCCGCGAAAGGACGTTCTTTCGCGGAGCGAAAGACGACACTCCGAACCGCAGGGCATGAAGAGGACACCGATCGTGAGTACCAGTTTTCAACGTCTCTGCCGCCTGCTGCTGGCGCTCCTGGTGAGCGGACTCGGTGCGAACAGCGCCTCGGCAGCGAGTACCGTCTACGCCCCGCCGACGGTCACGCAGTGCCGCGATCAGGTCCAGGCATGGCTGACCAAGCGGGCGGTCCCCGCCGACAAGTCGGCGTCGATCCTCCAATCGACGATCAGTTCGTTGCCCGACACCGCTTCCGTGACCGCGCGGTTTGACGCGGTGATCCAGGCGTTCGTCCTCGCCGACTCCGAAACTCGACTGATCGTCGATGCCATCTCCGCGGTCGATGACTCGACATTCGTTGAGACCTCCGCCTTTCAGTCGCGGCATGACGAGTTGTTCTATATCAACAACCTGCGGCTGCTGTATGCGCGGACGCTGACCGGCTGGAACCGCTATGACGAGGCCCTGGAAGTCTACGCCGAGATCGATCCGCAGCATGTCGTCGACCCCGCCGGGGCTCTGTTCCACCGGGCTGTGTGCGAGACAGCCCTGCTCCAAAAGGATGCCGCGCTGACCTCGCTCGACCGCCTGCTGCACGAGACCGAGCAGACGCCCTCGCGGTACGTCACGCTGGCCGAACTGATGCAGGTCGACCTGGAGAAGCTGGAGGAGAAATCGCTCGACGAAGTCTCGCGGCAGATGGATGACGTGCGGCGGCGGCTGGGTCTGGGCCATGCCGGGCAGAAGGTCCAGCGGGTCGAAGAGAAGATCATCACCACACTCGATGAACTGATCAAGAAAGCCGAGCAACAGCAGGGCGGCGGGGGCGGCGGCGGCGGGAAAGGCACGCCTCAGAGTGGCAAGCCGCAGGGAGCCGACGAGTCGTACCTCGGTGACGGTAAGGAAGGCGAGGGCGAAGTCGACCCCAAGAACGCCGGTCATAAAGACCGCTGGGGCAACCTTCCCGAAAAGGCCCAGGCTGCGGCCAAGAACATGCTCGACCAGAAGTACCCGGCCCATTACCGCCAGGCCATAGAGAAGTACCTCAAAAAGATCGCCGAGCGGGAAGCCCCGGTGGCTCCGTAACCCGACGGGCGAGCGAAGTATGAACTCAGCGAGGCGTCTCACCAGACATCGTCCGGCACGGGGCGATGGCTGAATTTTTCGACACTCCGCGCTGAAGCCAACGGGGTCAGGGCTTCCCAGGGAAATGCCTGCTCTTTGTCCCGTCAGGGACACCCGATAATAGCCCACCGTTTTAACGGTGGGAGAGCGCCCCGAACGAACCGACGAGTCCCGTCAGGGACGGCAGAAGCTGGCGATCACCGTCGTGACGAGCCGTCGGCGATAGGCCACGATACGAGTTTCTGTCGCCCCGAATGGGGCTGCTGGCTGCAAGAGGCTCGTGGCCCCACCGATGAATCGGTGGGCTATTATCGGGAGTCCCTGCCGGGACAAAGAGGAACTGGCAGCGGAGGCGAATGCCGTTTGCGTGTGGATATTCGCGGATTGTCGCACCCTGGACACTCTGCCCTATCGGCTTCAGCGCGGAGTGTCAATGTCTCAGGCCAACGAATTCGCCGGGGCCGCTTCGGGAGTCGGCTGATTCCGGCGACGACGCAGAGCCATCGCAGTGACACCCAGGACACCCGAAGCTCCGGCCAGGATCGACAGGATCAGCTTCGACCGCCGCTGGGCCTCGATCGGCTCCCAGCGTTTGAGCAGCACGGTGCTCTTGTCGTGGTCAAACTCGATCAGCCAGGAGACGCGGTGGACGGGGTTCTCGAACTCGCCGACCTTCACCGAGAACGTCTCGACCACCCGCTCGGCAATGATCCCGCTCAGACGCAGATCCTCGGGCGTGGGGTGCCAACCGACTGCTGGCGAGTTGTACTGGGCGAACGATTCCTGGACATCGGCGGTCAGCGACTGGAACAGCTCGGCCTCGGCCTCGTCGACCGTGGCGAACTGCTGGCTCGTCAGTACGTACTTGGCCCGTCCGGCCCCGAGTGCCCCTTCATGCGGCGGGTTCTTCCGCCAGCCGGGGAGTTCCTGGATCGAGATCGGCTGGGCGTTGCCGGTGGTGTAGAGGATCTGGCTGGGGGCGGGGCCGGTGGGAGTCGCTTCAAGGGGTGTGACTGAAACAACGTGCTGAATCGTGGTTGGCCCTGACTGCTCATGAACTGTCAGCGACGAGAACCCGACGACAAAGAATCCCACAATGGCCACCGCTCCGCCGATGAGCACGACCTTGCCGTATCCATGCCGGATGGCTGCCACGATGCCGATGCCGATGACGAACGCTGCGGCGATGAGCGCGAGGAAGAGAAGCGACCAGACCGCGATTTGTGTGTTGAAGACGGGCATGGGTTGCATGGGAGAACTCGAATCATTGAATGGAACAAGGAGTGGTCCTCTTCCATCCCGGAGGGATGAAAGCCATTGGCCGGTGGTTGAGCGAAGCGACACCACCGGACACAGAGTTCATGTGCTGCCCGCATCCCGGAGGGATGCCGGAGGGTGGTTCACGAAATGGTTTCTCGCGAGGTCCACGTCTCGCGATCTCTGCCATCCCTCCGGGATGGATTGACCTCTGCGCCCCTCCACCGGTGGTGTCGCTGCGCTCAACCACCGGCGAATGGCTGTGACCCCTGCCGGGGTCGTCTGGGGCAACTGACTGACTTCACAGCCGACAGACTTCCGAAGTCTCGGAAGACTTCGGAAGTCTGCTCCTGTGGATGGTCACTGGTTCCGGCAACCCGCGTTCTGGCGAACGCAGCTACGGGGCTTTGTGGAAGTGACATCGGGTGGGACAAGCTCGCTTCGAGCGCTGGCCCACCATGTCTGACATGACCACGGAATGGTGGGCCTGCGCCCAGAGCGGCTGGTCCCACCCTACGACTACTGAACGATCTGGATTCGTAGCCGCTCTTTGTCCCGCCAGGGACACCCGACAATAGCCCACCGCTTCAGCGGTGGGACCAACGAATCTCTCGCGGCCATAGCCCCGGCAGGGGCGACAGAAACCCACACGATGGCCTCACTTCACCTGTCACACCACCCTGTTTTCGCAGGCTTCTGCCGTCCCTGACGGGACTCGCTGACTCCTTGGGATCGCTCTCCCACCGCTGAAGCGGTGGGCTATTGTCGGGTGTCCCTGACGGGACAATCCCTGAGTTTCCGCTGGAAACACCCACCTCGTGCTGCGAACCTCAAACCACCGGACTCGGAGAGTCCGGCGACTTTAGGCCGGCTTCTTCCCCAGACCCGGCGAGGTCAGCTGCACGCTGGCCGAGATCACGCCCGCCCAGAGTACGGCCGCTCCCGCCGGGAAGGCGAGGACCATTGAAGTCAACGCCCCCACGATGACCGACACAGCCAGCGACCACAGACCGAGTCGCGAACTCCGCAGCGGATCAGTCTGCTTCGACCAGTTCACGAGGGCGAAGAAGCACCCGAAGAAGCACAGGAACCCCGTCAGCGTCGGCAGCCCGGTCTCGGTGAGCAGGTCGTGGCTGCCGAGATGCGTGAACATTTTCTCCTGACCGAATGTCGAGAACAGAATGTTCTCCGGAGCAAACAGGGCCTGCCACACGGCGTACGCGGCGGCCCCGGTCACGAGTCCTCCGGCTCCAAAGAGTCCCCGGCGGGTCCACTTGTCCCAACCCTTTCCCTCGGTGATGGTCGAGAGCAGCGAGATCATCCAGGTGCTCAACGTGGCCACCGTGACGAACACTGTGACGTGCGACAGATCATGCTCATACAGACGGAGCAGGTCGGGCCGCACACAACCGATGGCCCCGGTCAAAGTGACCACCGACAGCGGGGCGAAGAAGGCCGAGGTAGTCAACGAGTGCAGCTGTTCTGGCTTCGAGCGAATGGGGACCAAGGGAGATTGCATGGCGGCCCGAGGCTGCGGGGTGCCGGAGAGTCCGTAGATGACCTCGGTCCCGAACCGGATCGTCTTGACGGACAGCGCGACGAAGGCCAGCGCGAGTCCGGCCATGACGCCGACGCCCATCGTTGACCCTCCCCCCCCGCTGCGCATGATCAAGATCAGCACCGCCCCAATGATGACCAGAACCGACCAATGTCCGTACCAGGGCGGCTGGGGCGTGCGGGTGAGGGTCGGACGAGGTTGCTTCGGGAGCCAGACCTCTTCCCCGGCGGCCTCTTGAATCTGCTCCGCGAGGTCCGTGGTCAGCGGGCGTTTGCCGCGATCCAGAGACCCTGACACGGGGCGGATGACACGCGACGCACTCCCTCGGGCGAATTCCCCCGATGCGCCCGAGGCGTTCCGCTCCCGGTTGATCCGCTGCTGGGTGATGACGCAGAACGCCACCAGCAGCGGGAGGAAGATGATCGGCATCAGGAGGGAGAGAACTGCTCCCCCGATGATGATGGCCAGGTTCGAGCCCTCGAACAGACCCGGTTCGAGGGAGTGATTCAACCACGGCGAGCGGGCCTCGCGGCAGCTGGAGCCGACCACCTCGGCCAGCGGCTGGGGGCGGCGTGCGGCGGTGCGTCCGACGACTGCGGCTTCGAACTCGCGGAGGAACTCCAGCGTGGAGCGTTGCCGCCGGGCCGGGTCTTTGGCGAGGGCCTTACTGATGACGGGGCGGAGGCGTTCGGGGAGCAGCGAGAGGTTCGGCGGCTGGGTGAGGTGCTTCATCAGGATCTCGCCTGCCGATTCGCCGTCGAAGGGGATGTTTCCGGTGAGCATCTCGAAGGCGATCACGCCGAGGGCGTAGATGTCGACCTCTTTGCCGTAGCGGCCCCGCGAGATTTCCGGGGCCATGTAGTAGACGGTGCCGACGCTTTCGGTGTGGGCACTGCGGCGGCTGGCGGTGATGAACTTGGAGAGCCCGATGTCGCCGACTTTGACGACTCCCTCGGCCCCGAAGATGTTGCTGGGCTTCAAGTCGCGATGCACGATCCCGCGCTCGTGCAAGTGGCCCACTCCGGCACACAGCCCGCGCATCCAGCGCAGCACCTCCTCCATCGGCAGCGGACCCGAGTGACGGCGGAGCGATTCATCCAGCGTCTCGCCCGGCACGAACTCCATGATGATCCAGTGATCGCCATCGCCGTCCTGCTTCACATCGAAGATCGTCACCAGATTCGGATGGCTCAAGTTTAAGCACTGCTGCACCCCGCGCAGCTCGACCTCGACATTCTCCCGCAACAGTTTCAGAGCCACATCCCGCCCACCGTCGGTCACGGCGAAGTACACCTCTCCGAAGCCTCCGCGATGCAGCGGACGCTTGATGGTGTACCCGTCGAGCGGACGGGATTCGGCGGTGTAGGTGAACTTGGACATGAGCGGTCAGCTTTCAGCAGTCAGCTTTCAGCCAGGGGGAAAGTTGTCAGTTGTTAGTCATCAGTTCTCAGTGGAAGAGGAGGAGGTCTTAAACAGCGAGGAGAGCACGGCGATGGCGATCATGCCGGTGCCAGTCGCCCAGCAGCCGATTCGGTAGAGATCGCGCATCTGGCCGATGAGATTCACGCTCGTCACATTCGTCTGGCTCAGCAGTTCGACGACATTCCGCTGGTGCATGTAGTCCGACAGTACGGGCACCATGATGAGCAAGGCTCCCATGATAATCAGTGCGACGGCGACGGGGGTTTTCATGAGTCGTTCCGATGTGCTTCGAGTGGTTGATTCTGGCGAAAAGCGGGCGGTGGATCGCTGACAGCTTCTTCATCTGCCGGTCATCGAGATCCGTTCCGGCCTCCGCACCAGGAAGTAGATCAGCGGGCCGACGCCCAGACCGAAGAGGATGATCAGAATCCAGATGATCTTGGTGTTCCCCTCGCTCGGTTCATTCTGGGCACAGTCAATCAGCGTGAAGATCGTGAACGCAAAGTACAGCAGACTGAACAGTCCGCCGATCGCAAACATTCCCAGGCCGATTCCCATGCTCATCTCCATTGCTTTCTCATGTTGTTGATCTTGTCGATTGAGGTCACTTCACAACTATCGTGCCAATTCGACAGTCCGCCGGAAAGAGCAGTGCCCGAAAAAGTTGCCTCCCTGAAGTGGAACGGTCGATTGAACCGGTTGGATCACTGGATATTCCCCAGATGTCGAGTTGGCCCCACGGCTCACCGGAAATCTCAGTGCTCCTCGCTGTTGTGCTCCGTCGGTGCTAGCGGTAGTGGCTTCGACAGTCCTTCGTGCGAGTTGATGTTCTTCCCGAACTCCACCATCAGGACTGTCGACTGCGGGATATGGAAGAACTGACCGTGATAGCCGATCACGATCCAGTCTGCCCCGACCTCCAGGAGTTCGCCAGCCTGAGTCACCTCGGCTCCGTTGAGGTTTCCCGTTAACACGGACGAGGGACCGGCCGCTGCCATCCCCAAGGTGTCCCGGCGGAAGTAGACAATGCAGTTCTGGCCGACCTGCGACTTCATCGGTGCGGTATCGCGGGCTGTGTCGGCACAGCCAGCAAGTGTCAGGCACAAGAGCATCGTCGTGGCGATTCGCATGGCGAGTTTCCGCGTGTGGTCGTGAGATACATTCGTTAGCCGTCGGGCTGGCCCGACGTGCCCCACACTGTGACAGCCAGCAGACACGTCGAGCAAGCTCGATGGCAAACAATGCCAGCAAACGCCCGCAGGGGCCGGTCTTTCGACCCGCCCCTGGTGTGGTGTTTTCCTGACGACTACTTGCCGTCTGCGGGTGTCGCACTCGCCAGTTCCACTTCCGGCGGAGCGGGTGGAGTGGTCGCATCCGGGTTCAGGTGGGCCTCCACTTGAGACACGATGTCGACCGTGTTGATCGCGGGCTTCGTGACCGGGATCAGGTCCGAGAAGTTTCCCTCGGCGTCGAGGATCGCGTCCTCGACATCCAGCTTCTTGTCGATCGTGCCGATCATCGACTTCACCTGGGCCAGCTTGGAGTCATCAATCGACAGGCTGGTGATTTGCTTGCGGGACTCGACGGTCCGCAGGCGGGCCTGCAACCGATCGAGTTCCAACTCCATCGTCTTTTTCTGGGAGAGCATCTTCTCCAGCGTGTCGCGGTGGACGGTCAACGCCCGCTCCTTCATGACGAGCATCTCGCGTTCCTTCTTGAGCGACTCTTCGGCGATCTTGAAACGGCTGAACCGCTCGGCCAGATCCTTTTCCAACTCGGGTCGGTCGTAGTTGTTGCCCGCGTAGACGAAGTGCTGGCGGTCCGACTTCAGATCAGAGGTCAGCGTCACGAGCGACTGCTGCTGTTCGGCGAGGGCGGACCCCTTGGCATTCAGCGCGGCCTTGAGGTGTTCGACTTCGACCTGCTCCTCGGCCACGACATGCAGCGACCGGCGGATCTCGGGGATCAGCAACTGAACTTCATTGCGAGCCCGGTCGATTTCGAAGGCGATGGGCACTTCGGACTGGACGGCGTTCTGAACGTTACTCACGCCGGTGCGGATGTAGCTCCACGCCTGCGTTCCGAGGACCAGCCCGGCGATTCCGAGGGCTGCGGCACCGGACACGATGGTTTTCTTGATGAGCATGGCAATTTCCCCCTGTGAGAGAGTGGACGGTGCGAAGTACACCTGGACAACAGGGGATTCGCTGCCGGTCGGGGAATCTTGGCGGGAAAGTGACCGGATACACGAAGATTTTTCGAGAGAGACGCATCTCCCGGTCAAAACAGCAGTTACGGCAGGCAATCAGCAGGATCGCTCCTGATTCTCCCAATTCTCTCTCCCTCATTTCCGCAATTCCCGCCACAATGAGGGAGATTCCGCGAACCTTGGCAAGCGTTCGTGGGTCATATGAGTGAGTGATCCCATACCCAAGAATTGCCGCCCCGAGTCGGTGCGAAGTTCACGGGATGGTCTCCCTGATTCCGAGTCTTGGATGCCTCCCTGGGTTTGTGACCTTGTGGGGGCGGCGGTTTGTGTTTCTCGTGGACTGCGACCCATCGCAGGAGGTGCATCTTGGCAAAGCTGAACAACAACAACGTCTCGGTCAACTTCGGGTTTGCTGGCAATTGCCAGACCGGAACCGCCGCTGTCGTCGTGCGTTCGCGCCAAGGGAAGATGCGCTCGCATACCGGGAAACCGCTCTCCCAACCGCACTTCCTTCGCGATCTCGATCCAACGAGTCGCGGCTGTCTGGAACAGACAGAGGAAGCGGAGGCGCTATGCCTTGCTTCCTCGGGCCCCGCTTCCCCGGCCACGCCCTCACGAGCGTGGGCCGAGTTGATTCCCCCGGCAGCTGTCTATCCGGCAATTTGGGCCTCCTTGGTGATTTCGAGAGCCACAACGCTCTGAAACTCAGCCGCCAAAGAGTCCAGAAGTCTGTCGGAGTCGCCGCCCTCGCGGTGCCACTCGTGTTGTTCTGTTTGCTGCCCCTGTCTCCCTGAACTCACAGGGGGCCGTCACTGGCCGGGCCGGAACACAACAACCCTCTGAGTGGAACTTCAAGCGAGACGGTTTTCAGACTCCCACACGGGGCACAATCGCCCCGGCTCTTCCGAGCGAACTTCTGACCTCATTTTCTGGCAGCTGGCGAAGTCATCGTCTCGGCCCACCCGGCGGATCTCCCGTTCCCGGGAAGTCTGGCTGCGTGATTGTTTCTGTCTTTCATTCCTCCCCGCTGTTCCCCCACAGGGACTCATTCCTCAGCGGGGAACCCCCAACGAAAAAACTCCCCAGGAAGGGGGGCCACATCATGAACGAAATCGAAATCCTCCAGACCGTTCTCCAGGCTCAGTCGGGCAACCGGGACGCCTTCGGCCGGCTCGTGACCCAGTTCGAGTCGAGCGTGTTCGCGGTCGTCTACCGCCGGTTGCGGAACTCGGCGGAAGCCGCCGAAGTGACGCAGGAAGTCTTCCTGCGGGCCTTCCGGAAGCTCGATCAACTCCGCGAGCCCGAGCGGTTCGTCGGCTGGTTGAAGCGGATCGCCGTGCGGCTGTCGATCAACCGGGCCGTCCGTCGGCCCCCCGAGGTCGTCTGCGCTCCTGAATCCTTCAGCTTCTACAGCGATGGCAATGCCTCTCCATACGAACCGGTCTTCGCCAAAGAGCGGGCGACCGAGCTGCGGAAGGGCTTGTCTCAGCTGCGGCGGATGGACCGGGAGACGCTGGAAGCCTTCTACTTCGAGGGTCAGTCCTTGAAGGAGATGAGCGACCGGTTCGCCAGCCCCGTGGGGACGATCAAGCGCCGGCTGCACACGGCCCGGGCGCGGTTGAAGGACGCCCTGTGCGACTTTCAGCCCGCGTGAGGCTTTCCGTCAGACTCCGTGGGATAGGCTTCCGGCCTCAGTCTTACCCACATTTCTGCATCATCGCATCCGCACCGCGGGCCATTAAGAGGAGCGTTTCATCGCCGCGCCAGATGGTCTGCCAGCCGGGTTCGCCGTCGTGTTTTCTCAGCAGGAAGCCGCCCAGGCTGGCCAGTTGCCGGACGAAGTCGCGGATCGTCAGGGGCTTGGTCGACGGGATTTTGCGGACGACGCGGAGCAGTGCGACCCAGCGCTGGGGGGCCAGGGTCTCGGCGGGGGCCTCCGGCGTTTCCTTCGCGGCGGTGCGCAGTTGCAGCAGGCGCACGGCCACAATGGCGGTCACGGCGGCCACGCGTTCCAGGCGAT
>JAYWFM010000367.1:0-21092 GCA_043778825.1 Planctomycetota bacterium | reverse complement strand
CGGAGCGAAAGACGACAATACTGGCGGAGCGAAAGACGACAATACTGGCGGAGCGAAAGACGACAATACTGGCGGAGCGAAAGACGACAATACTGGCGGAGCGAATGGCGACACTTCCGGAGGTTACGACTGCTTGCTGGACGCGAGAACTCGCATCACCCACAGAGAGCCGATGATTTGCAGAATGATCGCCAGCACCGTCAAACGGCTGGCCCAAGTCGAGTTCATCAGGTTCTGCAAGTAATCCGGATCGCGGATGATGAAGAACACCAGGATCGCGGGCGGCAGGGTGATCATCATGATTGCCACAGCTCGACTGGCCGCCGTGGCGGCGGCCAGTCGGCCCTGGAACTGGATGCGGTCGCGGATGGTGGCGGAGAGCCGTTGGAGCACGTGGACCAGGTCTCCGCCCGTTTCGCGGTGGACGCCCAAGGCGGTTGCAAGCACGCTGGTGCTGACGAGGCCGGTCCGGATCGGCATGTCTTCCATCGCCTGGTTGAAGGGCAGGCCGAACGCGATGCGGTCGGTGCAGCGCCGGAGTTCTGCTCCCAGCGGCGCGGGGGTGTCGTTCGCCACGACTTGCAGGCAGGCTTCCAGGCTGCGACCGGTCTTGGCCGCACGGGCCAGTTCGTCGATCATGGGGGGCATCTGGTTGAGCATGATCGTCTGGCGACGGGACCGCATGATGAGAGCCACGAGGACTGGAGCGATGAAGCCCAGGAAGGCCGCGATCGCTGAGGAAATCGGGTCTTCTTGCACGACGAACGCCATTCCGCCCAGAGCCACACCGCTGCACAGGCACAGAGCGAGGACCATGCTCGGCGAGAGGGCGATGCCGGACTGGATCATCAGCAGGTCGAACCACGAATTGATCTGGTTTCCCACGTCTTTCGAATCCCCGCTGGCAAAGGTCTCCTGCTGGCGCAGAATGCCCGCGAATTCGGGATGGTTGGTCAGCTGGTCGCTGGACATGTCGGCCTCGGGGGATTCAGTCCGTGGGGGAGTGGGATAGGCTTCCAGCCTGTCATCTTCAGTGGTCGACAGGCTGGAAGCCTATCCCACTTGTTCAGTCTCAGGAAAAGATCGACGTGGCATCGAAGCCCGACTTCAGTTCGCGAGCTGCGAACAGCCGCGGGTTGACCTCGATGCCGCGAGCCGCGATGCGGCGGACGCACTGCGGCTCGTAACCGGTGGCGTAGAACGATCCGAGCATGCGGCCCGCTCCGTCCACACCGGCCATGCGGTACACGAAGATGTCTTCGATGTCGAATTCGCCGTTGGTCACGCCAGTCAACTCGGAGATGCGGATCACTTTGCGTTCCCCGCTGGCCAGACGGGCGACGTGCAGGAAGATTTGAATCGCCGATGCGATGTACTGGCGGGCCACGCGCGTCGGAAGCTCGGCACCCGACAGGGCGATCATCAGTTCCAGACGTTGCAGGGCGTCACGGGTATCGTTGGCGTGGACGGTACTCATCGAGCCGTCATGGCCGGTGTTCATGGCTTGCAGCATGTCGAGCACTTCGCCCCCGCGGGCTTCGCCGACGATGATGCGGTCAGGTCGCATCCGCAGTGAGTTGCGGAGCAGGTCGCGCGGTGAAACCACCCCCTTGCCTTCCACGTTCGACACGCGAGTTTCGAGGCCCACCACGTCCGCCTGTTGCAATTGGAGTTCCGCGGTTTCCTCGATCGTGACCACACGCTCCGAGGCGGGAATGAACCGGCTCAGGTTGTTGAGCATCGTCGTCTTGCCGGCACCCGTACCACCCGACAGCAGCACGTTCATGCGACCGCGCACGCACTGGATCAGGAACTCGGCCATCTCCGGGGCCAGGGTGCCCATGCGGACCATGTCCTCGAACTGCAGAATCTTGGTCTTGAACCGGCGAATCGACAGCGTCGGTCCCCGCAAGGCCAACGGCGGGATCACCGCATGCAGACGCGATCCATCTGGCAGCTTGGCATCGACCATCGGGGCCGTTTCGTCGATGCGCCGACCGGCCTGACCGACGAGCCGCTGAATGAAGTGCAACAGGTGGGAGTCATCGGCGAACTTCACATCGGTCCGCTCCAGCAGACCGTTGCGTTCCACGAACACCGTGTCGTGTCCGTTGACCAGCACGTCGCTGATCTCGGGGTCGTCCATCAGCTCCTGGATCGGGCCGAAGCCGTAGATTTCGTCCATCAGCTCCTGGACCATCAGGTCGCGATCGCGCCCCGACAGGTTGGCTTCCGGACGGGCCACGAGGTGAACCGCCAGCCCTTTGAGCTGCTTGCGGAATTCCTCATCGCCCAGCTCGCCCGACTTCGACATGTCGATCGAGTCGACGATCTGGCGGTGCAGCTTGGTCTTGAGCTGTTGGAATGTGCGACGGTTGTCGATGCCCATGGCAGGTGGTCCTGTCAAACGGTCTGGGGAGGTTCAGTGCCCGTGTCGGTGAAGACCCGGACCGCCACCGGTTAGTGGCTGAGGAACAGTTTGTAGATGTACGGGTTGGTCAGCTCGGTGCTATTGCCGCTCATCCAGGCGGCGTCGTGCGTCGAGAGGAGAGCGGTGCGAGTCGCGATCACGGCGGGCTGCACGGTGATGTGCAGCTTCCGACTGCCTGCGTCCTCAATGGCGAGGAGGCGAATCCCCACCAGGTTGACGATGGCGGCGTGACCGAGTGTTCGCGTGGTGGGTTGGTGATCGGCATAGAGACCGCAGATGCGGGTCTGACCGATGAGCATCTGGAGTTGGTCCTGCACCGGTCCGACGAGAGCGGCGTCCGCGTCCAGGGTGTACGGTCCCTGATCGATGCGGAACTCATCTCCGAAGTTCTTCAGGTGTTCGACGGTCCAGCCGGTCTCGATTTGCTGTGCGACCTGGGCCTCATGCAGTCCGGTGCCGATGTCGATCGTGAGTACGTTGACCTTGGCGGCGTCCTCTTTGTCAGCACTGGGCGAGGCCGTCTGCAACACGATCTCCGGAATCCCATCGGGTCCGGCGGTGACGGAACCGGTCGCGGCATCGTAGCCGTAGCGATCGAGTCCCAGCCGCAGCTCGATCTGACGCTGCCAGGTGTCGTTGCGGCGCGGGTCGAGATGGGAGCGAAGGATCGCCAGCGGCAGAGCCGGGACTGGAGAGTGTGTGTTGGGCTGCACCCCGAGGATGCGGTTGTCGACGCTGGCTTCGGCGAACGCCTGGGCATCGCCACTCGATTTGCCACTCAGGCTGCGAATCAGGAACGCGACCGGGTTGCCTCGGCTCCTCAGACGAGCAGCCTTCACCACGCAGGTGGTGGGTCGCTCCGTGTCAGCGATAAACTGGGCCTCGCCAGTGTCCGGCGACAACTCAATCGTTCCGATCTGGACATCCCCGTGTTCCCCGTCTTGAAGGTTGACAGGAGTCCCGACCGCGAGGTTCTTCTGCCCAACGGCAATGGCCGCCTCGCGGGCCGGAGTGGTGAGGTCCACCGACTTCGGATTCAGGCGGGCATCGGTCGCCAGTTGTCCGGCTCCCGTGAGAGCCGCCGCTTCGGCTGCGGCTTGCAGTTCGACCTGTGCGGCGTCCAGCCAGAGCCGGTCGAAGACCAGTGCCAAGCAGGCCCCCACGACCAGCAGGGCTGCGGCCACAATCATGACGATGTTCCCGCGCCGGGGGCGTGGGAGCGAAGTCGATCGGAGGGGACGCAGGGAGAGCACGATGGGACTCGGGATCGGGAGAGGGTGTGTGTGTTCGGGATCGGAACCATTCCGATCCGCTTCAGTTGCCTTCGTTCAACGGCGACAGACCAACCGCCGGTCTGGAGTCCGGCGTGGTCTGTGACGTGTTCATCCATCACGGGTTGCCATCGGAAGCGTCGTTTCCGGGAGCCGCTCCGGCTGCTCCACCGGCGTTTCCGCCTACGGCTCCGGTGGGGTCACCCCCAGCGGCCCCTTGCGGCACCGAGTAGAACCCGCCTCCATAGCCGCCGTAATCGTCGCGATTCATCGAATTTTGTGGCGCCATCGGCATTTGTGGCGCTTGTCTGTAGCCACCGTACCCGTAGTCTCCACCGCCGTAGCCATACCCGCTCGCATAGGCGGCACGGTTGTAGTCAAAGCGTTCGATGGCATACCGATCGCTCCGCAGACCATCCTTGAAGGTCTGCATCCGGCGGCTGGCTCCGGAGAACAGCTCCGTCACGGTGACTCGCTTGTCTTCGTTCTTCTTCTCTTCGGGAGTCTTGAGGCCCAGGATCTCATCGAAGTAGGCCCGGTCCTGATCGCGGAGCGCAAACTGGTTTTCGGCCTTGCCATCCGGCGTGTAGGTGAGGGTCATCTGCCCCTTCTGGCTGGCCAGCCGCAGGATGTTGGCGTGATCCGGGGTCATCTCCAGGGTGACGGTGTTCGCGCCGCGGCTGCCTAAGACGGTGCCGGACGCATCCGCGTTCATCGCAATCACATGCACCCCCTTGAACAGGGTCATGATCATGCCCCCGTTCTTGGCCATATCGCGGTAGAATGTCGGAATAAAGAGGATGTCCACATGGTCGCCCGCTTTCACCAGTCCATCGACGGCCGCTGTGCCATCGGAGAGGGAGATCGTGACCGCTCGCATCCCCTTGCTGATATCCAGGGGCGGGCCCTGGTTCGGAGGGTAGAGATCAGTGGTGCTGATGGCTTGGGCGGCCTTGATCTTCGTCTTGACGACACGACCAATCAGGACGCGATCACTCTTGACGAGGTCGCGACTCATCTTCGACCGGAGCAGATTACCGATCGCCAGGTGAGCTGCGGTGATCTTGGTGCCCGGTTCGAGGTCGGCGATGGCCATCGGCATATTGATCAGGGGATCGTCCGGCGGGGTCTCATCGCGGGCCAGCAGCTTCTTGCCGACATAGGCCAGCACGAGGCCGCCGACAATCAGCAACATCAGCAGGGTGAGCGTGGCGGGTGACAGACGTTTCACTTCAAGGTCTCCAGAAGGTTCCAGACGTATGTGTGGTTAGCGGGTGCGGGCAGTGACGATCCGTCGTTGGGCTTCGATCCGATGGGATGTGATTTTGGCGTGATACCGTTGGCTGATGGCCAGGTGCACCGCCGTGATCTTGGTGCCCGGTTCGAGATCGGCCACGGCCATGGGCACGTTGACCAGTTGCTCGACCGCCGGAGCCTCATCATGAATCAACAGATTCGTGCCAACAGTGGAAGGCACTAGGCCACCAATGACCAGCAGCAGTGTGAGAGTGATGGGAGACCGGCGTTTCACTTCGAAAGTTCCAGACGTGTGTGTTGTGGGTGCAGGTGCAGTGACGATCCGTCGTCGGGGTTTGATCATTCCTTCGTCATGCGGGTTTCACAGAGTAGTTCGCGGCCTTGCAGGCTGTAGCCGATCAGCCACAGCAGGTCCGGGGAGGCGACCGCCATCGGGACCTCGACGGCCACGCGGACTTCGTCCCCGGTCTTGTCTCCCAGATCGGCCTGCACCCGGACATGGGACGCGAGCTGTCCGCCGAGCGAGAACCGGACTTCTTCTTCCACCGATTCGGCTGTGGCTCCGTAGAGCCGGGCGGCTCGCGCTCCGGCACGGCTGGCTTCCACCACATCCGCACGGGCAAAGAACAGCAGCGAAAATTCCAGCAATCCAAACAGCAGCACTGTCAGGATCGGGAGCGTGAGCAACAACTCCATGCTCAGGATGCCGCGTCGACGTGCCGTTGTGGATGTTCGCGTTCGCAGCATCACGAGGCCCCCTGAGTCTGTGCCTGAACCGGGGCAGCTGGAGCGGGAAGTCGATCCAGCGTCGGCAGTTTCCAGGCCATGACGATCCAAGAGGCCACGCACACCGGGATGGCGTAGGCCATCACCCGGCGTCGTTGTCTGTCGTCTGCGGTTTCCGTGCGAGGCTTGCCATCGGGGTTCTTGGCCTTGGCCAGGTACTCGGTTTTCATGCCGCGAACGCCCTTGGTGAAGACACTCCACACGACAATGACCGTGGTGCCGGCAATGACGGCGGCTGTGCTGGAAATCAGGACGAGAAGTGTCAATCGGTAGCCCAGCCAGACGCTGAGCGCCCCCATCAGCTTCACATCTCCGCCGCCCCCACCCCCCACCATCCAGAGCAGGAACAACACGCCGAATCCGACCAGGAAGCCCCCGGCGGCATTCCCGATTCCCGGCCAGCCGTGGAACACCGCCTGATACACCCAGCCCGCGAAGAACACGGGGAGTGTCAGTTTGTTGGGAATCCGGTGCTGGCGGTAATCCCAGATCGCCGCAATCGCGGTGAACAGGCCGACCACGACCACGAGAATCCAGGATGCAAGGCTCAACTGAGGCATGGGAAACTCAACCCTCTGGGGAAATCGAGACAGTTCATCAAGTCGATGATGCAACCCTAACACACGTTGCCGAAAGAGGCGGTGTACGTTGCCGAAGCGTTACATTTTTCCCTGTCCGTATTGTTCTCCGTAACGATTACAACAAAACAGGAGGTCTGTCTCCCCAGGTCAACATTGTGACAACTGGAGTGTGGCAGTCCGCACGATCGGCGCAATAGATACAATCGTCACTGTGCCATTGCGGCACGACGCTTTGCGAGGGAGGGCGAAGCTCCTGCCGCATTCGCGACACGAGCATCTCCTGCTGGCTGACTGCTGAAAGCTGACCGCTCTCGACTTACTCGACGCTGTAATCCTTGGCCAGCGTCTCGAAGGCATCGACGTTGTCGTTGGTCAGCCCGGAATCGCGGACGATCTCGGTCTTGGCCTCGCGGTTGCTGGTCAGCTCCCGCGCCGTGGCCCCGATGCGACCGTTCTTGTCGTACTCATACGTGATCTCGACCGGCGAACCCGCGGGCAGATTCGGCGGCAGGTTCACGACGCGGAAGTCCCCAATGATCGTACAGGCATCCGGGTCGAGCGCGTCCCCTTCCAGCACGCACACATGAATCCGCTGCTGGTTGGGTGAGTTCGTGGCGAACCGCTGGGAGACCTTGTTCGGCACAGCGGTGTTCTTCGGGATCATGATGTGATTGATCTTCCGCTGCCGGTTGTTCGGGTCGGTGATCTTGACCCCCAGCGAGTGCGAATTCACATCGACCGCGTTGACCGACCGCAGCCGATCGCGGACCGCCTTGCCCAGCCGCGAGGCGTCACCCGTCGCTCGGGCTTCGAGCAGTGCCGCGTGAATGCACGCGCCCTGAGCCACGGCTTCTTCCGGCTTGACCACATCGCGAGACGGCGTCAGGCCCGTCGTCTCCTTGAGCATGTTCTCCACAGCGGGCATGTATGTCGATCCGCCCACGAGCACGCAATCGTCCAGTTCGCCGAGTCCGATGCTGGCCTGCTGCATGACCAGTTCGGTCGTGTCCCGGGTGCGCTGCATCAGGTCGGCTGTCATCCGCTCGAAGTCGACGCGGCTGATGGCCACCGACAGGCTCTTGCCCTTGTGGTACACGGTGATCTGCGTCTGTGGCTTCTGGCTCAGGTCGCGTTTGGCCTGCTCGCATTCCTGGGTCAGCATCATCAGCGTCTCCGGATCGGAGCGTGGGTCGTCGCTGAACTTGCGGTGGAACTGCTCGGCCACGTGGTCCACAATGCGGCGGGTCCAGTCGATCCCGCCCAGCATCACGTCCCCATCCGTCGCCAGCACGCGGAAGTGGGTCGCGGTATACCGCACCACGGTCACGTCGAATGTCCCCCCACCGAGGTCATAGACCATGATCGTGCGTTCCTTGGTCATCTTGTCCGTGCGACCGAGTTCCCCCTTCTGCCAGGCATACGCCAACGTGGCCGCAGTCGGCTC
This sequence comes from Planctomycetota bacterium, assembly GCA_043778825.1. Taxonomy (GTDB): domain Bacteria; phylum Planctomycetota; class Planctomycetia; order Planctomycetales; family Planctomycetaceae; genus TH-plancto1. The sequence goes on along the minus strand of JAYWFM010000367.1, from coordinate 13,322 downwards.
GTTGATGATGTCGATGACGTTCAAGCCTGCGATCTTGCCCGCGTCCTGCGTGGCCTTGCGCCGCACGTCGTTGAAGTAGTACGGCACCGTCAGCACCGCATTCACCACGGGACCGATGCGCAACTCGGCGTCCTGCTTCAGCTTTTTGAGAATCAACGCCGAGATGAACTCGGGGGTCAGCTTCTTCCCCTGATAGACCACGAAGAAGTCCTTGTTCCCCATCTGCCGCTTGATCGCCTCGACGATGTTCTTGGGATCTTCGATCGACATCCGCTCGGGGGAGGGACCGACGATGACCTTGCCGTCCTCACCCAGCAGCACGACGGACGGCGTGATTGGGCGACCATCCGCGTTGAGGACGGAGATCGCCTCTCCATTCGGGTCCATCTGGGCCAGTGCCGAAAACGTCGTCCCCAAGTCGATACCGACAGTGTTCCCCGGAAGGATGTTCATGGTGCGTAGCCTTGATCTGGTGCGTATGCGGAGCGCGACGACTCGTCGACTGACTGAGAGAGTGACTGGAGGACAGCTGGGGCGAGAATCTGAACAGACGCTCCGCGCCGCCCGAACGAGCATTGTGGGGAAGCGAAATACGGGAATCAAGCAGGCGAGCCGGAAAGTCGCCCCGTGGCGGAAATATCAGAGAACTGAGACGGGTTGATCGACGGGTGAGTGGCCCGCCGATCAAAGTTGCTCGGAAGTCCGGCATCTCGCCCGCCCCTTCATCGAACCGTGACGGCAGAGATTTCCCTCCATGAGAGGTCCGCCCCGCGAAGCCACCAGCGGCTCAAGGCGATCTTCCCTGGCACCTGAATTGGACTCCCCTCATCATTGCCCCCCCTTGTACCGACCTGAGTCTCCACTATGATGCTCGCGGGGCAATTGTGCCGATAAATTCGATGAGTATCACCCCATCGAGGATCTGTTCGTTCGTCATGTCAACGCATCAGCGACATTCCTGGTTGTTCATCTGGTTGAGCTGCGTGTTGTCGGCGGGGATGCTGGCATCCCCGGTGATGCTATCGCTTCAGCCCAATGAGTTGCGTTGTGAAGACAGCGACCCGGTGGACGCGAGCGAAGAGATCGATGCGACCGAGGTGGCTCTCGTCGAATCGAGCTGTGCGAAGCGTCGCTTACGATGTCTCCGCCATGGAATATCTCGAACGAATATTGTGACCCGATGTGTGGCATTGGGTCAGACCAGCCCGCAGGCCACTCGGCAAACGACGGGGCAAGTCTCGCTTCAGGGCCGGTGTGGGCCGTTGCACTGTTGAGATTGGGTCGTTGCGATAGAACCAGTGATTGGCTCCCTCCATGCTGAGGGTGAGCCCTCTGTATCTCGTGAAGTCCCCGCGTCTGTGGCTGTCGCCACATTGGATGTGCGGGTCGTCGACTTCCGATTTCTACACACACGTGATCTGCGTCGGTACCGGCGCGGACCGTTCACACACAGAAGGTGCTCCGATGCCGAATACGACGCTGTTTTCCAAGACCACTCTGCCTCGCGATCTGATCGCGGGATCGGTGGTATTCCTCGTCGCCGTGCCGCTCTGTCTGGGGATCGCGCTGGCGTCAAATGCTCCGCTGTTCTCGGGACTCATTGCGGGAATTGTCGGGGGGCTTGTGGTGGGATGCTTGAGTCAATCGCACTCCAGCGTGAGTGGCCCCGCTGCTGGGCTGTCGGCTGTCGTTGCAGCTCAGTTGGCTGCACTCGGATCGTTCGAGACGTTCCTGCTGGCTGTGATCGTTGCGGGGGTGATCCAGATTGGATTGGGACTGGTCCGCGCGGGATCGCTGTCCGCATTTTTTCCCAGCAGCGTGGTCAAGGGGCTGTTGGCGGCCATTGGGGTGATCTTGATTCTCAAGCAGATTCCGCACGTGCTGGGACACGACACCGACCCCGAAGGCGACCTCTCCTTCTCGCAACCCGATCATGAGAACACGCTGAGCGAAATCTATGCGATGCTGGGGGATTTGCATCCCGGGGCGGCGCTGGTGGGTGTGTTGTCTGTGGTGATTCTGCTGGCCTAGGACCGAATTCCCGCGCTGAAGAAGTCCCGCGTGCCCGCCCCACTGGTGGTGGTGGTACTGGGGGTGGGGATCAGCCGACTGCTCCTGCAGGCATGGGGTGGGCGGTGGATGATCGGAGAGGCGCATCTGGTCCAGATTCCGGTCTCCCGCAGTCTGCAGGAGTTCGTGGGATTCCTTCGCTGGCCAGATTTCTCACAGTGGTCGAACCCCGCCGTCTACAGCGCGGGGCTGCTGCTGGCGGTCGTGGCGTCGCTGGAGACGCTGTTGAATCTGGAGGCGATCGACAAGCTCGACCCCCAACAGCGTTCCTCACCCGCCAATCGCGAGTTGCTGGCCCAGGGCGTGGGCAATGTTCTGGTCGGGTTGATCGGCGGCATTCCCATTACCTCCGTGATCGTTCGCAGCTCCGTGAATATCAACGCGGGGGGGCAGACGAAGCTGTCCACGATCGTGCATGGGCTGTTGCTGCTGGTGTCCGTCACGTGCCTGTCCGTTTGGTTGAACTGGATTCCTCTGTCCTGTTTGGCGGCGATTCTGCTGGTGACGGGGTTCAAGTTGGCCAGCCCGTCGCTCGTGCGGCAGATGTGGAGCGAGGGGAAGTACCAGTTCCTTCCCTTTGTGCTGACGGTGATCTCCATCGTGTTCACGGATCTACTGGTCGGCATCGGCCTCGGCTTGGCCATCAGTCTGGCGTTCATCTTGCGGAGCAATCTCAAGCGACCTCTGCGGCTGATCGTGGAAAAACATCTGGGCGGCATGGTCATGCACGTCGAGCTGGCGAATCAAGTCAGCTTCCTCAACCGCGCGGCCCTGGACGGGGTGTTCAACTCGATCCCGCGCGGAGGTCACATCTTGCTGAACGCGGAAAACACGTCCTACATCGACCCCGACATCCTCAGCCTGATTCGCGAATTCACGCAGACCATTGCCCCCGTGCGCGGAGTGCAGGTGAGCTTGCTGGGCTTCCGTGACAAGTACAATCTTCGCAACGAGATTCAGTATGTGGACTACTCCACCCGCGAACTCCAGGACCAGCTGACCTCCGAGCAAGTGTTGCAGATTCTGAAAGAGGGCAACGAGCGCTTTCGCTCGGGGCAGCGATTGACGCGCGACTCGGAACGACAGCGGCAAGCCGGTGCCCAGGGACAGCACCCCCTGGCCGTGATCTTGAGTTGCATCGACTCACGGACACCGTCCGAGTTGATCTTTGATCTCGGGCTGGGAGACATCTTCAGCATCCGCATCGCGGGCAACGTCACCAGCCAGAAAGTGCTGGGCAGCATGGAGTACGGCTGTGCCGTCGCCGGAGCCAAGCTGATCGTGGTCATCGGCCACACCAAGTGCGGTGCGGTGACAGCTGCGGTGGATCTGTCGGGATCGCCGATCAGCGCCGAGCAAGCGACAGGCTGCCAGCATCTCGAGCCGATCATTCACGAGATCCAAGAGGCGATCGCCCCGCAGTCTCACCCACGAAAGGAGAACTGGACCGAGGCCGAGAAGTCCGACTACGTCAATGGCGTGGCTCGCCGCAATGTGTCTCTCGCGGTCGAGCGCATTCAGCGGGAGAGCCACACGATCCAAAAACTAATCGCCGAAGATCGCGTGGCCATTGTGGGAGCGATGTACGACGTGGGAACCGGACGCATCGACTTCTTCCCGACCTGCCACGCGAATCGGGGTTGACCCACTCAACCTCCCGAATCACCCCGGCGACCCCGGTTCACGGTGTCTCGGTGATCGAAAACTGCATGAACATCCCCTGTCCGGTGATGAACAGCGGCATGTTCTTCGAGTTGAAAAAGGGGCAGCGGACACTCAGGTCGGGAATGGTGAGTTCCAGATCATCATCGGTCGGTCCATCGTTCCCGGGATCGACATGAAACGAGACCGCGTCCCCCTCCTTCTGGATGCGGACACGATGCACCCCCTTGGACACCACTTTTCCCAGATTCTCGTTGCCCTTCTTGAATGTCTCCACATCCACGAGCCCCTCCGACAGATCCGGAGCATGAAAACGCAGATAAATGCTGTCGGTTTTCCCGTTGTAGCTGCTGTCCTGAACACCCGGCCCCAAACCGACATAGGCAATTCTGTCACCCGGTTCGAACGTGATCAGGAAGTCGGCGACGAAATTCTTGGGTCGATAGTCGAACGCTTTCGTGCGCAATACGACGTTGTCTGCGGCGAAACGAATCCCCTTTTCTACCGTCTTCTGGTATCCGCCGTTGACCTCGAACTCCTTGGGGAGTCGCAGGGACGCCCCCAGCAGCCCGGCTTTGGCACCGGGGATGCTCCCGGTCCCCACGGTCGCGACCGGGGAGGAACCGGGGCTGCTCGCCTTCACCGGTGCGGAGACGGCCAGCAGGATCTTGCCGCTGGCCACATCCACCAGTCGTATATGTGCCTTGGCCGTATTCTTCTCGGTGACGATCTTGCCGGTCAGCACGACGCTGGCTCCCGTCATTTGCCCCAGCTTCTGGGCAGAGGCCTCATCAAACACCAGCGTGTTCTGTTTCTGAAGCTCCGACAACACCGTGTCCAATGCACTGCGCTCGACCACGGAAACCTGGCGCTGCACGAGTGCCCCGGTCAGCTCCTCCGCCAGGCCGATGCCCGTTGCATTCGACGATCCATCGCTGTTCGTGGGCGGGCACACCGCCACCACCAGCTGGCTCCCTTGCGGTTCGACCTCATCGCCGATCGTGAGTTGGACCTCCAGCGAACCAATGATTTTGGCTTTGGACACCTTCTCATGGACCTCGACGACCTCAATCTCCGCGATCCGCGGTCGCTCCGTGGCCAGAATCGCTCCCGTGTCCGGATCGACGACATCCCCGGCCTTGCGATACACCGTCAGCTTCTGGCCGACCGACAGCCCGCTCGCGCTCCCCAGGGTCAGGTACACGACCTGGGTCGTCACCTTGGCCACCTTGCCCACGGTCTTGTCCCGGGTCGCCAGCTGGCTGACCTTGTGTCCCATCACCGCCGGCAAGCCTGCGTAGCGCGCAGCATCATCCAGAGAGATCGGCTTTTCGACACGCAGTACATCCGTCTTCGAGACTGTGACGTTCTGGTTGGACTTGAAGTCAAAGAGACTGACTTGCTTCGCATCCTCGGACACCAATTCACCCACCCAGACGACCGCTTGCCTGGTCGACACACGAGCCAGCACTGCCTCTTCAGCAGATGAACGCGAGGCCAGCCCGCCGAGCAGCCCAGCGACCATCGAAAATCCGACGATGGCCACTCGCGTGTCTGAGGAAAGAGGCCGGAGGAGAAGCGGGATCAGCGGTCGCATGAGATGCTCCCAAGACAGGTCGGCAGTCAGCAGAACCACCACGGCGATTGATGCTATTCACCGCAGACCACGAAATCAACGTATCACCCAGCGCGGCACAGCCGCAACCGACGGGGTAGCTGTCAGCTGTCAGCCATCAGCCATTAGCCATTAGCGGTCAGCCAGAAACCACACATCGTCGAGGCGATCTCTGCACCCTGAAGGGGTGAAACATCACAGCCCAGGGTCGCGACCACCGGTCGCGCACCCTGGGTCAGATCGCTCGCGGGGAACGAACCCTGAAGGGGGTCCACACAGGGCGTGCGGGTGTACAACCCCTTCAGGCAACGCCGTGAAGGATATTTCGCGGATCACGTCGACAAGGCAGCCAACACGTTTCCGGCCCCCTCTCCCCCGCGATCGACGTGTCTTTTGCCCTGTGCGTGTTGCGGGGGAGAGGGTGGGGGTGAGGGGGCCATCTCGCTCGCTCAGGCCCCCTCACCCCGGCCCTCTCCCCCCCAGTGGAGTCCACCCCGAAAGCAGCGCCGATGGTGGGGGAGAGGGGGCAGAACCTTGGAAAACGCCTTGCGGAAACCCTTCACGGCGTTGCCCAACGGGGTTGTACACACCCGCACGCCCTGTGTGGAACCCCTTCAGGGTTCGTCCCTCGCGAGCGATCTGACCCAGGGTGCGCTCCCTGCGGTCGAGACCCTGGGCTGTGATGTGTCACCCCTTCAGGGTGCAGAGGCCGCCTCGACGTTGTGTGGTTTCTGGCTGAATGCTGATTGCTGATGGCTGACTGCTTTTCCCGTAGGTTGCGGCTGTGCCACGCTGTGAATTCCAATTCTGAAACTGCCCCTAGGGGGTCTTGGTCGCAGCCGGAGACGCTTGCGGCACAATCTCGATCGAAGCGGTCAGGCCCTCGCGAAGCTTACCGAGGGAATTGTCGATTTCGGCAAAGATGCGGACCTTCTGGGACAGCTGTCCGATCGTCGGGTCGATGAACTTGAGCACGACCGGATAGCGTTCGACATCCATGGCGTTGACGCCGGTCGGCTGGTGTACGATGACGGTGGCTGGCATTCCGACTTTGAGGCGGGCCGCGGTGACCGCGGGAACATCGACTTCCACGCGGATGCGTTGGGTGGAGATGATCTCCAGCACCTTTTCGCCCGACTGCGTCCCCTCTCCCGTCTGCTTGTAGGCCCGCGTGACCAATCCATCGCGGGGAGCCTTGAGTTCCAGAGCGTGGAGTTCGGCTTGTGCCTGGTCACGCCCCTTCTGGTTGACGGAGTACTCCTTTTCAAATCGTCCGATGTCGTCTTGTGCGGCTTCTGCGGTCAGACGCAATTCGTCCAGATAGGATTTCGTGTAGACCGCATGGGATTTTGGTTCTTCGAACGGAGGCGGCTCCTGACTCTTGGGGGGGGCCTGAAGGGCTTTTCTGGCCTGATACTCGTCGTTCGCCTTCTTGGCAGAGTCTGATTTGAGCTTGGCGAGTTCGGCCTGTTTCTTCGCCGAGTCCACTTCAGCCGTGTTCATGACTCGGGCCTCGGCCACGGCGAGAGCGGCCTTCGCGATGCCATCTTCCAGACGAGCGACGACCTGACCGGCTTGGATGACATCCGCTTCCTCGACCACAAACTGCAGGACTCCCGGACGATCAAACGCGACTTCGTGGCGATCCACGAACAGCAGCCGAGCGGGCTTGAGTTCGACCACAGGGATAGATCCCGCAGCCGCGGGGGCTTTGTCCTGGGCAGTGATCTCGACCAGTCCGACAACCAGCAGGAGTCCCCAGAGCAGGCCCCCCGCGGCGCGCAGCGTTCGAACGGGTGTTGGTGTTCGCATCATCGGGCCACCCTCGGCAATTGGTGTCTGTGTGGGCATCATGACGTTTCCGACAAAAGTCCTGGTAGCGTGGGCTTTAGCCCACGCGAAAGTGTGATCTTCCGGGAAACGTGGGCTGAAGCCCACGCGACTTCGACAGTTGTCGGACACGTCAAGCATCGGCTTGCGTTCCGTGGAATCAGAATCTGAAAGAGAACGCTCCTTCGCAGGAGTGTCGCTTGCGTCGAACTCGGCTTTGCGGAGATGCTATGTCTCATCTGGTCACAAGTGCAAGAAGGGATCGAGTGATGGCGGCAGAAAAACAGTCGAGTGCGTGGCTGTCTCGCGTCAGGCAGGCCGGGGATGCCGCACGCACTGGCAATCTCCCACCCGCTGAACGCGCGTCCAAACTACTCGATACGATCTGTGACGGGAACAATCTCTGTGCCGGTTTACTCTGGGCCAACGACCGCGAAGGAAAGTTCCAGGTCGCGGCCTTCGGCGGCATTCCTCACATCTCCGGTCCTGATGGGCAGACGAATCTGGATGTCACCACACATCTGGTCCCGGTGAATGCCGTTTTGGGCAACGAGCCGCCCCCGCAAACGGTCTGGGAGGCAGCACACGGAGTGAGCTTTGTCCGGGTGTTCCGGCGAGTTGTCATCCATGCCAACACGCCATTGGCTTTGGAACTGTTCTTTCCGATCGCGCGCGCCAAGGACAAGGGCGGCATGGATCTGGCGACTGATGAAGTCGCCGCCGTGCTGTCCAAGGCACTGACAGCGCACGCCTCGTCTCCCGCGATCAATACCCTGAACGACGAATTCTGGCATCAACTCGACCAGTTCAGCCTCTCCTTGCAGCGCAGCCTCTCCGTCGCCGATGTCGCGAGCGTGGCCGCCAATGATGGGCGAGTGTTGCTGGACTGTGACCGTGTGAGTATCGCGATGCTGTACGGGCACCGGGCCCAGGTGGTCGCTTGCAGTGGTCAGGAATCGACCCAGCAGAGGGCGAATCTGATCTACCAGATGGCTCAGCTGGCCAAGGCCGTTTGCGATCTGGGGGAGCCGGTGGTTTACACGGGAACGACGGATGGGTTCCCGGCATCGTTCCAGGAGCCCTTGTCGAAGTATCTGGAGGAGAGTCGATCGCGGATGGTCCAACTCATCCCGCTGCGAGAGAATATCGCCCACCACCAAACGAAGTTGGATCTGGCCGATCAGGTCCGGTTGAAGCCGGGAAAGGTGATTGCGTGTCTGATCGCGGAACAGTCGAAGGAGAGCGATCCGAAGGCGACCGTCTCACAACGCCTTCCGATGATTGCGGATCACGTGGCCTCGGCCCTCTGCAACGCCCGCCATCAGGAGTCGATCTTCCTGCTGCCGCTGTGGCGGACGATCGGTCGGACGCTGGGTTGGTTCCGTGGGCGTCGACTGGCGATCACGATCGGTATCCTGGCCGCAGTGGGTCTGGGGATGGGGGCCCTGTGCGTCGTCCCCTGGGAGTACCGCTTCGAAGCGGCTGGTCGGGCGATGCCGACTCAGCAATACGACATCTTCGCCCCTTGGGACGGCAATGTGATTCAGGTTCTGGTCGAGAACGGGCAAGTGGTCCTGAAGGGGCAGGCGGTTCTGATTCTGCGCAGTGATGACTTGGAGACGGAACTGCTCGCTGCGGAGAACGCGGTGACCGAGCACCAGAAGAATCTGTTGTCTCTGGAATCCCAGAAACTAATCGCCGCCGGGGCTGGCCAAGCCGAGGAGGTCGGTCGACTGGAAACCGAGATCGCCAAGACCCAGGTCGAGCGGGACGGTGCGCAATCCAAGGCGGGGATGTTCCGCAAGCGGCTCGATGCTTTGAAAATCACCTCCCCGGTCCATGGAGTCGTGGCGACGTTTCAGGTGAGCCAGAACCTGCTGGATCGACCGGTTCGTCGGGGAGATCGCCTGATTGAAATCATGAACGTGGATGGCCCGTGGCGTCTCGAACTCGATGCTCCCGAGTACCGCATGGGACACCTGCAAACAGCCGTCGTGGCCCAGTCGGGAACCCATCCCACACCACAGCCCGCTCTTCGCCAGAAACTCACCGGCGCTGAACAATTGACAGTCGACTACATCGCGGCGACGGCGGTCTCTCAGCGGTATCAAGGGATGCTGTCGGAAATCGGCACCCGCACGAATGAGTCTCAGAAAGAGGGATCGACGATTGTGGAACTGTTTGTCGACATCAATCCGAACGATCTGCCCGGTCGACGAATCGGGTCCGAAGTCACCGCCAAGATTCACTGCGGCCAGAGGAGTCTGGCGTACGTGCTCTTCGGCGATGTCTGGGAGTTCATTATCCGCAAGGTGTGGTGGTGAGGGGATTCAGGGTTGAGGGTTGATCGACAGAGGGGGATGTGTGGCGAGGGATGGCCTGTCGTCAAGCCGAATCGTCCGTCCTGCCTCGTTCCATCAACCACCAAACCTCTTACTCCCTCCGACCCCTTCTTCTCGGTGGACGAATTGGACAACGCCACTTTTCCAGAGTGGCAGCACGGGAGAGGGACTCTTCGATCCGAGACGCGACTCCAGCGACACTGCTGCGACAGGCTTCCCCATTCGCGCTCCCTTAGATTCGCGCGGAAATCCGTTTTCCGCGCGAATCCAGGGGAGCGAGAATGAGGAAATGCACTGGCCGCTCTCGCATCACAGTCAGGGACATCCCTGGAAAGGTGGCGCTGTCCAACTCAGGAGATGGTCCTGAACGACTTCCCGATCTCCGGGACAGCGATGGCTTTCGTAGCGGAGATTGACAGCGAATTTATGGAGCCAGCGAATGGACAGAGGTTCTGATTCGCTGGCACCTTAAATTCGCTGTCGAATTCCGTCTGATTCCTCCTGCGCTGAATGATTGGCTCTCGGCGAGTTCGGGAAGTTGTTTGGACCATGTCCTAATCCGTGAGTTCGATGAATGGGTCGAGCCGCAATTTGTGATACCGCGTCGAACGCTGCTTCTCCTGTTCGAGCTGTTGTTTCCGCTGCTTCGTGTGCAGTTTTTCCAGGATGGCCTGCGTCTTCTCGAACTTGGATATCCAGCTGGAGGAGACTTGTCCCGACGCATCCGGCTGGCTGCTGGCTTGGATCGCTGCCCGTTCGGCGGGCGGTAACACGCGGAGCAATTCATCTTCCAGGGACAGGAAGAACTGGTAGGTGCCGGGGTCACCCTGACGAGCGGTGCGTCCGACCAGCTGGCGATCGATGCGGGCCGACGAATGCATTTCCGTGGCAATCACATGCAGCCCGCCCGACTTTCGCACCATGTCTTCCAGCATCTGGCGTTTTCCCTCCCACTCCTCCCCGATCTGCTCACGCAGCTCTTCCGGAAACCGTTCCAGTTCCATCCGTTCGCGATGTTTTCCACCGAGCAGGATATCTGTTCCCCGCCCCGCCATGTTGGTGGAGATCGTCACCTGACCGGGCAAACCGGCCTGGGCGACGATTTCAGACTCTTCCGCATGTCGGTAGGCATTCAACACGCGATGGGGAATGCGAAGATCACGCAGGATCTCACTGAGGCCGACCGAGGCCTCGACGGAGGGTGTTCCAATCAGCACGGGTCGTCCCTGGTCCACGATCTCTTTTGTCGCGTGCGCGACGGCTTTCCACTTGGCATCGAGAGTCGCGAAGACCCGCGTGGGCAGCCCCTCGCGAATGCACGGTTTGTTCGTCGGAATGACGACCATCGGGAGTTTGTAGACCCGCTTCAATTCACTCCGGGCCGGGCGGGCTGTACCGGTCATCCCCGCCAGGAATTCATACCGGCGAAAGAGAGACTGGATCGTGATTCGCGCCGCTGAGCCGGTCTGGGGAGTGAGCTTGACCCCCTCCTTGACCTCGATGGCCTGATGCAATCCGTCCTGCCACTTGCGACCCTCCATGACACGGCCGGAACCTTCGTCGACGATCGAAATCTCTTCGTCGTTGACGACATAGTCACGATCTCGCTGAAATAAATACCTGACTGTGAGTGCCCGTTCCACATGCTGGTAGATCGTTTCCATGTCGATCTGATCCATGACAATCGGCTTGGAGATCAAGATCACTTTGCGGGTGCCCGCATCGGTCAGATCCAGTAACCGCTTGCGGTCGTCGATCTCGTAGTCCTCGTTCACCTGCAGCGCCCGGGCGGCTTGATCCGACCAGCGATAGAGGCTTTCGATCGCTGTCGAGTCTTTCGTTTCGAGGCCGATGATGAGTGGCGTCTTGGCCTCATCAATCAGGATGCTGTCCGCCTCGTCGACCAGGGCAAAATACAACTCGCGCTGCACCACCCCGCTGGCAGCCCCCAGTCGTGACGAGGCCGCCTGGGGGCCCTCGTTCGGTTCGGCTCCGCGTTTCAGACGATCTCGCAGAAAATCAAACCCGATCTGCGTTGCTGTGCCATACGTGATGTCGCACTGGTATTGTGGGGTCCGCGCGGCATCGTCCATCTCTTCTTCGACGCAACCGGTCGTCAGTCCCAGGGCTGTGAAGACCTGGCCCATCTCTACCGCGTCACGCTGGGCCAGATACTCATTCGCTGTCAGGATGTGACAACCTCGCCCGGGAAGCGCCCTCAACAGCGCGGGCAAGACCGCGCTGAGCGTCTTCCCCTCTCCCGTCTGCATCTCGGCGATATATCCTTCGACAAGTGCGATGCCCCCCACAATCTGGACGGGGTAGTGTGTTTTGCCGAGCACACGTCGTGAGGCCTCGACCCCCAGCGCAAACGCCTCGGGCAGAAGGGACATTAAGCTGTGGCCGCTCCTGGCCCGCCACTTCAACTCTTGGACCTGATCCGCGAGCGAAGGACCGGACTTGGATTGCGCAAGCCGAGCCGTCCTCGCGATCACCTCGCGGGCCTGCTTCTGCCAGCGACTCATGTGCCACCATTCCAACATGCAGCTAGGATCGCCTGCGGAGGGCGAACTTGTCAAATGCCGCGGGATGGAAAGTGGTCAGCCGTCCGCGATCCGCATTTCGCCAGCAGGAGATACCGGCGTCCGGGAGGGGGCAGTCCCTGCGGGCTGACCGCCGGGGGCTCGGGGACTCGGAGCTTTGAATCGGCTGGTTTTCGAATCCTCCGGGACATCCCATCGACCGAAGGCCACTCGAACTCATGATCAATGGGAAAACACTGTTGTCGCGCGGCATTCCAAATCAGAAACACTTTCGGAAGAGGGTTCATTCCGGTTCACCAGCACCACGCCGTCCACATCCATCACGCACACCCAAATCGTGTCACTGTGCCCCTATAATTGCGGTTCATCCCACTATTTGGGGGGATGGGTTGCTAAGAGCGGATATGCTGGTCATCACTGGGGTTGTATTTCGTGGCACGACAGACCAGTAGGAGATTGCAGCATGTCCGCAACGGGATTGTATCGGGCTTTGGGGTGGGATGGCTATGTCGTTCTGGACACGTGGCAGTCGTCGCCGAACGGCTCGTGGTGCTGGCCGACACGGTCCGCGTGATCTATCACCGCAGCCGCCTGCAGGACACCACCGCGGGACACGGTCGCATGCTGGCCGCTGGGATCACTCCGCAGGAAGCTCGCCAGATGATCGGCGATCTCGGTAATCGAGTTCACATCACCGCCATCAACAGCCCCGGTCTGGTGACGCTGGGAGGCGATACGGCCCCGCTGGAATTGATCGGAGCCCGACTGGAACGCGAAGGCCGCTTCATGCGGTGGTTGAAGGTCAACTACGCCTTCCACACGCACCAGATGGACCCCCTTCGTGAAGAGCTGCTCGACAGTCTCGCCTCGATCCAACCGCAGGCGGGACACATTCCGTTTCTCTCGACAGTCACCGGCGGACTGTTTCCCGGGGAACAACTCGATGCCACGTACTGGTGGAATAATGTGCGGCGGCCGGTGCTGTTTGAACCCGCGATTAAGAAGTCGATACAGTCGGGAGCCACGGTGTTCCTGGAAGTCGGGGCTCACCCCGCGATGCAGAGTTCGCTCAATGAGTGCCTGGCTGCCCAGCACACTGAAGGCCGCGTCCTGCATTCACTGGCCCGCAAGACGGATGAGTCGCTGAACCTAATGTCGAATCTAGAGCGGTTTCATACGTGGTCTTTACACATTGAATCCCCAGCCCGAAACCGCCTCCCCAGGGCACACTTCCTCGCCCCGAAGGGGCCGGACTCGATA
>JAYWFM010000366.1:0-3666 GCA_043778825.1 Planctomycetota bacterium | reverse complement strand
ACCGCTGAATCATGGCGTTCGAGGGGGCCTTGAACTCTCCGGCGGTGCGGCTGAGCGTTCGGGCGCGGGAGAGGGCCTGGCTGAGAGCGGGCGTCCGCTCCCCTTCGGGCCGCTCGGTGTCGGTGCCGATCTTCTCCAGAGCGCGGCACCACTCCCATTGGATGCCGTTCCCGACTTCCGAACGGGCGCGGCCCTTGGCGGCGATCATCCACTCCTCGGCCAGGGTCACCACCAGCGGGTAATCCTTCTTCTGCTCGTGGTTCAAACAGATGAGCTTGAATCGCAGCGACAGGTCGTACAGCGCCGCCTTGACCGGAGTATCCGGAGTCAATGCCAGCAGGTCGTCATAGACTCCCAGAGCCTGGGTGATCTGGTCCATTTCCTCGAAGCACTTCCCCTGCCACAAACGGGCGAACTTGCCGCCCGTGTTGTTGCGGTAGCGGTCGTGCATCTCGGTGAACTCGATCGAGGCTTTCTGCAAGGCCCCCATCGCCGACTGAGATCCCCGGTCGTACGTCCGGGCTTCCCAGTAGCTGCATTTGATGGCGTCGAAGAGGACTTCGATATAGGCGTTTTCGGCCTTGGTGCGGGCCTCCTGTTGCTTCCATTCCCCTTCCGGAATGAAGGCGGGGAACTGGTCGAACGCCTTCTTGTTCTGGGCGGCTGCGGCGTCGAGAACCTTTCGAGCCTCGGTGAGCAGGTCGCGGGCCTTCTTCTGGAACTCTGGCCGCCGCGACTGTTGCGACGGGTCTTCCGCTTCGAAGATCTCGACGCGGGCCTTCTCGAACAGAATCCGCCCGCGCCACGTATTGGCCTGGGCTGCCAGCGGATGATTCGGCGTGGCCTTCGCAAACTGTTGAAACGCCGCCTCCGCCGCGTCGAGTTGCTGCCGCTGCGCATCGACATTGTTCAGGTCGCGGGCACTCGCCAATAACGTCTGCGCCCGCTCGTACGGCAGCAGTTCCTTGAGCTCCACGGGCAGCTTCCCCTGCTGCTCCAGTTGGTCCAGGTACGCCAGGGCCGTGTCGTAATACCCGCGATCCCGCAACCCGTCCACAAACGCCTGCACCGGTTCGGCCGCCCGCGCCGGACCGGTGAACCACAACAGTCCCAAACCTGCCACTAGGACGAGCCACATCCGCGTGGCGACGCCGTGTGAGCGCCCGCCACTCGAGTGGCCACTCGTGGCATCGAGAACCTGGCAGTGATCGATCATCCCTGAATCGCCCGTCCGCATGCGATACGCCTCTCGTGAACCCCTAACCCGCGCAGCTACCGCCGCAACGGATTCGCCTGCCAGCGAGCATACCGCCCACGCGGTCAAGCCGTCAAACGGCCATTGTTCGGTCGCCAGATCAGTAACCCGACGCGTGAGCGAGGGCGGCTACCAAGACGCATTCGACATCAGGCTGGAGTCTCTAGGAGTGCGACTGGGGGCCAAACTCTCGTTGAACATCGAGAGACGCACGCCCTCGCTGACGCGTCGGGTTACTGGTGCCCTCATCGAACGGGATCGCGGGCGAGGACATTGACTTGCATTTCCTCAGCCACCGGCCCCCCGTTTCACATCCTTCGTCCGACGCAATAGACTCCGGCCATCGGTTCTCACGGTTCCAGAGTCGCTCCCCATGCTGAGTTTCACCCCGTCGTCGGTCCCGGAGTTGCATCGTTTCATGCAGAGCGATGTCGCCGCCCAGCATCAGGCGGTCGCTCCCCTGGGCGGCAAGACCGCCCTCCGTTGCGGCCACCCCTTGCGCCGCCAGGCCACAGAGCTGCACCTCGTCGGGCTCCAACAGGTCATCGACTATCCGGCCCGCGACATGACGATCACCGTCGAGGCGGGCGTCCGCGTGCGCGACCTCCAGCGGACTCTGGCCGAGGAGCGGCAACGTCTGGCGATCGACATTCCGCAAGCCTCCGAGGCCACCATCGGCGGAGCGATCGCGACCAACGTCAGCGGGTCGCGGCGCTTCGGGCACGGGACATTCCGCGATTACCTGATCGGCGTGACCGCGATCGATGGCCAGGCGCGACTCTTCTCGGCGGGCGGGCGGGTCGTCAAAAACGTGGCGGGGTATGACCTGTGCAAGCTGTTGATCGGGTCGCTCGGGACGCTGGGAGTCATCACGCAAGTCACCCTCAAGCTCAGACCGATGCCGGAACAAACCCAGGTCGTCTGGTTCTCCTTCGACAACTCCGACAGCGTCGAACGGGCACTGCAACGTCTGGTCACAACGAGTACGCGACCGGTGGCCATCGACCTCTACAACCCGCGCGGAGTCGACCGCATCGCCGCCTTGTCCGAGCGGAAACTCCCGACCGGGCAACATGGCGTATGCCTCATTTATGAAGGCTCCGAGGCCGAGGTCCGCTGGCAGGTGCAGACCATCCTGGAAGAACTGCAGCCCCTGCGTCCGCTGGGCGAGGTGGTCTGGAACCCCGTCGACTCGCTGGCTGTGATCTCGGCCATGACGGAGTTCACTACCACTCCCGAAGACACCTTCATCGCCCACCTCAGCGTCCCCCCCTCGCAGGTCACGAGCATTGTGTCGCAACTCACCCTGCAAGGGTTGGTGATCCAGTCGCACGCCGCCAATGGCATCATTCGCGGCATCCTCCCCGACCGCCACTCAACCCGCGACGCCCTCCCCGTCTATTGGGACAAACTCCGCGAATTGGTCGCATCGGTGCAGGGCAGCGCCACACTGACCGGCGGCCCCGAGCAAATCCGCGAGAACGCAGCCGTTCTGGGCAACCGCCGAGGCGACTGGGGAATCATGTCCGGAATCCGCAAAGCCCTCGACCCGCACGAGCTCCTGAACCCCGGGCGTATCCGGCTCAGGCCGTAGAGTGTCGTCTTTCGCTCCGCGAAAGAACGTCCTTTCGCAGAGTGTCGTAGCCACGTTTCGCCAGAACGTGGGTGAATCGGCGTGCGTGCCCGCCCTCTGGCGAGGGGCAGCTACGACTCATTCGGGACCGCGTGAAGTATCGCTCCGCGAAAGAACGTCCTTTCGCAGAGTGAAAGTCAGCAATGTGGCCCAGAGAGTTCCGTACCCCATTCGAGTTGAATCCCAGAGCGTCCGATCCCCATTCACTCGCTGGGCGGGGGCCATCTACCGGGAGGGGAATGCGATCCAATACCCGCGAAAGTTCCTGATTTCCCCTCAACGAGTTGTTGGATGATCGATACAATCAACCTTCGTCCCCAAGGGAGCATTGCCAGGATCGCACCATGAACACTGCGGAACTTCGCCTCGCCATCAAGAAGGTCGTGGATCGCCTGCCGCCCGAACGGTTGGTGTCGCTGGCCGATTATGTCGATTTTCTGAATCGTCCACTGTTGGTTCAGCGAGTGAAGGCGGCAGAAAAGGCGATTGCTGCTGGCAAAGGCGTCCCGTGGCAGAAGGTCCGAGAGGATGTTTGAGGTCATCCTGTCGCCCGAAGCTGCGGACTTTTTCGCGGCGACGGATCGCCCATTGGCCCGCAAGCGGGCGCGCTGCTTCGCTCAGCTGGAAAGCGAACCACGTCGGCACAACAACATTAAGCGTTTGACTGGTGAGTTTGCACGTAACCATTCACACCCCAGCAGCGTGACCGTGTGAAAGTGGTCTTTCCGATAACCTCATCATCGGCGACATCTCGTGCATGTCGCTGGAACGGATCACG
>JAYWFM010000365.1:0-21246 GCA_043778825.1 Planctomycetota bacterium | reverse complement strand
ATTTCCCAGGGCTGCGCCCTGGGCTTTCGAGTCAGGCCCCGTGGGGGCCGAGGAGCGAAAACCTGCGTAGAATGGCGACCACACTCCTTCCGAAGTCTTCGGAGACTTCGAAAGTCTGGCCGCTCACTCCCCTCCCCTGTCGATCAACCATCAACCATCAACCATCAACCCTCAACCTCCCCCTCCCCCCCCATGCGATTCGACCTCCTCACCCTCTTCCCGGCTCTCTTCGACAGCTACCTCCAGCAAAGCCTGCTGAAGAAGGCGATCGATGCCGGGCGGGTCGAGATTCACGCCTGGAACATCCGGGACTGGGCCGTCGGCAAGCACCACTCCGTCGACGATCGCCCCTATGGCGGCGGGCCGGGGATGCTGATCCGCTGCGAACCGGTGTTTGAGTGCGTCGAGGCCGTCCAGGCCGCAGCCCCCGCACCGGGCCAACTCGTGATGCTCACTCCGCAGGGCCGTCCGCTCACGCAATCGCTCGTGCAAGAGCTGTCGAAAATGCAGCGGCTGTTGCTGCTGTGCGGTCGCTACGAAGGTTTCGACGACCGGATTGTGCAGGGCCTGCAGCCGCTGGAGATTTCGGTCGGCGACTTCATCTGCAACGGCGGCGAAGTTCCCGCGATGCTGATCATCGACTCGGTGATCCGCCTGATCCCCGGCGTCCTGGGCGACGAAACCAGCCACCGCTACGACTCCTTCGCCGAGTCGCAAATGCTCGAACACCCCCAATACACCAAGCCCCGCGAGTACCGCGGCCTGACCGTCCCCGAAGTCCTGCTCAACGGCAACCACCAGGAAATCTCCCGGTGGCAAGCAGAGCAGAGTCTGCTGCGGACGCGAGAGCGGCGCGGGGATTTGCTGCCGGACGAATAGGGAGGCCGAATGCTCCGCTACGCAAAGCCTTCGCGTCGCAGCTACACGGGGCTATTCTGCTTCGTAGAAGCGGTTGGCGACGAGATGCTCGCCACAGAAGAAGACGAGTAGTACGACTAATAGAATCGGGAACACTTCCTGGCCCAAGTCCGACGACCGGATGTGCGACTTGAGTTCCTCGATCGACCGGGCGAGTTGATACCGGTCGGGGCCGAGGATCTCGTTGAGGTCATCGGCGGTGAGTCGGGTCAGGTCGCACTCGTTCGACTTCAGGTTCACGCTGAACCCGGTCAGCGGGCGCATGAGATCGGCCCCTTCCAAGAGCGTGTAGGCCCCGGCGGTGTCGGTGCGGGTGACGGTCAAGTGGGCCTCATCGGGCGGGACGACCTTCGGCGATTGTCGCAGCCCGGGCTCGCGGAACAGCAACTGGCGCTCGGCGGCGTGCGGGGTGAGCGAGAGCGTGACCTCTTCCCCGCACAGGTGGTTGAACTGTTCGATCCCGCCGCCCGCTGCATAGTCGCCGAACTGTTGCACGAAGGCGATCCACATCCACGAATCGAGCAGCGGGCTCGGGAAATTGTTCCAGCGGTTGGAGGAGCGCCGGGCCGCGACCCCATCCGGTCCGGGCACGACGGGCGACTCCTCGGGGAGGTGCGTGCCCGAGGTGAACATCAGCACGCGCCCCTTCCCGTGCGACTTTTCGAGGATGGCCGGGGACTGCTCCTTGTCATCGTAGGTGGCTAGGACGCTGGCCCCCCCGGCGGGCTTCACCTTCCAAAACCGGGAGATGCGGATGTTGTTCTCCAGCACCGCCCAGTTCTGCTCCTGCTCCCGGTACTCCGCAAACAGCGGATGCACGCGATTCGGAAATCGCAGCCGATAATTCGACTGCGGCTTCCAGTGGTCGAGCGACGCGGGGAGGCAGACCTGAGCTGCGGTGCGGTCGTACTGGACGGAATCGATCTTGGTGTCCCCGAGTGTCACGACCAGCCCGTGCCCCTGCTCGACATGCTTTGAGATCAGGTTCCACATCGCATCGGGCAGGGCGGGGATATCCTGCAACCAGATCACTTGGCTCTTCTGAATCAGCTCGGCGGTGAGCTTGCCGGGGGTCACTCGGGTCGGGGCGAAGACGTTGGTCTCGCTGTCTCCCTTTTCAAACGGGGCCAGAGCGATGTCGATCTCGAACGCCCGCTTGATCTGCGGCGTTACGATCAGCACCGGCGTCGGCGGCCCGGCGAACGCCGTGAAGTAACGCGAGTTATCGGCGGCCAGTGGGTCGCTGCGGTCGATCTGCACCACGCCGTGAACCACCGGTCCGGTCAGTCCCTTGAGCCGAGGGAAGTCGACCTTGACCGAGCTGTTCGGCGTCAGCTTGACCCTCGCCTCCCCGCGCGGGATCAGCTGCTCTTTGTGGTCGAGGAGGGCCAGCTTGAGCGTCACTTCTTCGGTGATGCCGGTGCTGGCAATCGTGGCTTGGACATCGAGACTCCCGCCCACTGAAATGCGTTCGCGGGAGAGGCTGATCTGCGTGATCCCGGCGTTCTGCGGTTGCTCTTCGCCGATGTCGATGAGGTAGACATCGACCTCCTTGAGCCGCTCCAAGTCGGCCTTGAGAGTCTGCGAGACCCCGGCACTCCACGCGGACTTCGCGAGGTCGGTGAGGATGTACACCCGGCGGATGAACCGGTCGCGACGGGCGTCTTCGGCGATCGCTCCCTGCTCTTCGAGAGTGCGGCGGCGGTCATCCGCTTGAGCTTGCAGCGCGGACCGCAACCGCTCATTGAGGGGCAGCGCCACCGGGCGCGGTTCGAGTGACTCAATCCGGGTCTGGGCCGTACTCAGCGTCGACTGGAAGATGATCGGGTTGTCGCCGGAGCTGTCCGCAATCGCCACGCGGCTGCTCGCGGGGAGGTCGCCGAGATGGTTCTTGGCAATCGTCTTGGCCAGGTCGAGCCGCGTCTTCCCCTCCTGCGTGTACGACGTACTCAGACTCGTGTCGAACAGCAACACCGCAGCCACCGGCAGATCGAGAGCTGCCATCGGTCGCGGGTCTTTGATCTCGGCCATGACCCGCCGCTGATACGGCCAGCCGACGCAGAGCAGCAGTAACGCGAGGACTGCCGTGGTCGTCCAGACGCGGGCCTTGGACCGCTTCTCGATCAGGTCGGGCTTGGCGATTCCCTGCTTCCGCCAGCGATGCAGCAGCGTGAAGTAAGCCCCCATTCCCCCCGCAATGATCGCGGCCAAGACTCCCCATTCGAGCCCGCTGAAGCTGTAGTTCGCTGGAGGCAACGAAGGCCGCGTCAGGGCAAACACCAACAGCCCCAGCACGCCGACTCGCAGCAGCAACAACCACCAATGCCGCAACCGAAACCGCCGCGAGTTCTGCTTCTGCCGCGACTGAATCAGCTTGAGCGCCGGAAAGATCACCCGCTTCGGCTTCTGCTTCATCAGGAAATGCAGAATCACCGGCAAGGCCGCCAGACCGAGGCCATAGATGAGCGCGGGATGCAGGAGCGACATGGGTTCAGAGTCAGGGCCGAATCAGGAATCCGCCCCACGGAGATGCGATCAGTCGCAGGTGGGATGGCCGTACGTTACCATCAAATGAGAACGATCTCACTCCTCCCCCCCTACCCCTCTTCCCCCCACATGCTCACCCGCGTTGAAGCCCTGAACTTCCGCTGCCTGCGATACATCTCGCGGTCACTGGACCCGTTTCATGTGCTGGTCGGGCCGAATGCCAGCGGGAAGTCGACGTTCTTTGATGTCGTGGGGTTTGTGAGTCGGTTGTTGAATGACGGACTGGAAGCGGCAATTGGGGAGGTGACATCAAATCCGATGGACATGCTGTTCGGGAGGTCGGGTGAGCGGTTTGAATTGGCGATTGAAGCGGCATTGCCAGACTCAATTCGCGATGCGATCCAACGCCAGACAAATCTCTTTAAGAAGACGGACACGTCGCTCTACACACATATCCGCTACGAATTGGCAGTGACAGTCCATCGGAATTCTCTCCCTGAGATTGCTCAAGAACGAGTGGCGTTCGTCAAGCACAACGTGAGATCGAATCCTCAGCAGCTTGATCGATTCCCCATGGCGGAGGAGGCACCAAACGATTTGTGCAGTCAACACGTCATTAAGACGATCGCTTCGATTGACCCCATACTCAAACAGTTTACTTTCTATCCTGAGGTCTGGGAGGATCTGAAGTCTGGTTCTGCCGGAGGATTCGTTCCGGGCTTTCAATTGAGTAAGCGAAAATCGGCCTTGGCCAACGTTCCGGAAGGAGAAAACTTTTTTCCAGCGACAACATGGCTCAAGGAGTTTCTGAAGGAGGGAGCGCGGTCACTGACGCTTGATAGCCACAAAATGAAGCAACCCAGCCCACCACATTTCTCGAAGGGATTCCAGACAGACGGATCTAATCTGCCATGGGTCGTTTCGAGATTGGAAGGAACGCCTGTCTTCAAGGAATGGATTCGCCACATTCAGACGGCCCTGCCAGACATTCAGGGAGTTCGCACAGTCATTCGAGATGAAGATCGACACTGCTATCTGCTACTGAAGTACGAGAACGGGATGGAGGTTCCCCAGTGGATGTTGTCCGACGGTACTTTGCGGCTGCTCGCTCTGACACTGCCGTGCTTCATCGACGACTTCGGAGGGATGCTGCTGATCGAAGAACCGGAAAATGGCATTCACCCGAAGGCAATTGAGACTGCTTATCAAGCATTATGCACAGTGACCTCGACACAGGTGCTGCTCGCCACACATTCCCCAATCGTCCTCAATATTGCAGAACCTCATGAGGTATTGTGTTTTGCCAAAGACGAGTTCGGTGCGACGAGAGTTGTCCGGGGTGACGAACATCCGGCTCTGATTGACTGGCAACACGATGTCAGTTTAGGCGTCTTGTTCGCAGCGAGGGTGCTGGAGTGAGCAGTGAGACCCGCAAGACCTCCGAAGCCTTTGATCAATTGCAACCGCAGAACGCCTCGCTGGAAACCCTATCGACAGCGAGCGGGCGGACGTCAGTCCCCCGTGCTGGGTGACGGTGTCACTCTCGCCGTCCGCTGCCTGGTCGGAGAACGTCACCCGAACACGTTGGACTGACCGGCCAACGCTCGCTGCGTTCTGGCGAGCGGGCGAAGCGGAGCTTCGGGGATATACTGCCCTAAGCTGGAGCTAGCAGGAAGTCTCAACGTCATCGACGCCGCAGTTACGGGCTGTCGGAGTACTCCTCGCCCCTTTCGATGCACGCGTGGTGACCACAACGTTTCAATCGACCCCGGAGGGGTCACAGCCATTAGCCGGTGGTTGAGCGGAGCGACACCACCGGTCAGTGTCGCCGCCTCACCACCCCATCCCGGAGGGATGGCAGAAGAGCAACTCGCATGGCCTTCTGGCATCCCTCAGTGATGCGAGCGAAAGCACTGAACCGTCAACCGGTGGTGTCGCTGCGCTCAACCACCGGCTAATTTCTGGCATCCCTGCCGGGATGGGGAAACGCTCGCCGTAGCAGAAGTCGTCAGACTTCTGCCCGCCGGGCCGTGGTCGTTCGTCGGGACGGCAGAATTCTTACGAATTCTGCTACGACGCAGCGCAGCTACGGCTCCTCCGGGTACTCTTCACCCCATTCGATGCACGCGTGGGGCCAGCCGTGGTCGGTTGGGTAATCCTGCAAAACACCACTCGGGATCATGACGATCCAGTTCTCTCGACCAAAGTGATTCGTTGGTTCCGACCCGTCCCAGTTCAAGTATCGCAACTTTCGATTTCGTTCGTCGCGCCAGATGCGATCGACGGCACACCAACCCGCCGTCCAGTAGTGGCGGCTACCGAGTGTGGTGGACGCGAGGAAGTCTTGTTCCTCTCTCGACGAGATCGTCACCAACCGACCTTTGACCTGAGTCGCCAGGTGTTGGACATCCGGCAGCGACATCGGTTTGTCGCTGATGAAGTATCTTTTTCCATTCCAATCGAGCAACTGCAATGCTTTCGCGACTTCTCTGGACGGTTTGTCGTCAACCGGAAACAACGGGTTCTTCCAATCGTCACCCAGGCGGTAGCCGCGACCGCGTTTATTCAACTCGAGTTCGAAACGATGGAAAGTAACTCTTGATTCATGAACGCGGAGTTTCAAACATTGCCCAATCGGCATCACCCCGCCATTCCACTGAGATAATCTCGCGGGACTTCCGCTCCATGAGAAGACTGAAACACCATCAAGCATTGCGTCGATCACAACGGATTCATCCTGATGTGCCACGTCAATGTTTAACTCATGAGTCACCCCATTCGCGACCGGGTTTCTGGTGCGAATGCCTCCGATGCCAATGTTGTCAACGGCAAGCTTTCCATCGACTAGGTGCAGCCCCGTGATTTGGCCTCCCCATCCATCGACGATGAACTCGCATGAGGTGTCTCCGACCGGCAAACTCACGTCAATGGCTTTGTTGTTGGAGTGACGAGTGAACCTCAAACGCAACTCGTAGTTTCCAGACACACAGACTGGAACCATGCATCGAGAGGCCGGTCCTGGCTCACAAATGAGGACATCCCCGTCTCGCTCCCATCTCCCCATAATTGCATGCTCCGGCAGTTTCACCATCGCGAGCAAATCAATCGGTTCGCCGACCGGAAGATAGTTGTCGTCTTTCTTGGCTTTCGCCTTGGCGGCGGGCTTCTTCACAACCGGAGCATCTTCCGCTTTGGGGGTCAGCTTGGCGGTCAATTCCTGGATGCGTTTAGTCACCTTGGCACGGGTCAGCGCGCTGGGGACGTTGGGCAGAGCTTTGGTGTACAGATCGAGGGCGCGTTGTTGCACCAAGACTTGTCCGGGGCCAGCAGTTTGAGCGACTTCCCACCATGCGTCGGCGGCTTTCAGTTGAGACTCGGCGTCCTCGCTGGCAGCCAGTTGGGCTGTGGCGGCAGCTTTCCATTGGGCGTCGCTCCCCTTCGCCAGCAGCTGTAACGCGCTGTCCCAGTTGTCCTCGTAGATCGCCAGCCACTGCCCCTCGGTAAAGTTGGCCTTCGGGTCGACGGCATTCGTAACCAGCGTCTGCGCAGCGGCTTGATGAGCTTGGAAAGCCCCTTGCCTTTGCGTCAGGCGGACTCGCGTGTTGGCCATGAGGGCGACCGAAGTATTGTCTTTCAGCTTCTTGGCGACCTTGTCCGCTGCGACCAGCCACGCCAGTGGCTGATCGAACTCATTGGTCTGTCCGGCATCCACTGCCAGTCCGGCCAGTTCCTCCACAGCGGGGACGAGCGACTCCCGCGACTTGCAAGCCGCGATGAACCCCAGCAGCAGCTGGGTCTGTTCCTTCAGCGGGTCGGCGGAGAATGTCTCGGTGAGTTTCTGAACCGCGATCTGGTGAGTGTCAAGATCGCCGGTCTCCCGGAGCAGCGGGATCGCCGTGTTCAACGTCACATACAGCTCATCTGGCGAATCGCTGGACTGATCGACAAGCTCCATCAGCTTCGTGACCGCATCCTCTTTGTCCGCTTTCGACTTGAGCTTGGAAAGCCCCAGCGTCTCGTCGAGCAGCGCCAGAATCTCCGTCTGCCTCTCAGGCGTCGGGATCGCTGGCCGAGATGCTGAGTCCTGCGAGAATGCGGTTGTTTGGGAGACAACCAACGCGGTCAACATCAAGAGAGAGAGAGAGAGAGAGAGAGAGAGAGAGAGAGAGAGAGAGTTGATCTGGCCACGGGACGATCCTCGATACGGTGATGGAACCCAGCAAACATCATGCTAGTTTTATGGCTCGAAGAAACAAAGGCCAACGGCGAGCCTGTGACGTGTGGCGGTGGGTGCGTCCCCAAAAACGTCGGCAGCCAATGACCTCCGGCCCCCTCTCCCCCGCCATCGATGTGACTTTCACTTGGTGCGCATTGCGGGGGAGAGGGCTGGGGTGAGGGGGGCACATCGCACGACTTCAGCCCCTCACCCCGGCCCTCTCCCCACGGTCTCGCTCTGTATGAAGGTCGTGTCGCCAGTGGGGAGAGGGGGCAGAGTTTGGTAGCTGTCGAGATTTCTGACGCACGTGTCCCGGACAGTTCTTGTCAGCGTGACGTTCTCGAACAGCAATCGCGGAGAGGACTCGGGGGGCTGACGCCGCCCCGCTCGCTGGCTTGCTCCAATCAACGACGTTTCCCTTTCAATTCCCTTTCCCCCTATCATGTGGCAACTCCTCCTCTGGATGCTTTCGAAGGGTGCTTGCGATGCGTGTTCGTGCCTTGGTTCAGCCGTTGTTGGCCCTACTCCTGTTCTCCGCGCCGGTCCATGCCCAGGGGCTCAAGATCCCCCGCGCTCAGGACCGGCCGCCCGGTCCGGCTCTCTCGGCGGAAGAGGCCGTCAAGCGGATGACGGTGCCGGAAGGCTTCACGGTCGAGATCGTGGCCAGCGAGCCGCAGCTGATGAACCCGGTGGCGATGTGCATTGATGAGAAAGGGCGGTTCTGGGTCACGGAGAGCTTCGAGTACCCGCGCCGTGAACCGGGGGTGGGGAAGGACCGGATCAAGGTCTTGGAAGACACCGACCAGGACGGCAAGGTCGACAAGGTCACGATCTTTGCCGAGGGGCTGAACATTCCGTCGGGGATCAACGTCGGGCATGGCGGCGTGTGGGTCTGCAATGCGCCGGACCTGCTCTTCATGCAGGACACGGACGGCGACCTCAAGGCCGACAAGACGACCGTCCTCCTCACCGGCTGGGGCCGCGATGATACGCACGAGCTGCCGAACTCGCTCACTTGGGGGCCGGATGGGTGGCTATATGGGCTCAACGGGGTGTTCAATTATTCGCATGTGAAATACGGGAAGGACAACCCGAACCTGGCGAAGAACCCGGACCACCCCGGCTGGCCGCTGACGTGTGCCTTGTGGCGGATCAACCCGCACACCAAAGAGTTCGACATCTTCGCCGAGGGAACCAGCAACCCGTGGGGGATCGCGATCAACGATGAAGGGGAGTTCTTCCTCTCGGCCTGCGTGATCGACCATCTGTGGCACATCACGCAGTCGGGCTACTACATCCGCCAGGGTGGCCCCTACCCGCCGCATACGTGGCCGATCGGGTCGATCGTGCAGCACAAGCATCAGAAGGCAGCCTACTGCGGGATCACGTGGTTCGACAGCGACGCCTACCCCGAGGAGTACCGCAAGGTGTTCTACATGGGCAACATCCACGGCGGCTGCATCAACGCCGACATCACCGAGCCGCACGGCAGCACCTACAAGGGCAAACCGCACCCCGGCTTCCCCGCCAAGCCCGGAGCCTGGGACGGAGAGGGCATCACAGCTGCCAAGACCGGCGATGAGAAGTCGCCGAAGCTGGCCGACTTGCTGACGGCGAACGATGCGTGGTTCATGCCGGTGGTGCAGAAGGTCGGTCCGGATGGGTGCCTGTACATCCTCGACTGGTACGACCGCTATCACTGCTATCAAGACGCCAACGCCGACCCCGCCGGGATCGAACGCCAGAAGGGCCGGCTCTATCGCCTGCGGTACAAGGAGACGCCACGGGCACCGAAGTTTGATCTGGCGAAGGAGACGGATGAGCAGCTGATTGAGCGGCTGGGGAGTCCGAATGTGTACTATCGGGAGACGGCGCAGCGGGTGTTGCAGGAGCGGGGTGGGGAGGCAGTCCCAAGACTCAATGAGATCGTCAAGTCGAGTGACGAATCCCTCCAGAAGCGTCGGCACGCCTTGTTTTCAGTGATCGGATCTCGCTCTCGCGCTTCATGGGCAATCGACCATTCCGATCCTGCCATAACCATATGGTATTCGAGATCGCGAGTTGATCAACCTGATTTCGATCGCGATGGCATTCTCAATAAGAATATGGATCGCATACTGCATCCCGAAAAGTACGATTCAGGTGCAACGTGGATGTGGGATATGCATCCTCGATCTTTGCTGAATGCCTGTATTACGTTTTCACGAGGGGAGTACCATCCCGCACTCTTCGCACAATGGTTGGGAGCAATTGAAAGCCATCAGGATGACCAACTAATCCCACAGGTCGCCTGGCAGAACCTGCACCCGCTTCTCGAAGACCACACTGACGACTTCCTGATGGTCCTGGAGAAGAGCAAGTTCCTTCGTCAATCGTCGATTGCCAAGCTAATGCCGCGCTTTGCGGCTCGCATTCTGGCTCGCAAGGAATTCAAAGCCGCCGAGATCGCCAAGCTGTTGACGCTGCTCGTCGAGCAGGACAACGACGACTGCCGCGAGGCCGCGCGGTCGTTGCTGTACGCGATCGCCGCGAGCAGCCAGACCGGCGGGTTCGACGCTCCGAAGCGGGAGGCTCTGGCAGCGGCCCTCGCCCCGACCTTTGCATCGATCCACGCCGCTGGGGACAAGCACGCTCTGTACGTTCCCGCGACTCAACTCTCGGCGACCTGGGGCGATGCGAAAGCCATCAAAGCTGTCGAGAAAATGCTCACCGAGACCAAGGACGAGGCCCACAAGCTCGGCTGCCTGCGGGCGCTCATCGGCGGCGCAGCTCCCTCGGCTCTCCCGACCGCCGAGAAACTGCTCGACAGTTCGCCGGTCCAAACGCAGGAGCAAGTTCTCGCCCTCCTCGGGCGGATGAACGCCCCGCAGATCGCCCCGCTGGTACTGAGCCGCTACGCGAAGTTCGACCCCGGCCTGCAACCGAAGGCCCTCGAACTGCTCACCACGCGGGTCGAATGGTCGACCCCGGTCTTGGCGGCGATTGAAGCGAAGTCACTGTCGAAGGATGCCCTCAATCTGAACCAGCTGCGGCGGATGGCGAGCTTCCAGGACGAGGCGTTCGCGAAGCAGTTCAAGGCGATCTACGGCACGATCCGCGAGGGCCGCAACCCCGACCGCGAACACGTCATCAACCAGACCCGCGACTTCCTGAAGGGCACCCCCGGCGACGCCGAACGCGGGATCGCGGTCTATAAGAAGGTCTGCGCCCAGTGCCACAAAATGTACGGCGAGGGAGCCGAAGTCGGCCCCGACATCACCCTCAGCGGCCGCAACAACTGGGACCAACTCCTCAGCAACGTCCTCGACCCCAGCCTCGTCATTGGCGGCAGCTACCAGGCCCGCATCCTGCAAACCGCCGATGGCCGCGTCCTCACGGGCCTCCCCGTCGAAGAGACCGACCAGCGTGTGGTCCTCAAGGTCCAGGGCGGCAAGCTGGAGACAATCCCGAGAGACCAGATCGAGGTCTACAAGGTCAGCGAACTCTCCATGATGCCCGAGCAACTCGAAAAGCAAATCACCCCTCAAGAACTCGCCGACCTCTTCAGCTACCTCGCCCTCGACAAACCCCCGAGCGACCCGAAGGCCAAGTACCTGCCGGGGTATCCTCGGGCCAAATGAGGCTGGGAGAATTGGGCCGCAGGAAACTCAAAGAACGCAAAAGGAAGAGGGAGGAGGAACGCAGCGTTCTGAAGCCCGCGTGATCTGAGACGTTTACACCACCTCTGATCTCTTCTTCTTTTTTGCGTCTTTCTGAGTTTTTTGCGGCCACCTCTTGTCTGTCCCAATGAAGCTTGCTCACCCTGAATGGAATAGCCGCAAGAAACTCAAAAAACGCAAAAGGAAGAGTGAAGAGGAACGCGGAGTTCTGAAGTCTGCGTGACGATTCGCGTTCACCGACTGACTTCTGGCTTCTACTTTTTTGCGTCTTTTTGAGTTTTTTGCGGCCACCTCCACTTCTGCAAATCGCCATCACCCAGCACAGGAGCTAACCATGCCGAAGGACCGCGTCTTCCAACTCTGCGACATCATTCGAGAAACCGGCTACGCGATCCACGAATACCTCGGGCCGGGCCATCTGGAAAAGGTGTACGAGAACGCCCTCGCCCATCGGCTGGGGAAACTCGCGATTCAGTTTCGCTGTCGCGAGCCTCTGGCAGTCCACGATGAGGACGGCTACATACTCGGTAATTTCGAGGCGGACATGCTGGTCGAAGACATCCTCATCGTAGAGATCAAAGCGGTCAGCTCATTCGCCAACGAGCATGTCGCACAGTTGCTGGGATATCTCCGTGCGTCGGGGATCGAACATGGGCTGCTGGTGAATTTTGGGGCCGGGCGGTTTGAGATTCGGAAGTACGTCTGGTCCAAGGGACGCGGACGACAGGATGGTGAAACGCTGGGTTGAGGGGGGGGCCGCAAGAAACTCAAAAAATGCAAAAAAAAGAGGCCGGACAGAGAGGCACGCCATGCGAATCGTCATTTTGGAGGACAACATTGATCGGCAAGTCGCCATGCGGAAGTGTCTCACGAGACGACTGCCGGATGAACGGATTGAATTCTACGAGTCAGCCCATGCGTTCATCAGTTCGCTCTCTCAAACGAGTGAGGCTGTCGAATTGATCGCCCTTGACCACGATCTGGAGATGATCGATTCGGGAGATGGAAGGCTCGTCGATCCCGGAACCGGAATGGACGCTGTGGAGTGGCTGGCTCAAACCAGTCCGGGGCCGCCCTGCATCGTTCACACGACCAACATGCCAACTGGGGAACGCATGATGTCGACACTCCAGAACGCGGGCTGGAGTGCTCTGAGGGTTGTTCCTTACGGTGACACGGAGTGGATTCGGGAAGTGTGGTGGCAAGCAGTACGTCAGATACTTTTGCTTCGAGACTGACGACCCACGCAATGCTGCGGATCACACGCGATGATGCTCGAGCAACTCGAGACGCAGATCACCCCTCAAGAACTCGCCGACCTGTTCAGCGACCTCGCCCTCGACAAACCCCCGAGCGACCCGAAGGCCAAGTACCTGCCGGGGTATCCGCGCGGGAAGTGATGCTCTTTTGCAACATCCCCCCATGACCGCACAGATCGCTGGGGAGATTGCCAACTTGGAGGCCAGTTCTCCAGATTCTCGATGACAGTCGGCTCGCATCGCGCACAATTTCCTGGACACAGGAATTCGGCAACTGGGGAGACGGCGACTATGCGATGGTGGGCACATTGGGGCGTTCAATATTTGCTGGCCAAGGTTCCCGGTGGGGAAGTCGTGCATCGTTTGATGCAGGAGAAAGCCGGACAGCTGAGGCACATCGAGCGTGGATATCAGTTCGACAACGCCCTGTTGATCCTGGAGATGGCCACCAAACATGTCGGATCACTGGCGGGACTGCGTGTGGCGGAAATCGGGACCGGTTGGATTCCCGCGGTGCCGGTGGCGTTGGCTCTGACGGGGTGCGAGGTGCATACCTATGATGTGTTGGCGTTGACGAAGGCGGACTTCTTGCGACGTACGCTCAAGGCTTGGGAACCTCGATTGGCGGAGATTGCCGAAGCCACCAAGCAGCCGCTCCTGGATGTCTATGATCGCTGGGACCGGCTTTCCCGTTCGGAGACGCTGAATGAACTCTGCGAGAAGACTGGAGGCGAATACCTGGCCCCCGTGGACACCACATCCCTGCCGTACGATTCGGGGACGTACGATCTGGTGCTGAGCAATCTGGCCATGCCAAGCATCCCCGATGGATTGATTGTGCCGGTTTTGCGGGAATCGGTCAGGCTCCTCAAGCCATCGGGCTGGTCCATCCACCGGATTCGGATGACTGATGAATATGCGGCGACCGATCCGAATCGGCATCACCTGCATTATCTGACTTATCCGCAACAGACCTGGAAACGCTGGTTCGACCATCGGAATAAATGTCAGAACCGCTGGCGGGCCTCGCACTTCCTCAAGGCCTTTCGTGATGTAGGATTATTGCAACGCGAGTTGCGGCGGCATCAGGACACCACGGGAGCTGCTTACTTCCAGCAGGTTCCGCTGGCTCCCGAGTTCCAGTCGTGCGACGAGGAAGACCTCAACACGATTGGAATCGATGTGGTCCTGCAAATGCCCGCGGAGACGGGAGTCTTTCAGAACTCCACGGGAGAGTCTGCGGACGCCGAGTTGACGCCAGTCTGATGGGGCGGGAACGAGATCAATGACGAGACTGCAGTGGCTTTTGGCATGCGGGGGAGCACTCACCACCTGCGGGATGGTGGAGTCGTTCCGCATGCTCCTGCGCCAACGCAACATGCAGAATTGGATCGGCAGCTATTACTTCCCCAGCGAACGCGCCGAAGTCGTCAATCCCAGCCAACCGGTCGATCTGTTTGTGGCCATCTGCGACCACTGGGAGCCCGAGTGCTACGGGGCCTCGCACGCGACCGCTATGGAGCGGGTCAATCGCTGGGTGTATGAGTATCCCAAAGCCTTCAGCCGGTTCCGCGACTTCAACGGTCGACCGCCACAGCACACCTTCTTCTACCCCCAGGACGAGTACCGCCCCGAGTACCTCGACGCCATCGCCGAGTTGTGTGCCGAGGGATACGGCGATGTCGATATCCACTTACACCATCACGACGACACGCCGGAGCGGTTTCGGGAGAACCTGGAGAAGTTCCGGGATACTCTCTTCCATCGTCACGGCCTGCTGCGGCGCGACCCGCTGACGAACGAGATTGTGTACGGGTTCATCCACGGCAACTGGGCGTTGTGCAATTCGCGTCCGGATGGACAGTTGTGTGGTGTCGATCAGGAGCTGACGATCCTGAAGGAGACGGGTTGCTACGCGGACTTCACGCTGCCATCCGCTCCGAGTGCCTGTCAGACGAAGACCATCAACTCGATCTACTACGCCCAGGACATCCCCGGACAGCGAAAGTCCCACAACACCGGGATTCGCTCGCGAATCGGGCAAACGGCTCCGGCGGACCATCTGCTGATGATCCAGGGTCCGCTGTGCCTCGACTGGCAGTCCCGCAAGTTCGGAGTCATCCCGCGGATCGAGAACGGCGATCTGACCGAAGGCCGGGCTCCGACCTGGCGGCGGTTCCAGCACTGGATGAACATCGGCGTGCATGTCGCGGGTCGACCGAACTGGAAGTTCCTCAAGCTCCACACCCACGGCTGCAAGGACGGCAATATCGACATGTTGCTGGGGCCGGAGATGCAGGCGTTCCACGCCGAACTGGCGGTGCAGCGTCAGGCCAATCCTCAACTCCGGCTGCATTATGTCACGGCGTGGGAGATGGCCCTGCTCGTGCGGCAAGCCGAAGCGGGAGCCACGACGCCACAACTGTCCGCATCAACACGGTTCTGCGTGGCCCCCTCGGGACAGGCACCGGTCCGTGAAGGCGACCCGGGGCAGCGGAAATCGGATCTGTTGACGCTGAACCCGCCGTTGGACCGAGTTTAGAGCGGTTTCAGATCCGGTCTTTCCACATGGAATTCCCAGCCCCAAACCGCCTCCCCAGGGCACACCTCCGACGCCCCGCAGGGGCCTGACCCGACAGCCCAGGGCAGAGCGAAACGACGAAGTCGTGCAGCGCCGCCCTGGGTTCGCAGCCTGATGTGAACGAGCCCAGCCCTGAAAGGGCGACACCATTTCGGCGGCTCGGGGTGACGCCCTTTCAGGGCTGGGGGGCAGCTCTGTGGTGTTCGCGGTCCCAGGGCGGCGCGGCACGACTGGCGTCGTTCTGCTTCGGCCTGGGCTATCGAGTCCAGCCCCTTCGGAGCGAAGAGGTGGCGGATATTTGTGGCTGGGAATGTGTATAGACCCAGCGTAGAACGACTCTCGCACCAACGCAATCAGCATGATCCCGTTCCGAGCATGACGCTTACTCTCGCTCGACTGCCCATAACGCCTTTGACGATCACAACAACTCTTTGGCCATGTAGTCGTTTCCTCTGCTGCAAAACCTCACCGTTCTGTGTCTCCCGGGAGCGACATTGAACACTCGTCAGGCATAGTTGACCTAGAGTTCCTCACCGGAACGGTGCGCGCCGCTGTGCGCCCCTGCCGGACACCTCAAGGCACCGTGATGGCCTACGTTCTGTTCCTGCTCGCCAACTCGACTCTGTACATCCGCCCCGCCGAACTCTTTCCGGCGATGGGGAATGTGCAGTTCTATCTCGTGCTGATCGTGGCTGCGATGCTCTGCGCCATCCGCCAGATCCACAACCAGGTCCGGCTGCACACACTGGTTCAGCAGCCGATTAACCTGTGTGTTCTGGGCGTCACTCTCGCCACTGCCACGTCCCATCTCTCGTTGGGATATGTCGGGGGAGCTGCCAAGAGCTTCGAGATGATGGCCAAGGTCTGTCTGTATTACCTGACACTGGTCGCGGTCATCAACACGCCCCAACGCTTGCGGGGCTTCCTGCTGAACTGCGTCCTGTGCTCCGTCTTCATGATCGGATATTCCGTCATGGACTACCGCCAGTTCGTCGAGGACTGGAGCGGACGGGCTGACATTTGGGAGATCAAGACCTTGGAACAAGAGCTCGGTCCCGATGAACCCAAGCAACTCAGGCACTCCCCCGAGAACGATGAACTCAGTGCCTCGGGCGATGTCGAATGGTATTTCCGCCTCTGCGGACTCGGGTTCTTCCACGACCCGAACGACATGGCCCAGCTGATCGTGATGACAGCGATTCTCTGCCTGTACTTCATGACGGACCCCAAGCTGACCGGGGTGCGGTACTTATGGATTCCGGCTTTGGGTATCTGTGCTTACGCCATGTACTTGACACACTCACGTGGCGGGATTCTGGCGGGTGGGGTGGCACTGATGGCCTATCTGGCGACTCGCTACGGAGGCCGGGTCGCCGCTGGCATCGGTGCCATGGCCGCATTGGCCGTCCCCGTCGCACTCGGGCGACAAGGGAATATCGACCTCTCCGGAGGCACCGGACAGCAACGAATTCAGCTGTGGGCCGATGGCTTGAATCAACTCAAGACCTCCCGGTTCTTCTTTGGAATCGGCGAAGGGATGTATGCGGAGGTCGCCGGTCTGGTGGCCCACAACTCCTATGTGCATGCCTACGTGGAACTGGGATTCATCGGTGGCACGTTCTTCATGGGCTGCTTCTTCATTCCGGCGTGGGCCCTGTTCACGATGATTCGCCACAAGCAGCCGATCGAGCACGAGGAGTTGCGGCGGATGATGCCGTACCTGGCTGGCATGGGTGCCGGATGGTGCATGTCGATGATGTCGCTGTCGCGTTGTTACATGCCGACGACGTACATGATCTGCGGGACATTGGCGGTGTTTATGAACCTGACGGGGTTCTATCGTCGCCACCCGGCACCACTGCAACAACTCGATCGCCCCATGACCCAGCGACTGGTGTTCGCCAGCGTTGCCCTGCTCGGGTCGTTGTTCGTCTTCGTGCGTTTGTTCGCCCGCTTTGGATGAGTCTCGCCTCACCGACCTCTTCGCTCCTCGTGTACTTCATTCGTGACCTCCATGCCCACCACACTTCCGACGATCAGCGTGATCATGCCCGCCTACCAGGCCGAGGCGTTCATTGCGCGCACGGTCCGCAGCGCGCAGACCCAGACGCTGCGCCCGCTGGAGATCCTCGTGGTCGACGATGGGTCGCAAGACAACACCGCCGAGGCCGCAGCCGCCTGTGGCGACTTGGTGCGCGTCATCCGCCAAGCGAACGGCGGTCCCGCATCGGCCCGCAACACCGGGGCCCGCGAGGCCCGCGGCGAATGGCTGGCGTTCCTCGACGCCGATGATGGCTGGGTGCCGAACAAGCTGGAGCGGCAGGTCGCCCAGATGGATGACTCGATCAGCCTGCTCTACGCCTATTGCACGGTCGACGAAAACACCAAGCTCGCACCGGACGATCAGAAGTTCGACGACCTCTGGATTCGCAACACCATCCCGACATCGAGCGTACTGCTCCGCAAGAGAGACTTCGACGCCGTGGGCGGCTTCGACGAGGACCGCTCGATCATGGCGGTCGAGGACTACAACCTGTGGCTACGGCTGCTACATCGCGGGTTCAGGTTTCGCGTGGTGCGTGAGCGTCTCGTGGAGTACACCCCGGCACCCAACAATCTGTCGGGCCAATTTGGCCGCATGGTGCGAAGTGAACTGCACAACGTCGAGAAGATCCGTCAGTTGTTCGGGATTGAGAACGATCGCGTCACTCGGAAACAGGCGGCCATCTACGCCGACTGGGGGGCTGCGTTGTTTCACTCGCGCGATCTCCAGGCGGCCCGCGACTGCTACGGCAATGTTCTGTCGCGCGAGCCATCGCTCAGTGCCCTGATCCATTGGATGGCCACCTTCGTCCCGCGTCCCGTCCTCGACCTCCGTCGGGCGATGAGGAGCCAGGGAGCCTAGGGAGTCGGGAGTCGGGAGCAAGAGGCGACCTCGATTCACAACCCTCCTCACCTCCTCAACCCTCAACCCTCAACCCTCAACCCTCAACCCTCAACCCTCAACCCTCAACCCTCATGTCCCTCCGCTCCAACATCCTGGCCAGCTGGGTCGCCCATTTCGTCATGGTCGCGATCGGCTTCGTCATGTTGCCATTCGTGCGGAACAGTCTCGCACCCGGCGCGTACGGAGTGTGGGTCTTCATCAACACCCTCTCCGGGTACACCGGGTTGCTGTATCTCGGCTTCGGGGCCACGATCTGCCGCTACGTGGCTAAGCACGTGGCGAAGGAAGAGTGGACCGAACTCAACCAGGTCACCAGTACGATCTTCTGTGTCTACGCCTGCATGGCCGGATTGGTCCTGCTGTTCGCGGGCGGCTTGTGCGTCGCAGCTCCATCCCTGAATCGCTGGGGCCAGCAACCGGTCGGTGAAGTCCAGGCCGTGATCCTCATCAACGGGCTCTCGACCGCCATCGGCATGATCGGCAGCGTCTACGGCGGCATCCTGATTGGCACCCAGCGGGTCGGCCTGAAGCGGTCGATCGAGGTCGGGGCCGGTGTACTCCGGTTTTTCCTGGCGATCGGGTGCCTGAAGCTGCGACCGGAGCTGACGACGTTGTCGCTACTGTTCTGCGGAGTGACGGTTCTGGAGAACCTCCTCATGGCGAGGCTGGCTTATCGCCAAGTCCCCACGCTGCAACTGCGCCGTTCCCACATCTCGCGCAAGACATTGCACGAGTGCCTCGCCTTCAGCGGCTACAGCGCGGTCGGTCTGATGGCCGAGCAACTGATCTATCTGACCGACACCGTCGTGATCGGCTTCGCACTGGGCACGAATCAGGTCGAGCCGTACTACATCGCCCTCCGCATCTGCCAGATGATTCAGGAGCCGATCGCCCGCATCGGTGAAGTCGTTCTCCCCAGAGCCGGACAGCTGCACTCCCAAGGCAAGCACACCGAGCTGGCCCAGGTCGTCCAGCGGATGGTCGCGCTGACCTTCGTGCTGGTCGCCGGGTTCTTCATCGGGTCGGCGTACTTCGGCGGGATGCTGATTCGCACCTGGATCGGGACCGGTTTGGAGCAGAGCCACCGCGTACTGCTGATTCTGTTGGCCGCCCAGATCGTGGCCCTGCCGATGGTCGTCCTGCGCAAGGCGATGCTCGGCATGGGGATCGTCCGCGTCCCCTCACTGATCGACATTGCCGAAGCCGTGGCCAATCTCGCCCTCTCACTGGCCCTCGTCTTTAAGTGGGGGATCGAGGGCGTCGCCTGGGGGACGTTCATGCCACTCGTGTTTGTCGAACTCCTGGTGTTCCTGCCTTATGCCTGCCGTCAGGTCGCCGTACGGAAGCGCGATTTGCTGCAACGGTCGATCCTCCCCTGCCTTGCCCCGCTGGCCGCGCTGTGGGTCTTCTGCGAGTTCGTCCACCGCCGGGGCTACCCCGATGGCTGGTTCACGCTGCTCTCCGTCGCTGCTGCTGGGGGAGTGGTCCTGCTCGCCACGGGCTATCCGATCGTGTGGCTCATGCAGCAGGGCCAGGAGTCGTCCCCCGTAGGACGGGCACATTATCCCGTCCAAGTCCCGAGCCAGCAGCCGTGAACATTGAGGACACCCGGACGGGCCAATGGGCCCGTCCGACGAGACACACATGACCACCAGCACCTCATCCCCGCCCTCCCCCACTCGAACTGTCACCGGTCCGTCGATGCTGAAGCTGCGCGTGCTGGAGGCGAAGGACCAGTCAACGGCCCTGGCCCTGTGGCGAGAACTCGAACAACGCGTCGGGTCCGCCCCGCTGATGGCCAGCGAAACCTGGACCCGCATCTGGCTGGCGAATTACGGAGAGACCGTGCGTTACCGCTTCCTGCTCGCCGAGGACAACGGCCAACTGCGTGGCATCTGCCTCTACACCGAAAGCTCGGAGCGCAAGGCCCCGCTGCTCTCCCTGCAAACCCGCCACCTCGGCACCGCCGGCGATCCGGTCCACGAGAGCGTGGTCGTCGAATACAACAGCTTCCTCGTGGAACCGACCTTCCGTCCCGCGTTCATCGATGCCATCGCGCACTGGCTCTTGACCCAGGCAAGGGGCGACATCGTTCAACTCGATGGGTTCACCCGCGAAGAGGCTCAGGAGCTGACCGCTCACTGGCCTGCCGTTGAGGCTCGCGAACGCGAGTCCAAGTACCTCGACCTGAGCGTGATCCGCACCAAGGGAGGCGAGTTGATCGACTCCCTCGGACGCAGCACGCGGGCCAACTTGCGGAAGCGGCTGCGCGAGTACGGCGACCTGCAACTCGAATGGGCCGAGACGCTCGATGCCGCGAACAACATTTTCTCGGAGTTGATCGAACTGCACCAAGCCCGCTGGCAAGCCGATGGCCAGCCGGGCGCGTTCGCCAGCCGTCGGTTCGCGGCCTTCCAACGAGCATTGCTCACCGAACTCTTCCCACAGGGGCGCTGCGTGGTGTTCCGCGTGCGGCATCAAGGAGCCACGGTGGGGTGTCTGTTTCTGCTTGTCGATCGCGGGCGGATGCTCGACTACCTGTCGGGTCTGGCCTCGTTCGACCAGAAGCCGAGTCCCGGCCTCGTGGCTCACTATCTGTGTCAGTGCGAAGCCTTGAGGCGGGGGTTCACTGCCTACGACTTCCTCGTCGGCGACAAGCGGCACAAGGACAACCTCTCGACTCACAGCCAAGTACTGTCCTGGACCCGGCTCGTGCGTCCGACACTCAAGAACCGGCTCGTGGATGCTCTGACCCAACTCAAACGCCGATTGTCTCGCCACACAACCTCTGCCTCCCCTCTCCCCCCGGGAGAGGGGTCGGGGGTGACGGCGAGGGAAGTTCTGCCGCCGACCGAGGCGCAGCTCGAAGGCTGGCAGGCGATCCGTCGCGGCGAGAATACGCTGATCGCGGCGCCGACCGGCTCGGGCAAGACGCTGGCGGCGTTTCTCACATCGATCGACGAGCTCCTGCGCGAAGGGCTCGAGCGCGGCGAGCTGCCCGACGAAGTGCGCGTCATTTACGTCTCGCCTTTGAAGGCGCTGTCGAACGACATCGAGAAGAACCTGGTGGAGCCGCTGGCGGGGATCGGCGGCGAGCTGGCGGCGAGGGGGCTGCCGGACGCCGGCATCCGCACCCAGGTGCGCACCGGAGACACCCCGGCGAGCGTGCGGACGGCGAT
>JAYWFM010000364.1:0-3677 GCA_043778825.1 Planctomycetota bacterium | reverse complement strand
CCAATATCACCCCAGAATCCCTGATTATCCGGCCCCGCCGTGTGTGAAACGGGGAGGAACATTTGTAAAAATGTGGGTAAGACTGAGGCTGGAAGCCTCTCCCACGTTCGCCAGAACGTGGGCGAATGACAATTGGATTCCCGCCCAGGCCGGTCTCTCGCGAGACCGGCCTGGAGTCGTTTTGCGAGGTCATCGAATCGGGTGGGGGCTGCTTTGTGTCGCGTCCCCGATCTCGCCACGACGGACCGCGGATGAATGAACTGCCCAACAGACATCCCGGTCATTGGTCCAGGGGCCGTGTGAGTGTGCGGGGCACTTTTTACGACTCACCCCCAGAATTGAGTCGCCTCAACAT
Organism: Planctomycetota bacterium; assembly: GCA_043778825.1. Lineage (GTDB taxonomy): Bacteria > Planctomycetota > Planctomycetia > Planctomycetales > Planctomycetaceae > TH-plancto1. The sequence goes on along the minus strand of JAYWFM010000364.1, from coordinate 3,322 downwards.
TCGCAAATTGACTTCCCGCGCGGGGACGGCCTGAAAAGGCCATCCGACAACGATACGAGTCACTCGGCGACGCGGGCCTTCCACTTCGTGAGTTGCTCCTTCACCGGGCCGAAGCCGCCGGAGCCGTAGCTCTGGAGGGCCTTGACGACGTTGCGGGAACCGAGTGACGTGCGCACGTCAGCTTCGATCAGGGGGCAGGCGGTCTTCAACTCTTCGAGGCTGAGATCGGCGAGGCGGCACTGGCGACTCTCGCACAGGCCGACCAGCTTGCCGACGATCTCGTGCCCGCTGCGCATCGGAACCCCCTTGAGGATCAGGTACTCCATCAGCGTCGTCGCGTCGAGGAATCCGTCTTCGAGCCGGGCTTCGATCGGCTCCCGCTTCAACTCCGCCCGCCGCACGATTTCCGCCGTCAGCTCCAGCGAGGCGACGACCGTGTCGTACGCCTGGAACATCGCCAGCTTGTCCTCTTGCAGGTCGCGGTTGTAGGCCAGCGGCAGTCCCTTCACGAGGACGAACAGTTGTTGCAACGCCCCGATCACGCGGCCCGTCTTGCCACGGATCAGCTCCAGCACATCGGGGTTCTTCTTTTGCGGCATGATCGACGAGCCGGTCGTGAACGCATCGGGGAGATGCAGCACGTTGAACTCGGTCGTACACCACAGAATCCACTCCTCGGCCAGCGTGCTCAGATGCACCGCGACGAGAGCTAACGCCGACGTGAACTCGATCAGGAAGTCGCGGTCGCTCGACACATCCAGGCTATTCGCCGCCACCTCCGCGAACCCCATCAACTCCGCCGACTTGTGCCGGTCGATCGGCAGCGTCGTCCCCGCCAAGGCCGCAGCTCCCAGCGGAGACACGTTGACCCGCTTGCGGCAGTCGGCCAGTCGCTCGCGGTCGCGCTGGAACTTCTCGCAGTAGCAGAGCCAGTAATGCACCGCACACACCGGCTGAGCCCGCTGCATGTGCGTGTACCCCGGCAGCACGATGTCGAGGTCGCGATCGCTCCGCTCGACGAAGGCCCGCTGCACCTCGCCCAGCAGGTGATCGACATGGTCGATCGCGTCGCGGGTATAGAGCTTCAGGTCGGTCGCGACCTGGTCGTTGCGGCTGCGACCGGTGTGCAGCTTGCGTCCGACATCACCGAGGCGAGCGATCAAGGCCGACTCGATGTGCATGTGGACATCTTCGAGCTCGGTCCGCCAGACCATCTCCCCGCGTTCGATCTCGCCGCCGATCTGGTCGAGTTCGGCGTGCAACTGATCGCATTCGGTCGCGGTAATCAGCCCGACCTCAGCCAGCATCGCCGAGTGGGCCTTCGACCCGCGAATATCGACCTCAGCCAGCCGGGCGTCGAAGCTGATCGACTCGGTGAACTTCTCGACCCGCTTGTCGGTCGGTTCCTGAAATCGCCCGCCCCACGGTTTTGCCGACACGCTGTGAACTCCTGAGTGATCTCTGTCGTAGCCACGTTCGCCAGAACGTGGGCGAGTCGAGCCAGACTTCCGAAGTCTCGGAAGACTTCGGAAGTCTGGCTGCACTGCGAACGCCGTCCCTCATTCGCCCGCGTTCTGGCGAACGCAGCTACCGAAACCCATTGTAGGGGAACTTCGAGAAAGTCACCGGATTCCGCATGGGAATTCCTCCCCAAAAGTGGTTCAAAAGTTCACACTTCGTTCATCCTTCCTCCCACTCCAGGCTGGGCGGCACGGCCCGCTCTCAGTCGCAAGGTTCGCTCGATGCGCATTCTCGTCTGTTGGGATGATCCCGAGGAAGCGGAATTGCTCCGCATGTACCTCAACGTCGGAGACAATCCGGATGACACGATCGTCGTCACTGACCCGGCGGAGTTCCGCACGCTGGCCACGAATCAGGATACGTGGCATGCGATCCTGATGTCGATCAGCCACCCCGACCATGACACGGCCTTCGACACCTTTCAGCTCATTCGGGAGTACCGGGCCGACTGTCCCATCGTCGGGGCCTGCCGCAATGACGACGTATTCCGGATCGCCCGCTTCCTGACCAACGGGCTCCGGTCGTACGTCTTGCGGGACAGCTCCGGCGACTATATGTTTTTGCTCAGTGCGATCATGGACGCGGCGATTCGGCAGGCCGAGTCGGAACGCGAACGCCAAGTCGCCGAGAAGCTGCGGCGAGAGATCGACTCGGTGCGGCGGTTGCAGGAATCGATCATCCCGCAAATCATCTTGAGCCCGGCGGGCTATGAGATCGTGGCCAAGTACGAGTCGTCCGAGATTCGCGTCCTGGGCGGGCAGCCGGTGACGATGGCCGGAGGCGACTACTACGATGCCTTCTTCCTGCCGGACGATACGATCGTGCTGCTGGTGGGGGACGCCTCGGGACACGGGATGAAGGCGTGCATGTCGATCATGACGATGCACGCGCTGATCCAGATGATCCGCACCGACCGGTTCCGCGATCCATCGACGCTGGTGGCTTACGTCAACGAGCGGTTGTGCAAGCAAAAAGTGGTCAACGAAGACGGCGGGTTCATCACGCTGTTGTATGGAGTCCTCGACCCGAAGACGAACATCCTGACCTGGTCGAGCGCGGGGCATCCCGTGCCGATGCTCCAGAATCTGGAGACTGGGGAGATCTTCAACGTCGCCGGGGATGAGGCCGGTGGACTCCCGCTGGGCGTCTTCGATGGAGCCGAGTTCACCGCCCAGCAGACCCATATCCCCCTCAATTGCCGCGTGCTGTTCTATACGGACGGATTGGCAGAAGCCTTCCCCGGTCAGTCAGCGGAGGCTCATGCCGAGTTTGGGGTCAAAGGAATTACGCAGACGCTTCGCGAGAACTCCAGTGAGCCCCTGGGGACCGCACTGCTAAAACTCTTCGACGACTCACACGCCTTCACGCAGGGGCAGGGGCGTCACGACGACACGTCGGTGCTGCTGCTGGAACGCCGGGGCCTGCCGTAGGACGGCCCCTTTGGCCCGTCCCGTCTGTCACCTGAGCTGCACGATCCTGTTCCCCACGTCGAGCGTTCATCGTCGGCGATTTCTCCGAAATCGCTGTTTCGCCTGACGATACGTCTCCGTCAGACTTCCGAAGGAGTGCGGTCGCCATTGTACGCAGGGTTCCAGTCCTCAGCCCCGCTCGGGAGACTCAAGCCTCCGCAGACTGCCTCCCGTCGCTCCGTTCATCAGCCCGATCTATCCCGGAGGGATTCCAGCCAATAGCCGGTGGTGAGCGCAGCGTCACCACCGGTTCGCGGACGCCCGAGCCGCCCTATCCCGAAGGGATTGCAGCCCTCCGCGTCGTTGACTCCCGCGCGTCGGCTGGAATCCCT
>JAYWFM010000363.1:0-8704 GCA_043778825.1 Planctomycetota bacterium | reverse complement strand
GACACATCAATCGCGGGGGAGAGGGGGCCGGAAACGTGCTGGCTACCTTGTCGACGTGATCCGCGAGAAATCCTTCACGGCGTTGCCCAACGGGGTTGGAGCCAGCGGCGGCTATTTTCCCAGGGTGCGCTCCTGCGTCGCGACCCTGGGCTGTGATGGATAACCCCTTCGGGGTACAGAGACTTTGCGCCACCGAGGATTTGCGCAGTGCTCGAAAATTTCAGACGTGAGTCGTATCGAGAAACGTACGCCCTCGCTCACGGAGCGGGTGGCTGGGACGGGCACGTAGAAAACGTGCCCCACACCACCCTTACGCGGCCCGGCGAATCACCACCGACTCCGTCGCGGCGGGCAGATCGACCAGACTGTGGATATTCCCGGAGACCGGCTGCGACGTGAACACGCCGTCCTGCCGCTCGATTCGCATCGGGATTGTCGAGGTCGGGAACAGCATTGTCGACATCGCGCGGGCCTGCACCTCGGCCCCCGGGACCATGCTCAACTTGAACTTGCCCAGGATCGTGGGCAGCGAGATCTTGAACTGCATCATCCCCAGCGGAGCCCCGATGCACATCCGTGGTCCCGCTCCAAACGGCAGATACGCATACGGCGACGGAGTCGCCGTGAGCCACCGATCGGGCAGGAACTTCTCCGGCTCAGGGAACAGGCTTGGCATATGGTGCGTGATGAACTGGCTGAAGATCACCGGGTTGCCGGGGTTGAGCCGGAATGGCCCGAGTTCGAGCGGCTCCGCGGCCACGCGCTGCGAGTGCGCCGACGCGGGCAGAATCCGCATGCTCTCCTTCAGCACCCGATCGAGTACCGGCAGCTGGTCGACCTGCTCCGCTGTCGGTGCCCCCCCCGCCAGGTGCTCCTCCAGCTCCGCATGCAGCGCGGACATCACCTCCGGATGCTGCGTCAGCAGGAACAGAGTCCAGGCCAGCGTGTGCGCCGAGGTCAGATGCGCGGCCCCGAACATCAGCACGATGTGCCCCACGAGTTGTTCGTCGCTGATGCCGCCCTGCATGTCATAGGCCCGCAGCAGCAGCGAGAGGACATCGGTGCCCAGCTGCCCGCTGCGACGCAGGCGGACCATTTCGAGGACCGCCGTCTCGAGTTCCTCCGCCGCACGCAGCAACTCATCGTAACTGCCCAGCAGTGCCGGATCGGACGAGAAGATCGCCGGACTCACCTTGTGATTCAGAGCCACCCAGCGTTCGGTCAGCCGACCAATCTCGTAGGCCATCTCCGGCTCGTCGACGCCGAACAGAATGCTGCTCGTCAGCCGCAGCATGTAATGCGTCATCTCCCCGACCATGTCGATCGTGTCGCCGGGGTTCCACGACGACACCGCGTCCTGGGTCATGCCGATCACGTTGTCGTGGTAGGCCTGGATCGACTTTTTCTGGAACGGCCCCATGACCATCCGCCGGTGATCGCGATGCTCATCGCCGTTCATGCTGAGCAGCCCACTCGTCACCCGCCGCTGGGCCGACTTCCTCGGCCCGCGAATGGCAAAGAACTGAGAATGGAACCGCTTGTTGTCGCTCAGCACATAATGGTTGAACGTCGGTCCGAATACGAAGAACAACCGGTTCCTGTCCTCCTGCAAGGCCGCGACCTCGCCGTGGAGAGACCACAGCTGTCGCATGGCTTGAATCGGATCGCGCGCAAAATCGGCCACCGAACCGTGCATGACGGGGGGAAGACCAGCGGAAAATCGGAGTGTGGGTGAGTCGTTCATGAGCGGCATCCCTGCCAGTCTTCCCGCCGATGGAGCGCGGTGGGAAGTGAATCCTGCACGGTTGAGATCGGCGTTCTATCCCGGTTCCCACAAGTGAACAAGCCCAAAACCCCACGACCTTCCCCGTCGAAGGCGAGGCGCACTTTGCAGACCGGGGTCACGGACGGTCTCGGGTGCCCGAAGTGCGACATGAGGCAGCGTCGGAACCTGAAGGCTCCCCATGATTTTGTGGTTCCTGATCCGGGTGACGTTTCCGCGACCGGGGGGAGGAAGAGGTTCACAAAATCATGGGAACAAAATCATGAAGAGGGGAGCGGGGGATGATCGGCAATTCGCCTGGGCCACTGCGTCACTACCGCGAGTTGCTCTTCATCCGCGGTCCGGCTGTGCCATCCGTGGTCAGTGGATTTCTGACCGCGGATGGCAAGGCCGGACCGCGGATGAAGAAGAGGGTCCGTGGGGAGACTCGATGCTTTTCGCGAAGAGGCATGAGGCATGTCGTCGGACGGACATCCTCGTCCGTCCGTGGGGAACACCTCGGGGAGCGACGGACTCGGAAGTCCGTCGGACCTCACAGGCTGGCCCGCGTGGAGTCTCATCATGAAGAAGCTGACGTGGGGGGTGCTGGAGACAATCACAAAGTGTGTCTCGTACACTTCCCCGTCGAAGGCCAGACGCTCCGATTAACGGTGCCTCTCCCCTCGCGGTGATGGTTCACCATCGGCATTTTCTGTAAACTGAACGCACAGTTCACGGTCCCAGGATTCCCGACGCATGCGACACATTCGGCTCATTATTCTGGTGGCGTTTCTGGCTGCTCCGCTGCACGCTCAGGCCCAGCAGGTGCTGCTCGAGGCGGAGCAGTTTGCGACGCTGGGAGGGTGGGATCTCGATCAGCAGTCGATGGACCAGATGGGATCGCCCTATCTGCTGGCGCACGGGCTGGGCACGCCGGTCAAGGATGCCGTGACGACAGCCCGGTTTCCCGAAAAGGGAACCTATCGAGTCTGGGTGCGGACCCGCGATTGGGTCGCACCGTGGAAGGTGTTGGGCGCACCGGGGAAGTTTCAGGTACTCGTGAATGGCCAGCCGCTCAAGCCCACATTCGGTACGGTGGGTGAGGATTGGCATTGGCAGGACGGCGGCACCGTCGAGGTCGCTGTCGAAGCGACTGTCGCGCTGCACGACCTCACCGGGTTCGAGGGGCGTTGCGATGCCATCGTCTTTAGCCGGGACGACAAGTTCACCCCTCCCAACAAGAATCCGGAGATGCTGACATGGCGTCGCCAGCAACTGGGGCTCCAAGGCGAACCCGATGACGGCGGCCAGTTTGATCTGGTCGTCGTCGGCGGCGGAGTGGCAGGAACCTCGGCAGCTGTCTCGGCGGCTCGCAACGGATTGACCGTGGCCCTGATCCAGGATCGGCCCGTCCTCGGTGGCAATGGCAGCAGCGAAGTCCGCGTCTGGCCGGAAGGTCACACCCGCCAGAAGCCGTACTATCACATCGGCGAGATCGTCGAAGAACTCTGCCCACCCAAGCGAGCGGGCATCGATGGCAACGCCAAGGGCGGCAACATCTACGACGATGAACGCAAGCTGCGAGTGGCGCGGGCCGAGTCACGTATCACTCTGCTGCTGGAGCATCGCGTGAACGCCGCCGAGACGGTCGATCAGCACATCGTGTCGGTGACCGCTCAGAACACGCGCAGTGCGCGGCGGGTGACGGTGCGTGGGAAGCTGTTCGCGGATTGCACGGGCGATGGCACGGTGGGGTATCTGGCCGGAGCCGATTATGAGATGTCGCACGAAGGCAACATGGGGGCCAGCAACCTGTGGAATGTCCTCGATCAAGCGGACAAGAACCAGGTGCTGAAGTGCGAGTGCAAGGACAAGGACGCCCTGACCACCCAGTACGAGGCGGGGCAGATCGCCGCTCCATTTCCACGCTTGGAGTGGGCGCTGGACCTGAGCCAGAAGCCCTTCCCCGGACGCAGCACCTCGAAGGGACAATGGGGCAGCACGCCGCTGAGTAACCTCGGCGGCTGGTTCTGGGAGAGCGGGTTCGATAAAGACCCGATCAACGACATCGAGCGGATTCGCGACCTCAACATGCGGGCCATGTATGGGGCCTGGGACGCGCTCAAGAACATCGACAAGCAGTATCCGAATCACCGCCTGGGATGGAGTGCGTTCATCGCGGGCAAGCGCGAGTCCCGGCGTCTGCTCGGCGATGTGCTGCTGCGGGCGGACGACTTTCGCAGCGGGACGCAGTTCCCCGACCCGGCGTTTCCCAACACATGGCACATCGACATCCACGTGCCCGACCCGCAGTTCGACAAGGGACTCAAGGGCGACGAGTTTATCTCCGTCTGCACCACCGGCTCGAAGTATGAATACAAGGGACCGTACTGGGCACCGTACCGCTGCCTGTACAGCCGCAACATCGACAATCTGTTCATGGCCGGACGCGACATCAGCGTCGAGCGCGAGGCCCTAGGCGCGACCCGCGTGATGCGGACCTGCGGCATGATGGGCGAGGTCGTCGGCAAGGCAGCCTGGATTTGCGTGCGGCATGAGGTCTCGCCGCGCAGGGTCTACGAGCATCATCTGCTGCTGCTGAAGGATCTGATGCAACTCCCCGGCGCGATGCGTCGCGAGACGCTCGACGGGCCGCTCGCCTTGCCGCCGGGAGTGGTCGCCCCCACGGGCCCCCCGTTGCCGGGTCTCGACCCAGCCAAGCTGGAGGGGATCGTGGTTGACGACGAAGCCTCGGAACTCCAGGGGAACTGGTCGACGAATGGGAGCCTGACCGGCTTCGTGGCCGAGGGCTACCGCTACTCGAGCGACCCGAAAGCGACCGCGCGGTTCCCCTTCTCCGTGACTCGCGTGGGCGAGTACGAAGTCCGTGTGGCCTGGCAACCGCACGAGAATCGCGCCAAATCGGCTACCGTGACAGTGTTCAGTGTGGACGGCGAGAAGTCCGTGACCCTCGACCAGACGCACGCCCCCACCGGCCCGAACGGGTTCCAGTCGATCGGGAAATTCCGGTTCGACGAGAGCAAAAACTTCTCGGTGGTCTTTCGAGTGGCCGGAGCGCAAGGCAATGTCCACATCGACGCCGTGCAACTCGTGCCGGTGAAGTGACGGGCGATGAACATTGGTCGAGAGATTGCACTTGCCAATACACGAGTCGTGTCGTAACCTTATCGAGTACAATTGACCTCTAAGCGGGTACGCGCATGGACTCGGCCACTCTGACCACCGTTCTGTTCTCGAAAGCACGTCGTGCCGTGCTGGGGTTGATTCTCAGCCATCCCGATCGCGCGTTCTACCTGCGCGAGATCGTGAAATTGACGGGACTGGGGATCGGGCATTTGCAGCGTGAGTTCGAACAACTGACCGCGGCGGGCATCATTCGCCGGTTCGAGCAGGGTCGACACGTCTATTTTCAGGCCGATCCGACCTGTCCCATCTACCACGAGTTACGTGGCATCGTGCGGAAGACCGTCGGTGTCGCGGATGAGTTGCGTCGTGCGTTGTGGCCGCTTCGAGACCGCGTACGAGTGGCCTTCATCTTCGGGTCGGTGGCGCGCGGCGAGGAAAACTCGGCGAGTGATCTGGACGTGATGGTCATCGGCGATGTGACCCTGGCGGAAGTGGTCGAAGCGCTGCGAAGCTCCGAAGCCTTACTTCAGCGACCGGTGAATCCGACCGTCTATCCGGCGAAAGAATTCACGGCGAAGCTCGCCGCCAGTCAGCACTTCCTGACGAAAGTCATGGCCCGAGAAAAACTCATACTGATCGGAGTTGAGGATGACCTTGCAGCGCTCTCTCGAAATTAGCTGGATCCGCCCTCACGAAACGTCGCGTGAGGAGATTGGTGAACTGCTCGCCATCGCTGACCGCGACATCGGCCAGAGCCAGACGCCCGGCCTCGGACCCGAGTGGCGATTCGGCATCGCGTACAACGCCGCGTTACAACTGGCTACAGCTGCGCTCGCGGCAGCAGGGTATCAGGCCGAGCGGCAGAACAAACACCAGCGGACGATAGAATGCCTGGCGTGGACGGTCGGCCTGAGTTCGAGCGAGGTGGCCCTGTTGGACCTCTGTCGGCGCAAACGCCATACCAACGTCTATGAGCAAATCGGAGCCCTCTCTGACTAGGAAGCGGACGAGATGATCGCCTTGGCCCAGCGATTGCGGACACAGGTCAAGGCTTGGCTGAAGAGCCAATTCCCGGGCTTGATGCCGTGACCGGGATGAGTCGTGAAGTTCCCTTGAGAATCCTTGTCGGGTATCACTAGAGGAGTTCGGCCTTGAGGGCTGTCTCTGGTAGTCGGACAGGCGAAAGCCTGAACTCCAACGGGGCTGACTGCCACCCACGAGGCCCTCCGGTGTATGCTGTCTCTCCTGCGCCCGGGTCTTCCCGAGGGCTTGAACGGCTTCTCCCGACGGAGTCCCCCATGAGATTGATCTCCACACTGTGCCTCATACTCGTGGCCGCGCCGCTGGTCGCCGCCGAGCCGACCGCTCCGAACGTCTGGAAGAAGGTCGCGGAGCCCCTCGTCGGGCAGCGGTGGGACGTGCCGCTCGGCGTGGCGGGACCGGCGGGGCCGCTGCTGGTCCTGGGGGGCCGTACCTCATGGGGGGAGTACAAGAAGCCGAGGCCCTATGATGTTCTCGCCTGGAACGCGGCGAACCGCGTGTGGGAGAATCAGTTCCCGCCGGGCCAGAACTGGGGGCCACTGAGTGGACCGGCACAGGCTCCCGGATGGAAGGACGAGCACTTCGATTTCCGCGACATCGAGGGAAACACCCGACCGAACTGGACCGTCTACGGCACGTTCTCGCTCGGGCAGAAGTACGACTATGACCCCGATACCAAAAAGTTCTACTTCTTCGCACATGGAAAAACATTCGCCTACGACCCCGCAGCGCGGACTTGGGAAGACCTCAATCCTCCCACCAATCCCACCGGCGAATTGGGCGGCATCCTGCTCTGGAGTTCGATGTGCTACGACGCCCACCGGCAGCGTTTCGTCCTCTTCGGCGGCGGCAACATCCCGACCGAGCGCGGCGATCCGGGGACGTGGGCCTACTCGCCGAAAGAGAACTCCTGGAGCCAACTCCCGCTCGACCGCCAACCGCCACCGCGAGCCAACTCGCGTCTGGCCTACGATCCAGTGGCGAAGAAGATCGTCCTGTTCGGTGGCGATCAACTGCACCAACTCCTCAGCGACACGTGGACCTTCGATGTGGTCGCTGATCGCTGGGAAGAGTGCCAGCCGACCCTCAGCCCCTCTCCCCGAGGCGGCCACGCCTTGCTCTGGTTGCCCTCGGCCAAGCGAATGTTGCTGCTCGGCGGGTATGGCTATTCCTCGACAACGGAGTACGTCGCCTCGCTGTATAAGTCCCCACCCCTGGAGGCCTGGCTGTTTGACACCAGCACGAGTGCCTGGCAACTCGTCAAACGCTGGGAGCCGAAGGAGTCGCCCAAAAGCCCGTCGAATTTCTTCCTGAGTGCAGCTGTCCAACCGGGCCCAGACCACGACCTCGTCACGGTCCTCGCCGATGGCACTTGGCAGTGCGAGGTGACGGCACAGAGTGACGACGAAGGCACGCGCACGTTGGGCGTGCCGCCGAAGACGACTGAGCGCCGCACCGATTCGTACGACCCCGCGTGGTATCAGAAAGACGTGCCGCTCGCCGAGCCGGAGCGGGTGACCGCCGAACTCCGCGACCTGCCGACGAATCGCTGGGTGCTGCGTCCGACCCCCAAGCGACCGGGGATGAACATGGATTGGGGGTCGGCAGTCTTCGCGCCGGAGCTGGACCAGATCATCCGTTTCTCCGGCGGGCACTCGGCCTACAGCGGCACAGCCCCGCAAGTCTACGACGTGAAGACCGATCGCTATTCGATCCCGTTCGCCCCGGAGCTGCCGCTGGAGTTCGTCTACAGCAACGATCAAGTCCGCGGCGAGTGGAGCTTCGGAGGCAACCCCTGGATGACCGGGCACACCTACAAATCGACCGGCTACGATGCGCGGCTGAAGTGTCTGGTGTTCGCGCCGCACGACCACACGTACTTCTTCGATTCGGTCGCCGCGAAGTGGACGCGCGGGCCGCAACCGAATCCGTATCGCGCCGATTTCTACAACGTCACGCTCTGCTCGACCCCACAAGGCACCGTGGCCTGGGGCGACCAGCGCGACGGCGGCGGCGCGGGCTTGTGGCGACTCGATGCCCAGGAGCGAGTCTGGCAGCCGCTCGCCCTGCGCGGCTCGCTGCCCGACAAATCGCCCGACCAGCACGGGATGGCCTACGACTCCAAACGCGACCGCCTGCTGTTCTTCTCCGGCACTGACAAAAACAAGGGCGACGTGGCTGCCTACGACTTCTCCTCCAGCGAGGCCCACTGGTTGAATGCCAACGGAAAAACATTCGCAGCTGTCCCCTCGCGCGAGACGGTCTATCTGCCGGAGGCCGACGCGGTGTTGCTCGGATCCCGAGTGGCCGTGGGTGAAAAACTCCACTGGTTGCTGTACGACTGTGCCAGCAACGCCTGGCGCGGAATCGAACTGCCGGGCGACGACCCGATCGGCCAAGGAACCTCCGGTCGAGCCTTCAACAACTCGATGGGCTTAATGTACGACCCCACCCGCAAACTCGTCTGGGCCGTCGGCCAACACAGCCACGTCCACGTCCTGCGCCTGGACAGCTCCGCCGCGAGACCGCTGGAAGGGGCTGGACGCTGACTCACAGCCGCGAGCCTAATGGCACTTACTTTGTCGCCTTTTTCTCCGAAAAAGGATGTCCTTTTTCGGAGAAAAAGACGACAAACATCGACCTCAGCCCCTGATGTAAGCATCGTTCGAGAAACAAGAGTCGTCTTTCGCTCCGCGAAAGACCGGCCTTTCGCGGAGCGAAAGGCGACAATCAGACAGTTATTCCTCGAACGAT
>JAYWFM010000362.1:0-21254 GCA_043778825.1 Planctomycetota bacterium | reverse complement strand
AGGACGCCGCCTCCTCGGCCCGGAGTGCTTCCGAGCAGATAGACGTGGGGATTATCGACCAAAGCGCGGGTCAGATCCCGGATTCCAAAGTGTGCCTTCACGGCATCGTTCGCGGGCGAATGCTGGGACCAACCCAACCCCAGCAGGTGCAGCTGTCGAAGCCGGTGGGGGGACTCTAACGGAAGAATGGATTCAAAGGGGAAGCTGGCACCCCAGCTGACGAACAGGTCGGATTCCAAGGGACCGATCCTGTCCAGATCCGCATGCAGCTTGCGGTTGGCCGACACCGCCCTCCGGGAGTCCCGATAGGCAGTGGACTGACCGAACAACAGTCCGAGAATCGCGACCGCGACCAGAGCGGCACTGGCGGTCCATGGGGAAAGCGTTCTGCGCAGGGACAGCGACCCGCGCAGAGACAGCGACCCGCGCAGAGACACCGTCCCGCGCAGTGCAATCGACCCGCGCAGCACGACGCCACGCCATACGGGCACTGGCCCGCCTGGCGGCATGATTTGAATGGCGTGGACTTCCGGTGTCGAATCGCCTTCACGCATCAGATACAGCATGTACAGCGCCTGAAATGCGATCAGGGAAACATAGATCCGCTCCGGTGGCTGTTTCAGGAACATCAATCCGCAGATCACCAGATCCAGCGATGCCGTCAGCAACAGGAAGTGCCGGAACGCGAACTGTCGATCACGGGCCAGCCAGAGTTGCAGAGGGATGAGCGCCCACAGGGGCCAGAGCCGCTTATTATTGATGATGTCTCGCCACCAGTCACTCATCTTCCCGAGACTGACGGCCTCTTTCGCCCAGGGGAAGCCTTCCACGATCGCCTGCAGATTCTTGCGGCCGAAGATCTGCGGATCATCGAAGAACCACAGGCGGATCATCTCGTGATCGTTCTCACTCCACCCCACTCTGTCAAACACGGGCTTGGTTTCTTCGGTGTAGCGCGTCACGGCATAATCGTTGAACTGCACCCGATAGGGATTGAAGTCTAGAAATGCCCGCCAAGCCGGATCCCGGGAGTAGTAGTTTTGGTGTGCGGCCTGCAGTCCGAACGCCGCGATTTGAGTGAATACAATTGTCGCCAGAGCTGTCCGCCAGACACGTGACTCGGGAGCCCTGAACCGATCCATCTGCCACACCAGGATCGACAGGGGTATCGCGCTGATCGCCATCGCCGCAATGTACGAATCAAACCGGACCAGCGATCCCAGCATCATCAGCAGTATTCCGCTGACCAGCATCCCCCAGCCCCCCCGGCCGTGTACGTCGCGGCGCAGGGCGAGTCCGCTCAACGTCAGGAACAGGCCGCATTCGACGGACCAGATGGCGGTGCTGGTGAATTGCAGCTTGGTCAGCAGTAGCACGCCGATTGTGGAAAACAGAACCCAGTAACAGAACAGGGCAGCGCGGCTGTAACGCCACTTCAGCACGGCGTACAGGATCGCCACATGGGACAGAAAATGAACCCCCAGCAGATACATGCCGTACCAGGGAATCGCCGGCATCTGAGTGTACAGATGCTTCAGCAACAGGCCGATCACCACATTGGTGAACACCAAGTGTTCGTCCGGCTGCGCTGCGAGGCCAGTTCCCGAAGCCATCATGCTCATCGCGACATCATCGTTGGTCTCGTACGCCGCTGTGTGAATAGACAGCATCGCAGCAAACAAGAATCCCATCCAGGCGATCGACGCCAGCAGCGGATGGTTCAGCGTCCAGCGCTCGATCGGTTCGCAGATCGCCTGGCATCTCATCGACAGAGACTCGAACTGCGACCGGCTCGGTGCAGCGTCGGTCGTTGGATTTGGCAGGAAACCGTCTTTCATGACAGGCACTCTTTCGTGGTCTGGGGGTGACTGAGAGGACTCTGCTGACAGGAGCGCAAAACACAGGACTGTGAACAACGGTGTGAATTACACTGGGGGACTCCCCGTGTCAGAAATCTGTGACTGTCGTGTTGGCCCTGATTTGACTCGACACCGCTCCTGACATCGTTGTTTTCCTCGTCTTCCGGAGATGAGTCGACGCTCCTTTGTCAGCCCCCCTCCGGACGGGCTTATACACGTTGAATTCGCTCCCTTCAAAGCGGAGATCCCAATCCACCTCCAGGTGATAATGCTCGCGGAAGTATGTTCGATAGAACGCCAGTTCAGGCGTGTTCGCGATCAGATAGACGTTGGGGTTGTCGAGCAGAGCGAGGGGGAGATCCTGAATTCCAAAACGTCCTTTCGCCGCATCATTCACCGGAGATTGCTGGAGCCAGCTCAACCACAGCAGATTCCGGTTTCGAAGCAAGTCGGGGGATTCCAACGGCAGTATGGATTCCAGCGGAAAGGCGATGCCCCAGCAGACGAACAGTTCGGATTCCGATGGACTGATCCGGGCCAGATCCGCATGCAGCCTGCGGTTGGCCGACAACGCTTTCCGGGAATTCCGAAAGGCCATGGATTGCCCCAACAGCATTCCGAGAATCGCCATCGCGATCCACGCGGTTCTGGCGATCCGAGGAGACTGCGTCCCACTCCGCATGACTCCGTGCCCTCCGGTTGCCGGATCGTCTGGCGGCAACACTGGACTGGCGGATTCTACCGTGGGCGAATCGCAGTCTCGCTTCAGAGACAGGCTGCAGAACCAGTGGGAGACACTGGGGGATTCCGTCGACGCATCGCTATAGCGCATCAGAGACAGCAGGTACAGCGCCTGAAATGCAATCAGGGCAAAATAGACCCGCTCCGGTGGCTGTTTCAAGAACATCAATCCGCAGATCAACGCATCCAGCGACAGGGTCAGCAGCAGGAAGTGACGGATCGCGAAACGTCGATCACGAGACCACCAGACTTGCAGAGGAATCAGCGCCCAGAATGACCAGAGTCGACTATTCTTCACAATTCTGATCCACCAGTGAAACATATTCCGCGGGCTCACGGTCGCATCCGGCCAGTCGTAACCGTCCATGATCGCCTGCAGATTCTGTCGACCGAAGATCAGCGGATCATCAAAGTACCAGCCGAGTATCATGTGGTAATCGTTCTCACTCCACTGCACCTGATCAAACACCGGCTGGGACTCTTCCGTGTAGCGCGTCCAGACATAATCATTGATTTGCGTCCGGTATCGATTGAATTGCAGATATTCCTGCCAGGCCGGATCGCGAGCATAGTAGCGTTGGTGCGCAGCATGCAGTCCGAACACGGGGAATTGGATCAACACGATCATCGCCAGTGCGATGCGCCAGACACGCGACCCGGGAACCGTCGACCGATCCTGTTGCCACACTAGGACCGACAGAGGAATCGCGCTGATCGCCATGGCCGCGATGTAAGAGTCAAACCGAACCAGCGACCCCCAAATGATCAGCGCCGCTCCAGAGGCCAGCATCCCCCACCCTCCTCGACCTCCCGCATCGCGGCGCTGGGACAACCCGTTCAGGGCCAGGAACAGACCGCATTCCACGCACCAGATGGCCGTGCTGGTGAATTGCAGCCGGGTGATCAGTAGCACGCCAGCTGTCGCGATCAGAACGGTATAACAGAATACGGCGGCACGGCTATAACGCCACTTCAGCACGGCGTACAGGATCGCCACATGGGACAGGAAATGAACCGCGAGCAGAGAGATCCCGTGCCAGGGAGTCGAAGGCATCTGAGTATAAAGCTGCTTCAGCAACAAACCGATCACCACACTGGTGTACACCAGGTGTTCGCCTGGCTGTGCTGCGATGCCGGTTCCCGCAGCGATCATGCTCATCGCGACATCATCGTTGGTCTCGTACGCCGGTGTGTAGACGGACAGCACGATGGTAAACAGCAATCCCATCCAGAGGATCGATGCGAACAGCGGACATTTCAGCGTCCAGCGCTCGAGCGTTTCGCAGATCGCCTGGCATGAAATGCACAGATCCTCGAACTGCGACCTGTCCGATACCGCTTCGGTCGACTGACTGGGCAGGAGTCCGTCATTCATAACAGTCACTTGTTCAGGGGGCATGGCGGGCGGGGTGGCACTGTCGACAGGGAGCAGTGTCCTGGAGCGAGAGCAACGGTGGGGAGGAATCAATGCGTCAGGAGCCTCTGACTGCCGTGTGGGCTCTGATCTGGCCAGCAACGGCTCCTGACACCTTGGGTTCCTTCGCCTTCCGAATATGATTTGACGCTCACTTGTTAGCCCCCCTTCTGACCGGCTTATACACGTTGAGCACTTCCCCTTCAAAGCGGAGATTCCAATCCACCTCCAGGTGATAGTGCTCGCGAATGTAGATCTGGTAAAAGTACACTTCGTACTTGCTCGCGATCAGTGAGACGTGGGGGTTGTCCAGCAGAGCGACAGGCAGATCCTGGATTCCAAACCGTCTTTTCACCGCATCGTTCACGGGAGTCTGTTGAAGCCAGCCCAAACCCAACAGATGCCGGTTTCGCAGCCTGTCGGGGGATTCCAGCGGAAGTATGGATTCCAGGGGAAAGCTGCAACCCCAGCAGACGAGCAGGTCGAACTCGGAGGGTGCGATTTTGGTCAGGTCCGCATGCAACTTGCGGTTGGCCGACACCGCCTTCTGGGAATCCACAGAGGCCCGGGACTGACCGAAGAGCAGTCCCAGAATCGCCACCGCGATCAACACGGCACTCGCGAATCCGTGGGCCAGGGTCCGATACAGAATCACGCCGCGCCGTGGAGAGGTCTGCCCTGCGGGTGGTAAGATGGGGCCAGATGAGGCTGCCGTCGACGCTTTGCCATCACGCATGAGATAGAGCATGTACAGCCCCAGCACGGCAAACAGAGGCAAGTAGACCCGCGACGGTGGTTCCTTCAGGGACATTAATCCGCAGAGGATTACCCCCAGCGACGCCGTCAGCAACAGGAAATGACAGATCGCGAAACATCGACCACGAGACCACCACAACTGGAGAGGGATCAGCGCCCAGAGGGGCCAGAGAGATTCGTGGATCAGTATCGCTCGCCACCAGTCTTTCTTCTGCAACAGACTCACGGTCGCATCCGGCCAGGCGTAACCTTCCACGATCGACTGCATCTTCTGTTGACTGAAGATCAGCGGATCATCGAAGTACCAGGAACGTACCATGTTGTGATCGTTCTCACTCCACTGGACTCGGTCAAACACCGGCTGGGTCTCTTTCGTGTAGCGAGTCCAGCAATAATCATTGATCTTCGCCCGGTATTGATTGAAGACCAGATATTCCCGCCAGGCCGGATCCCGGGAGTAGTAGCGTTGGTGTGCAGCATGCAGTCCGAACGCTGCGAATTGAGTGAACACAATCGCCGTGAGCGCTGTTCGCCAGACACGCGACTGGGGGGCCATCGACCGATCGAGCTGCCACACCAGGATCGACAGGGGAATCGCGCTGATCGCCATCACTGCGATGTAAGAGTTAAACCGGACCAGCGACCCCCAAATCATGAGCGCCGCTCCCAAGGCCAGCATCCCCCACCCCCCGCGACCTACCGCATCACGACGCAGGGACAGCCCGTTCATCGCCAGGAACAGACCGCATTCCACAGACCAGATGGCCGTGCTGGTAAATTGCAGCCGAGTCAACAGTTGCACGCCCATCGTCGCGAACAGGATCAAATCACAGAACACCACAGCGCGGCGATATCGCCACTTCAGCAAGGCGTACAAGACCGCCACATGGGACAGGAAATGGACCGCGAGCAGAGAGATCCCGTACCAGGGGATTGAAGGCATCTGAGTGTACAGCTGCTTCAGCACCAGACCGATCAACACATTGGTGAATATCAGGTGTTCGTCGGGTCGTCCTGCGATCCCGGTTCCCGAAGCGATCATGCTCATCGCGACATCATCGTTGGTTTCGTACGCCGGTGTGTATACGGAAAGCACGATGGCAAACAGGAATCCCATCCAGGCGATCGACGCGATCAGCGGATATTGCAGCGTCCAGCGCTCGAGCGGTTCGCACATCGCCTGGCATGACATCGACAGTGACTCGAACTGCGACCGGCTGGGTGCAGCTTCGGTCGTCGGACCTGGCAGGTGTCCGTCATTCATCACAGTCAATCTTTCATGGCCTGGTCGGGAAGTCTCGGGCGGCGGCGACCTCTGAAGTCGTACGATGTGACGAGTCAGCTGCGAGGATCTGTCGGAGATCAACGCGAGCCGGGGGACTCACCCCCACTCATCCGGCGTCGGCCTCGTCCAGAATCGTGTGAATCACGGCCTCGGCCATCAGTTCTTTCAAGACGGCTTCCCCGATCGCGAGCTTCTTGTCCTTCACGATCCGGTCCTGAAGTTCCTTCTGGACTTCGTTGAACGGGATCACGCGGGACTCGTGGCGACCGGTCAGCATCACGATGATGCAGGCCGTCTGGGTCGGAATCACGTCGCTGACCGCGTTCAGTTCGAGGCTCAGCAGGGCCTCCTTCACGTCCACATCGGCCAGGCTGCTCGGTTGGGTCCAATCCCAGTGCCCCCCCTTCGAGGCCAGCGCGCTGTCCGACTTGTTATGGGCGGCCTCATCGAAGGTGATCGCCCCGCTACGAATCTGCCTCAGCAGCTTCTGAGCGGCGGCTTCGGCCTCATCGGTTCCGCCCTGAGCCGCAGAGGACAGATCGATCTGCTGCCACTTGATCTCTTCGGCTTCGGTGAAGGACTCGACATCCTGCTCATAGCGGGCCCGCATCTCCTCCCGCGAGGCCGTCGGTTCGGCACCCATCTTCGTTCGCATGAACTGGCCCGCGAGTTGACGGTCGGCAAACTGTTTGCGAAGTGTGGCCAGCGTGAGCCCCTGCGATTGGAGAACCGCTTCCAACTCGGTGGGTGAGCCGGTAGTCGTGACCTTCATCAGGCGTTCGACTTCTCCCTCGAAGAACTTGTCCATCTGGGCCTCGACCGAGGTCAGCTGTTCCGGTTTCATGTTCTGCTTGACGGAGTCGACCATCAGCGTCTGCTCGATGAGACTGGGGAGATCTTTCTTGATCAACTCCAGTTGAGCGATGCGGAACTGCTCGGGCTTCATCTTCGGCTTGGCTTGGGTCAGTTGAGGGGCATAGCGGTCGAGGACTGCGTGAGCCAGGATCGGCTCGCCGTTCACGTCGGCGATGACATCGGTCATGCCCAGCGGTTGCGACTCTGGTTCCGTGGAGGAGACGGTTCGAATCTCGCCGTCCTGGCCGCGAACCGATTTGCCCTTCCTCGTCTTCGAGGCCCGCGAGTTCTGGGCGACTTCCGAGGCCGGAACGCGCGGCGGCACCGGCCCGATGACGGGGCTGGAAGCTTGATACGAACGCCCGTTGCACCCGGCTGAGAGGAGCAGGGCGAGGAGCGGAATGGCGATGACAAGGCGGGGAGAGTTCATCGATCGCATCCATGCGGATCGAGGGCGGGACGACAATGAGCCTTTGTTATAGACGCAAACGCGAAAACGCGGCAACACGTGTTGGCCCAAGCCCAGGGGTTGCAACCCCTGGGCTTTACGGTCGCAACACGCTCTTCAAGTGCGAGATCGTCTCCGGCCCGTTCATATCCATCACCGGCAGCAGCAGATACGACACGCCCGGATCGACCATCCGCAGGTCGTTCCCCACTCGCCGCTGCAAGGCCCGGATCTGCTTTTCGTCCTTGTAACTCAGGACCGCGAACCGGCCCTCCTCCATGCGGATGCCGGTGATTCCCCAAGCAAACGCGAAGAGTTGCAGCTCCTTGACCTCGACCAGTTGCTCCGTCTCCGGCGGTAACGGTCCAAACCGGTCGCGGATTTCACCGGCAACTTCCGCCAGTTCCTCGCTCGTGGCGGCTGCGGAGAGTCGGCGGTAGACATCCACTTTCTGGCGACCGGGGGGGACGAAGCTGTTGGGGAGGAAGGCGGTGACGGCGAGGTCGACATCGACGTGCGGCAACTCGCGTTCGGGCATCTGTTTCTGGCGGCGGACGGCGTTTTCGAGGAGGTGGCAATAGAGTTCGTAGCCGACGGTCGAGATGTGCCCGCTCTGCTCGGTGCCCAAGATATTCCCGGCGCCACGAATCTCCAGGTCGCGCATGGCGATCTTGAACCCAGCTCCCAGTTCGCTGAACTCTTCGATCGCCTTCAAACGCCTCGCGGCCACGCTGGTCAGCGACTTCTTGTCGTCGAGGATCAAGTAGCAGTACGCTCGGTTCTTGTGTCGACCGACGCGACCGCGCAGTTGGTGCAGATCGGCCAGCCCATACTTGTCGGCCTCGTTGATGAACATCGTGTTCGCGGTCGGAATGTCGAGGCCGCTCTCGATGATCGTGGTGGCGATGAGGATGTCCGCCTGAGCTTTGACGAACGCATACATGTTCTGTTCGAGGTCGTGCTCCCCCATCTGGCCGTGGACGATGGCGATGCGGGCCTCGGGGACAATGTTCTGGATGCGGTCGGCGAGTGACTCGATGTCCATCACGCGGGTGTGGACGAAGTACACCTGCCCCCCGCGATTGAGTTCGCGCATCACCGCCTGCTTGATGAGCTGGTCATCCCAGCGCACGATCCGCGTTTCGATTGCCATCCGGTCCTGCGGCGGTGTGGTCAGGTTCGAGATGTCCCGAATCCCGAGTAATGACAGATGCAGCGTGCGCGGGATCGGCGTCGCACTCAGCGTCATCACATCCACCGCCAGCCGCAGCCGCTTGAGCATTTCCTTATGCGCCACCCCGAACCGCTGTTCCTCGTCGATCACGAGTAACCCGAGATCCTTGAAACGCACGTCCGGTTGAACGAGCCGGTGCGTGCCGATCACGATGTCGACGGCCCCGGCTTCCATCTTCAGCAGGATCTCCTTCTGCTCTCTCTTGGTGCGGAACCGCGAGAGGACCTCAACCGAGATCGGGAACTCCGCGAATCGATTGCAGAAGGTGCGGTAGTGCTGTTCGGCCAGGACGGTCGTCGGGACGAGGATCGCCACCTGCCGTCCGGCGTCGACGACCTTGAAGGCCGCGCGGATCGCGACCTCGGTCTTGCCGAACCCGACATCGCCGCAGATCAGTCGGTCCATCGGCCTCGGCTTTTCGAGGTCGATCTTGGCGTCGTCAATGGCCCGCACCTGATCGTCAGTCTCTGTATACGGGAAAGCCGCTTCGAACTCCTGCTGCATCCGCGTGTCCGGCGGGCAGGCGATGCCGGGGATCATCTCGCGCTGAGCCTGCAACCGCAGCATGTCGCTGGCCATATCGGCCACGGCTGCGGCGACTTTCTTCTTGCTCGATGCCCAGGCGGTGCCGCCGACCTTCGAGAGCGTGGGGCTGCTCTTGGTGGCCCCGACGTATTTCTGCACGAGGTTAATCAGCGAGGCTGGGACGAAGATCTTCACCCCATCGCGGAACTCCAGGACGAGATGCTCTTCCTGGCCCCCCTCGCGATCCAGCACCTGCATCCCGCGAAACCGCCCGATCCCGTGCGAGATATGGACGATCAGGTCGCCCTCCTTGAGGTCGAGGAAGCTGTCGATCGCCCGCGATTCGAGCCGCCGTTTGCGGGCGGCTGTGCGGCGGATCTCGACGCGGTCGAACAGTTCGTTGTCGCTGATGACGACGACTTGTTCGGCGACCAGGCGATACCCGTGCGTCACCGATCCGACCACTAGCGACACGCGCGGCACCAACTCCGGCACGCTCTGGTCCAGCAGTTCGCGCAGTCGCTGACGTTCCCCCTCGTTGTGGCAGGCGATGACGACCTGCTCATCGCGCCCGACGATCCCGGCCAGTTCCTTGAGGACCTCCGACTTCGGTCCGGCCAGCCGTTCGAGCGACTCGACTTGCAGATGACACGTCGTCTCCGCACTGGCTCCCATCAAGGCCGACAGCGTCACCGAGGGACGTTGCGTCGTCCGAGCCAGGACCGTTTCGACGCGATACAACCCCGCCGGATTGTCGAGCCGCTGCAAGTAATGTCGCCCCTCCTCAACGAGGTCGGCCAGTTCCGACAACACCACCCAGCAGTTGGCTGCCAGCCGGTCGACGAAGCATTCGCCGTCTTGTAGGACGGCCCCCTCTCGTGGGACGGGCACATTTGCCCGTCCTTCCTCCCGTAGGACGGACTTCCGAGTCCGTCCGCTCTTCTCCCCGCCCTCATCGGAGCCAGCCGATCCAATCGCCGTGATCGTCGTCTCCGCCAGCGTGTCGACCTTCCGCTGCGTCTCAACATCAAACGTCCGGATCGAATCGACCTCATCGCCGAACAGCTCGATCCGCACCGGGTCGATCGCCTCGGGGGCAAAGATGTCGATGATCCCGCCGTGGATCGAGAACTCCCCCGCCCGCTCAATCGTCGGCGTCCGCTCGAACCCGCGCTCGACCAGCCAGCCCAGGAACTCTTCCGTGGCCAGCGTCTGCCCCACCCGAATTGTGCGCGTCCCGGCGGTCAGCATCTTTCGCGACGGCACCGGGTGCAGGAGTGCCGCCAGACTCGCCACGATCACCCTCGGCGGGGTCGGCCCCTCCAACTCCTGCAACATCCGCAGCCGCGCCCCATAGATCGGGTCGGCGACCGAGCGATCTTTCGGCAATGACTCCCAAGCCGGGAACACCACCGGCGGCGGATCCAGAAACGGCAGCAGGTCCGCTGCGAAATCATCCACATCACTGATCCGAGGCAAAACAATCAACACCTGCCCCGGTGCCTCTTTCACCACCGCCGCCGTCGCCAGCGCGCAGCTGGACCCCCACGCACCGTCAATCGTTCCGCTCTGTCCGGCCTGAAGAGACCGAGCCACAGCCATAAACGCATCGACGCCCCGCAAGCGGTCCACCAACTCGGCCAACACCTGGATCGACATATCCGTCCCGACGATCCGCTTCCGCGATTTGAATGGGGAGAAGATAGCGGGAAGTCCGCCGTAGCAGAAGTCGTGAGACTTCTGGCGCACGGCAACGCACATCTTGAAGATGGGGAAGCTGTCAGCCATCAGCGATCAGCATTCAACCTGCGATGAGTCGCCCAATGTGAAACAGTGCGTAGCCGTGCTTCTGGCGGCTGCCTGTTCCCAAAATCGCATTGCACAATCATTCATTCCCAAGTTCATCAGCGGACCGGCGTTCGCCGATTCTTGCGTGTCACCCTGTCACTGGGATTGATACAATGTTGCCAGCCCGTGACCCACGGTGAGGTGATGATATGGCGAAGCGTGGTTTGCTTTGGGGATGCTTGGCGTTGTGCGTTTTCGGCACCGCCTGGGCTGAGGGTGTCGATCCGAAATTGCAGTCCGCGAAGGCGACGTTTCTCACGGCCTTCAAAAAGAAGACCCCTCCCGAACGAGTGCTGGCAACGACGGCCCTCGGGGAGTTTCCTCGGAAGGACGTTGTTGACTTGTTGCTGAACAAGGGGTGCGTCGACACCGATCCCAGTGTGCGATTTTCCGCTCGAAAGGCGTTGACCAAATTGTCGGAGGATCGCGCGATCCGCCAGTCTCTGTTCGAAGACTGGCAGCGCGGCCTGAAAAAGACTCAGCCGCACTGGGCCGATCTGTTGCGGGCCTTGGCGGCGACGGCGGATGACTCGCAACAAGCGGCCCTCGTCGAGGACTTGAACACGCTGCTGTCCGGTCCCAACGGTGATCTGAGGACGCCGATTGCCGTGATCGATGACTATGCGGACCAGGGGGACGAACAAGCCTTGACGGCTGTGAAACTGTTGTTGCGAGTCAAGTTGTTCGAGACGAACTTCGCGTATCGCCGCACGATCGTGCAAGCGGCCGCCCGGATTAAGAGCCAGGGGGCGATCGGGGTGTTGATCGACGCACTCGAAAAGTCGCAGGGGCTGATCCAGTCGGACATCGTCGTGGCACTCACCCGCATCACCGGGATGAAATTCCGCGACAAACACGCGGACTGGAAAGCGTGGTGGGAGAAGAATGAGGCCCAGTTCGTCTACCCTTCCACACTGGGGCCACCGTACGATCCGAACGAACCCCACGGGGCGTCCTTCTATGGCATGCCGATTTGTGCCAAGCGCGTGGTCTTGATCCTGGATACCTCGTCCAGCATGCGCGGAGTCCCGATCGAGGCCGCCAAGAAGGCCTTGCTGGCCACGATCGAGTCGTTACCCGAGGCCGTGTATTTCGATGTGATCGTGTTCGATGAAGAGGTCGCAGCCTGGAAATATCGATTGGTTCCCGCGTCCCGCGAAGCCAAAGCAGAAGTCTCGGTGAACATCTCGAACCGTTCCCTCGGACCGGCGACCTCTTCCTTCAAGGCCCTGCGCACCGCGTTTGATCTGCAACCCGAAGCGATCTACTTCCTGTCGGACGGCCAACCGACCGATGGCACCCCGGTGCAGATCATCGAGGCGCTGTCGTACGCCAACCGGGTTCGCCGCATCTCGATCTTCACCGTCGGCGTGGTCACCGACCGCGTCAAGGGCGGTGGTGAGGGGCTGACCCGTTTTATGGCCCCGTTGTCGGAGCGGAATTGGGGAGAGTTTCTGTTGGTGGAATAGCGATCGCGCGCTGGCCCCACGGACCCATCGCTCATCGCAATGGACGGGTGGCACGGTCTGAGGCTTTGCGATGGCCGTGGAGACGTACCAGACCTCTCGCGTTGTATTCTCATGCATGCGCACACGAAGCGCCGATGGCGGGATTGACTGAATTCCCCGGCAGATTACACTGGTGTTGCGAACCACCACGGAATCTCGGTGTCCTGCCCAAACCATGATCCACTCCACCACCCTGCTTGGCCGACTGCTCCTTGCTTCCTCCGGGAAGTCTTAGGCCGGTTGGCGAACGCCTTGCGATTCACCCTCAGCCTTGAGACTCTCCCGGAGTCTCGGGGCTGATTTTGTTTCGGGGAGGCGGCAGACGTGAGTCTGTCGAGTCCTCGCGGTCCACGTCACTCAACACCCCCGATTCACGTCGGGGGTTCGCTGGGATCTCTACCATGTCCGACACGATTACCATCTTCGACACCACATTGCGCGACGGCGAGCAGTCGCCCGGTTGCAGCATGACGACTCCGGAGAAGCTGGAGATTGCGAAGGCGCTGGTCGAGCTGGGCGTCGATGTGATCGAGGCGGGATTTCCGATCGCCTCGCCGGGGGATTTTGAAGCGGTGACGCAGATCGCCAACACCTTTGGTGACCAGGCCGTGATCTGCGGGTTGGCCCGCTGCCGGACCGAGGACATCGACCGCGCGTGGGACGCCTTGAAAGGGGCCCAGAACGTCCGCATCCATGTCTTCCTCGCGACAAGTGCCATCCATCGCGAGTTCAAACTCAAGATGGCCAAGGAAGAGATCGTCCGACGTGCCGTCGAGATGGTGAAGTACACCTGCGACAAGATGAGCCAGCGGAAGGACATCACCCGCCCGGATGTCGAGTTCTCGCCCGAGGACGCAGCTCGCACCGAACTCGACTTCCTGTGCGAGGTCGTCGAGAAGGCGATCGATGCCGGGGCGACCACTGTCAACATCCCCGACACCGTCGGGTACGCCACGCCGAACCACTACTTCAAGGTCATCTCCCACCTCAAGCAGTTCGTCCCGAACATCCACAAAGCGGTCATCAGCACCCACTGCCACAACGACCTCGGCATGGCCGTCGCCAATAGTCTCGCAGCTGTCGAAGCCGGGGCGCGGCAGGTGGAATGCACGATCAACGGACTCGGCGAGCGGGCCGGGAACGCCGCTCTGGAGGAGATCGTGATGGCCTTGCGGACCCGCAAGGACTACTACGGCATCGAGACGAAGATCAACACGCCGCGTCTGTTCCCGACCAGCCGGCTCGTCTCCAGCATCACCGGCATGAAGGTCCAACGGAACAAGGCCATTGTCGGCCAGAACGCCTTCGCCCATGAGGCCGGGGTGCATCAACACGGCATGCTGCAATCGCGCGAGACCTACGAAATCATGCGCCCCGCCGATGTCGGCTACATCGGCCAGAACCTGGTCCTCGGCAAGCACAGCGGACGCCACGCCTTCCGCGCGCGCTTGACCGAACTCGGCTATCAGCTCGATGACGCCACGGTGCAAAAGGTCTTCGACGACTTCACCGCTCTGTGCGACAAGATCAAAGAGGTCAGCGATTCCGACATCATCGCCCTGATCGAGAACCGGACACAAACCGCTCAGGCGATCTGGTCCCTCACCAGCTTCAACGCCACCGCCGGAACCGGCTCGCTGCACACAGCTGCGATCGAAGCGGAACACCGCGACGGTCACAAGGTCCAGAAGGCCGCGACCGGTGATGGCCCGATCGACGCCCTGTTCCGCTGCCTGGGCGACATCACCGCGGTGCAGGTCAAGCTCAAGGACTACACAGTCCGCAGCGTCTCCAGCGGCACCGAAGCCCTGGGTGAAGCCAGCGTCGAAGTGGAGCACGATGAGAGAACCTACCACGGCAAGGGGGTGAGTACCGACATCATCGAGGCCAGCGCGCTGGCGTACCTGAGCGCCCTCAACAAGGTGCTCTCCAACGCCGATGGAAGGGCCATCCACCCGCAGCACGGGGTGTGAGGGGGGAGCGGTCAGCCGTCAGCATTCAGCCAGAGTGTATGCCGCCGGGCTTGCCCGACGTGTACTCACATAGAAGCAATGATCACTGAGTGTGGAGCGATCTCCTCGCCGCGAAAGCGGCGGCAGCATGTAGCCGTGGGCGAAAGCCCACGGACCCGGTTTTGCGTTGCACCTGAGCCGCGAGAGCGGCGACAGATGCATCCTGTCATCCCTGTCGCCGCTTTCGCGGCTGGATTGATTGGCGGCGATCGATCCGTGGGCTGACGCCCACGGCTATCCACTGCTACCGCTCTCGCGGTGAAGAGGGGTAGCCCCCGTTGGGTCTCTTTCACGAGCGTGCCTGGCGTCGTGCCAACGTACCCCGCTCCCATGCGATGTTCAAGCTCACATGCAGTGTACACACGGGGTGCTAAGGATCGTTCGAGGAATCACTGTCTGATTGTCGCCTTTCGCTCCGCGAAAGGCCGGTCTTTCGCGGAGCGAAAGACGACTCTTGTTTCTCGAACGATGCTACGGATGTGTGGCAGGAGGGGCTCCTGGAGCCATCCCCCGGCGGATCGACTTCGCGAGCTGCTCGGCCTGCTCCTTCGTGAAATTACCAGTGATGACGAACGTGGTGCCGATCGGTTCCTGAACAGTGGGCGCGACGAGGATCCGCTCCTCGACGAGGATGGCCAGCCGCTGGCGCAGAGCGCCCGTCGTGAGGGTCCGCAGAGCCTTGCCGCCTGGAGTGTCCAGCGTCACGTGGACCTGGAAGCGGTCCTCACCATTGGGGTCCGGCTGGACTTCGCACTTCTCGACGTGCCAAGTGCCGTCCCAGGGCAACGAAGTTGCCGGGGTGTCTCCCACCAGCCCCATGTGTTCGTTGCTGGCATTGAGGCGCTCCACCGGCAACCCCAGCGCCGACTTGTCGACGACCGGTTTGCCAGCGGAGTCCGGAGTTGCCTCGCTCACGATGCGGAACCACTTCTGCCCCGCAAACTCGACAGGGTCTTTTACCGGTGCCGTGGCGACGAGGCGAAACTCCAGCGGGGGCGGTGGCTTGTCCGCAGCTGCCAGTGGCGACTCGACCACCACATTCGGGCCGCACTCCGCTCCCACATGTAGGGCCACGTTGTTGAACGTCACGACATGCTGATACGGACGCAGGCGGTACTCGACGTGCGAGACTTGATCGAAGGGGACGCGGAAGAGGTCCACGTCCCATTGCGATGGGCCGTCCTGGACGTTGGTGGTGCCAAAGGTGGTGTGACGCTTGCCTTGCAGATCGACCAGCACAGCCTCAATCGTGGTGTACTTCAGGTCTGGGTTCGCGGGCTGGCCTTTCCAGACGACGCGGGTGTAGTTCGCCGGTTTGACATCGGGGTCGACCGCCGCGGGTCGATAGTCCGGTGGAAACGACTTCATCAGCTGCTTCTGCCAAAAATCTTCGCGGGCATCCGAGGCTTCCAGCCTCGGATGAATCGATTCATAGACCTTGCGATGCAGAGCGGGCACCTCAGCGGGCACTTCGACCGCCTTGGCCTTGGGAGCCACGTTTGGATCGACCGTCAGCACCCGATACGGCCCCCACTCGCCGGGGATGCCCACGATCAGCCGCTGAACCTGCTGGTTCCAGGTCAGGACCGTCATCCGTCCGATCGTGCTGTTTCTCGAGTCGATCGTCTGGCCCGCGAACGGGAGCAGTGCACGCTGCTCCTTCGTGAATCCACGGGCACGGACTATGAAGTCTCGGAAGTCGTCGTCCACCCAGTCGCTCTGCCCCCCCAGTGGCAGCGGGTCGGCCTTCAATCCCGCCGCCCACTCTGGAGCCTTTTCAAACTTCACCCCCTGCGGAGTCCAGCCGTCCTGACCAGATCCCCGATAAGGAGTTACCCCCAGCAGTTCGAGTTCCAACCCGCCGGGCAGTGTGGCCGCAGTCTTTGACAAGCCAGCATCGGCCAGCAATTTGTCCGGATGCGCCACAGCCACCGGCAGTGTGCCAAATCCCGGACCGCCGATACGGACCCAGATCTTGCCGGCCTGTTGCTCGGGGAGCGTCGGACGATCCTGCTCTTGAACTCCCGACATCGGATCCCAAACGCCGCGCCGAACCCAATCGGCCCAGTCGATTCGAAACGATCCCGTCTGTCGGGCGGCGATCTCGACGCGAGAAGTCTCATCGAGTTTCTCCGTCAGCCACAGCGGCGAATGGGCCTCGCTCTCTTCTCCTCCCCAACCGGCCCCCAAAGTCAGATCGAGTTCACTGAAGCTCCACGGCTCATCGGTCATGTTCCTCACATTGACCCGGATGAACTCCTTCCCGGCTTTATCGATCTCGACGACCAGCTCGCCTGAGTATTGATTCGAGCTGAGCTTCTGAGGTGGCAGTCCCGCGCGAGGCGTTTGCTTCAGCGGCGACGACGCCAGCGGCAGCTCGACCGGAAAGACCGTCCACGGATGCTTGGCGATCAGCCAGTGCTTGCCCGCGGGGAGCTTCTCCAGCGAGGCCGTCGCATCCTTCTCAAGCCAGTTCATCCACCCATCACGGAGGGGAGGTGTGTAGCCGATGTGAGCCTTAACCACGTTGCCGCCGTTGTAGTGGGTGCCAGCGGACTCGACCATTTGCAGAATGGGATGGGCAGCGGGCGGGGCTTTCGAGGTCGAATCAGGCACTGCAATCGACTCCACCGAAACCTTCGGCTCGGTCTTCTTCCCCGGCTCGAACGACACGTTCTCAAACGTGATGAAGTGCCGGTACGGTCGCAGGCGGTATTCCCAACGGACGATCTTTCCGGGCAACCCGGAGTCGGTGCGATATTTGGCTGTCACCTTACCGGAATTGTCGTTCTCAATCGAAGAGAGATCGAGCATCTCCTTCCCCTCTGTGTCAATCGGGTGGATCGAAAACGCGCACCTCTCTTGGAACTTGTCCGGCATTTCCAGGGTCAGCTCTGACTGCTCGGAGTTGTCGGGATGAGGGCCGCAGCGGATCACTCGAATCTGGCCGTAGTGTTCCTCTTCTGGAGCGGCCAAGTCCATCTCATTGAGCAGCTTCCCGTCCAATCCAATCTGCTGGTAAGGCCCCCACGGAGCATCGCTAATCGCCATCCGAAACGTCTGGGTGTTGCTCGGATTGTTCAACAATAGGCTTAACCGATTGCGATACGGATTGGCGAGCGGAAGATGCCCCCAGCCCATTGTGGCTTGAATATCGAGCAGCGCTATCTCCGGTTGAGATTGCAGCCCGCGCATCTCAAAGAGCAAGTCGCGAGCCTCCGGATCAGTCGTGCCATCGTCAGTGAGACTTGTGTGGACACCCTTGCGATTCACGATGACCCTGGAACTCCATTCGTCGATCTCCCCAATCGGCGATCCATCCGGCTTCCAGCCCTCTTTTGACGGGGCAAAGTTCTTGGTCACGCCGACGAGTTCGACCTCCAACCCGCCGGGAAGCTTGGCGACAAGCGGCTTTGCCTTCGGCACATTCCCAATTGCCAGTAGCTGCGTCTTCGTCGCCACATACAACGTCTCATTCGCAGCGGCGAGGTTCGTATATCCCGGCGAGTTCAGATGGTGCTCGGCCAGCAGTTGCTTCTCTCGCGAGATAGCAAAGATCGACAGGGTGCCGTCCTCGTCGATGATCCACGCCTTGCCATCGGCGATCAGCGGGCCGCTATCGCTCGCTGCGAGTAGAACGTGACTCCAGAGGCGCTTCCCCGTCGCTGCGTCGAGGCAGTGAAAAATACCATTCAAATCCGTGGTCATGAGCAGCCCGTCGTGAATCACCGGCAGGCTGTTGGAAAGGTGCATCTGTTCGTCATGTTCGATCTTGCCGTTCTGGTTGAGATCGTCGCTGATATAGACCCACACGACCCCGCTGTTGAGATTCGGGCGAGTGAAGTCTCCCTTGACGGGCTCAACAGCGAGTTGCTTGTGGGGAATCACCACATCAGGTGCGGACTTGTTGTAAACGAGATCACTGCTCAGATCGCCGCGCTTTGTCGCGTCGATGCACCACAGACGGCCCGGCTCGGAACCGCGGTCGGCGTTATGACCGACAGCTGCGTAGACTCGATGGCCCACCACGACGGGAGTGTTCGCGATGCCACGATCAAACCAGAGCCTCGCGGTCTTGGGGTTGAGATCAAACTTCCAGAGCATTTGCGTCTCGCCTCGCTGGACCGCCTCCAGATCGTATGCGTAGAGCCACCCGTCGTACCCGGCGAAAATGGCCTGCCACGTACCATCGATCAGCGCAGCTGCGGGAGCGACCGGGGCTCCCATCGAACAGCCGTCGCACAGGATGTTCGGGTTTGGCGTTTTGTCCGACCAGACGAGTTGACCGGAGGTTTTGTCGAACGCCAGAAAGGCCGGAGCCCCGGAGGTCGCGAGTTTCTGGTGCGACTCATCGACATCGTTCGGGGAGTTCAGAAGCAACAGATTCCCCGCAATCGTCGGTGTGACGCAGGCGGCTTTCTGAGGGCGAACGCCGAGGGTGTTGAACAAATCGTACCGCCAGACCACGTCGGACTGCCTCGCTCGCGCCCCTTCCGGCTCCCCACTCCCCTCGGGAGAGGGGCTGGGGGTGAGGGGGCTGGGAGTTGTCCCATCAGCTCCGGGCGCTGACGCTTCCGGCTCGGGGAGTCCATCATCTTCGTTGTCGCGATGCCCATTCAGATCGAGGCACACGACCTCGCAGCGATTGGTCACAAACCAGACGCGGTCCCCCTCGACAACCGGGACCAAGCAGATACCGAGGATTGGCCAGTCTTGCTGTCGCCCCGCCTTCATGCGGGGGCTGCTGTATTGCCACAGGAACGCTCCCGTCGCCTCTTCAAAGCAGAGCAAGCAGGCCACATCGTCGGTTGGCGAAAAACGCGGATCGTGCCCGGTGGCGTTGTTGGTCCCGATCAACACCTTGCCCGCCGCGACGACCGGGGAGCTGAACGCGAAGTGGCCAATCGGCTGGGACCAGCGTATGTTTTCCTTCTTCGCGAGGTCGAACTGAGTGGGGAGATTCGTGACGACCGAGACAGAGTTATGCGCGGCACTACCGCCGAGCTGCGGCCAGGAGGTCTGATCGGCAACTGGACCCGCAAACGAGATCTCTTCGTCGGCTTGGTCCGCAGTCAGTTGACCTCCCGCAATGGCGACAATTGTGAGGACACCCGCGACTAGCACTACTCCCAGAGCCATGCTACCGCTGGAGATGGAATCGAGATCGGCCTCTCGATGAAACAACCGCCTCACTCTCTCAAGTAGCGACCCGCCGTTGGCCCCGATGGCCAGCGGAGTTTGGACAGATCGTAGTTCTTCCAGAGCCAGCAGTGCCCGGCTGTAGTCGAGGCGGCTGCCGAGGGCGGAGACGGCGATGTCGTCGCAGCAGTTCTCGCGCTCGCAGCGGATCTGGTGCGACAGCCACCACACGGCGGGGTGGTAGAAGAAGACCGTCTCGACCAGCGTCTGGGCCAGATTGACGAGGTAGTCGTGCCGCCGGATATGGGCCAACTCGTGGGCCAGGATCGCCTCAAGCTGCGAGGCGGGCATCCCGGTGACGATGCTGACCGGGAGCAGAATCACCGGCTGGAAGTAGCCCGCCACGATCGGCACTTGCACCACAGCCGATTGCAACACGCGGACGGCGTGTGTGATGCCGAGCCGCTGAGCGGTCGCCGCGAGGGCGGCCTGCACGGCCTCGGGGACTGGCGAGACTCCGCTGGTTCTTAAACGACGGACGGTGATCCAACCCATCAGCGGTCTCAAAGCAAACGCCAGTACCCCCAATGACCAGCCCCACACGATCGTCGAAAGCCAGGGGGTCACGGCCTCCCGGATGCGCTCGCTCCAGGTCGTCTGCGGGAGTTCGAGCAGTGGGGTGGGGGGGAGCGGCGGGGCCTTCACGACTGGTACAACGGAGGCTGCCGCCAGTGGGGCCGGGGGGCTGGCCACCGGGGTCGGAGCGAGCATGACCTCGCGGGGCAGGGCCGGGGGGATCGGCATCGGCACAGAGGCCGGAGCCGCTGCGACCACCGGCTGCGGGGCCTCCACGGGGAGGACGCACCACGTCACCAGCGGAGCTGCAACGATGGCGGCGAGCATGCCGAGCAGCACCAGATAGCGGGCCGAGGAGCTGGCCCGCCGCATGGCTCGTTGAAGCACAAAGGCGATCGCGGAGAGCAGTGCGAACTGCCACAGCGAGTGAACCAAGACCCAACCCAGTCGTTCAATGAAATTCGACATCGGTCACTCCCGGTAGGGGATTTGTAGCTCAGTCGCTCCGCGACTGAGATTTCGTCTAGCGGACCAGCCCGCTTCGCTAGCAAGGGGTTCCGCGTACAGCCCTTGCTAGCGCTGCGGGCTGGAAGTGCAAAAATGCGAGTCGCGGAGCGACATCGCCTACGGGCGCTCCATCTGGTCGAGCAGCTGGCGGACCTCGTCGAGTTCCTCGCGGGTCGCCTTCGTTGAGGACAGGGCTTGCAGCACGAGGCTCATCGTCGACCCGGCGTAGAGCTTCTCGACGAAGTCGGTGAGCATCTTCTGACTGGTCTTCTCGCGGCTGACCGTGGTGCGGTAGATGTGCGGGCTGGCCTGCTCGTCGCGCTTGACGAGCCGCTTGTCGAGCATCAACGACAGCATCTTGACCGTCGTCGAGTAGTTGGTCCCCTTCTCGGCCTCGAGCCGCTTGTGGACCTCCCGCACCGGACTGGGGCCGAGCTCCCAGAGGATGCGCAGGATCTGCAACTCGACCTCGGTCGGCTGCGAGGGCGGTTTGGTCATGGGGATTCTCCAGGATGCCAGCGTCGCTTGTGGCCACCCACGTTCTGGC
>JAYWFM010000361.1:0-21308 GCA_043778825.1 Planctomycetota bacterium | reverse complement strand
GATGGCTGATGGCTGATGGCTGATGGCTGATGGCTGATGGCTGATGGCTGATGGCTGATGGCTGATGGCTGATGGCTGATGGCTGATGGCTGACAGCTTCCTCATGAATGGCTGACCGCTGACAGCTCACCGCTGACAGCTTCTCAAGAATCGGGTGATCGGTGTCTGACAAGTCGAAGAGCAAAATGACCCTGGTGATCGTGGAATCGCCCGCCAAGGCCAAGAAGATCGGCGGCTTCCTCGGCAGCAACTACGAGGTGCTGGCCAGCGTGGGGCACATTCGCGACCTGCCCCAGAAGGCCGCCGATGTCACCGCCGAGATGAAAGCGCTCGGCTGGACGGCCCTGGGCGTCAACGTCGAGAAGGACTTCGCCCCGCTCTATCTCGTGCCCGCCGAGAAGAAGAAAACGATCGCGGAGTTGAAACGTGCCCTCAAGGGAGCCGACGAACTCATTCTGGCGACAGACGAAGACCGCGAAGGCGAGAGCATCGGCTGGCACCTGGCGGACCTGCTCCAGCCCAAGGTTCCCGTCAAGCGGATGGTGTTCTCGGAAATCACCAAACCAGCGATTTTGGATGCGCTCAAGCACACCCGCGACCTCGATATGAATCTGGTGCGGGCCCAGGAAACCCGCCGTGTCCTGGACCGGCTCTATGGCTACACCCTCAGCCCGCTGCTGTGGAAGAAGGTGGCCCCGAAGCTCTCCGCCGGACGGGTGCAGAGCGTGGCCGTGCGGGTCATGGTCCAGCGGGAGTTGGAGCGTCTGGCGTTCCACAGCGGCACCTACTGGGACATCAAGGCGCACGTCATCGCGCCCGCTGGCGGCAAGTTCACGGCGGAACTCTCCACCGTCGGCGGCAAGCGGATCGCCAGCGGCAAGGACTTCGACGAGAACACCGGGCACTTGCTGACCTCGGTCGCGGACAAGGTGGTGCTGCTCGACGAGACGCTTGCCAAGAATGTGCAAGCCCGGATCAAGGACGCCCCGTGGATCGTCTCCTCGGTCGAGTCGAAGCCCTCGATTCGCCGCCCGTATGCCCCCTTCACGACCAGCAGCCTCCAGCAGGACGCCAACAACAAACTCCGACTCTCGGCCAAGGAGACGATGCAGGTCGCCCAGCGGCTCTATGAAGACGGCTACATTACCTATATGCGAACCGACAGCGTGAACCTGTCACAGGAAGCCGTCACAGCCGCCCGGACCCGGATCGCCGAGACCTATGGTCAGGACTACCTCAGCCCGACGCCGCGCGTGTTCGCCAGCAAGACCAAGAACGCCCAGGAGGCCCACGAAGCCATCCGTCCGGCAGGCACCGAGATGCTGACTGGCGACCAACTCCGGCTGAGCGGTCGCGAGCTGTCTTTGTACGATTTGATCTGGAAGCGGACGATGGCCTGCCAGATGGCGGATGCTCGGTTGCGTCAGGAATCGGCCACCATCGAGGCCGCCGATACCGAGTTTCGCGCGACCGGTCAGGTCGTCGAGTTCCCCGGCTTCTTCCGGGCCTATGTCGAGGGATCGGACGACCCGGAGGCCGCCCTCGAAGACCGCGATACCGCCCTGCCCCCCTTGAAGGAACACGACAAGATCGGGCTTCAGAAGATCGAGCCGCTGGGGCACGAAACCAAGCCGCCCGCGCGTTACACGGAAGCCACGCTCGTCAAGAAGCTGGAAGCCGAAGGGGTCGGTCGCCCGTCGACCTACGCCAGCATCATCAGCACCGTCCAAGACCGGGGCTATGTCAACAAGTCCGGCAACCAGTTGATCCCGACGTTCAAGGCGTTCGCCGTCTCGAAGCTGCTCGAAGAGTACTTCCCCAAGCTCGTCGACCTGCAATTCACCGCCCAGATGGAGCAGTCGCTGGACGACATCTCGAACGGGGTGCAGGAGTACCTGCCGTACCTGCGTCAGTTCTATTCGGGCGAGCAGGGTCTCGAAGCCACGGTCAAGCACCAGGAAGCGAACATCGACCCGAAGAAGGCGTGCAGCGTCAACATTGAGGGGCTGAACGCCACCGTCCGCATCGGTCGTTACGGCCCGTACCTGCAACGGATCGAAGGGGACGTGACCCTCACCGCTCCGCTCCCTGAGGATGTCTCCCCGGACGACATCAACAACGAGCTGGCGGACAAGCTGTTCGAGGCCAAGGCCCGCGGGCCGGAAGCCCTCGGCATGCACCCGGACGAAGGGGTGCCGGTGTTCTCGCTGACCGGGCGGTTCGGGCCGTACGTCCAGCTGGGCGAGGTGAGCGACGAGAACCCGAAGCCGAAGCGGTCGTCGATTCCCAAGGGGACCGACCCGGCGAGCGTGACGCTCGATCTGGCCCTCAAGCTGCTCAGCATGCCGCGTAACCTCGGCCCGCACCCCGAGGACGGCAAACCGGTCAACGCGGGGATTGGCCGATTCGGTCCCTACGTCGAACACAATCGCAAGTTCAAGTCGCTGCAAAAGACCGACGACGTGTTGACGATCGGGCTGGAGCGCGGCCTGGAACTGCTGGCGATGGCCCGCGTCAAAGCCGGTGCTGAGCCGATCCGCGACCTGGGCAAACACCCCGAGGACGACGAGCCGGTCGGCATCTACGACGGCAAGTACGGCCACTACGTCAAACACGGCAGCGTCAACGCCACGATCCCCAAGGGTTCCGACATCGCGACCTTCACGCTCGAAGAGGCCATCCCGCTGCTGGCCGAGCGAGCCGCTGCGGGCGGTGGCAAAAAGACCGGTCGCAAGAAGGCAGTTGCCAAGAAGACCACCAAGACGGCGACGAAGAAAGCCGCCACCAAGAAGAAGGCTGTCAAGAAGAAAGCCGCGAAGAAGGTGGCCGAGGCCGAGTAGCGTGACGTAGCAGAATTCGTAAGAATTCTGCCGTCCGAGAGTGGGTATTTCGAGGGCAGAAGTTTGACGATTTCTGCTACGAAGTAGTCGTGATTGGTCAGGAGGACACTGTCATGAAACCGATCATTCGCCAAGTGGAACAGGACTGGGACGATGACGATGACGATTGGGGCGAAGCCGATCTGTCACTGGAGCAGACACGTTTGCTCGTCTACCCCGATGAAGTGATCCGCCTCAACGCGAACGGGTCGGCCGTGCTGCGGATTTCCCTGGCGTCGATTGAATCGGTCGACACTCGGCTCCGATTCACCATCACGACGATCTACAACTTGATCGCCTGTGGTGCCATCTTCGTGATTGGCAGGTACGCTTCAAATGCCAACTGGCTCAGCTGCATCCTCTACCTGTTCTCGATGGGTTTTGGCCTGGCTGCGATCTCCGGCATGATGCGACGAGTTCTCGTTCTGGGACGACGCGAGCAGCCGCTGGAGATCGTGGTGCTCGAGTCTCCCGACAAGGTGCATGGATTTGTGGTCAGTTTGCGGGAGATGCTGCCGAAGAAGTGAATGTCGAATCGCGATCACCTAGCCTTCGGGTAGCACTCGGTCCGACAGCGAGCGGGCGGAGGTCAGTCCCCCGTGCCGGGGAGACGCGGCCCGCTGAACAGCGGCCGGTTTGGCCAGACAGCGTCGAGCAGCACGGCGGACTGATGTCCGGCGCTCGCTGTCGAGATGCCAGACACGCATGCCATTGTCGGCGACCCAAGAAACGAGGAGACAGACCCGCGACACCCTCTCCTCGCTGTCTTCATTCTCTTCGTTACAACCGGCCCCTCGCTTGCGGATGTTGCCCTCTGGCGGCACGGAAAACTTGCGTCGTCCCACGCGTTCGTGACCTACCGTCATGAGAGAGGCGTTCCGCTCCCCCTGAGCGAACCTCATCCGGGCCGAGGTGGATCTCCGTCATGCTCCCATTCAAACGCAAAAAGCTGTTCGTCAGTCGCGGCATCCAGGGAGCGATGGCTCTGCGGTTCGGGCTGTACTGGGTGATGTACCACATCTGCCTGTGGAACGGCGCGTTCATGTATTTCTTCCTGCGAGCGCGGCTGTCCCAGCTCACCGGAAGCCCCGGGCCGATGCTGTCGCTGAGCGAACTCTACGCGCTGTTCCTCAATGAATACCTGCCCATCACCTTTGCGGCGACACTCCTGTTGCCGGTCGTGGTGTACGAATTGATTCGCCAAACCCATCGCATCGCCGGTCCGCTCGTCCGCTTCTCCCACGCCATGCGCGACATGATGGCGGAGAAGACGATCCTGCCGGTCAAGCTGCGCGAGGGGGACATGCTCACCGAATTCGAAACACTCTTTAACGAGTTTGTGGCCTTCCACCAAGCCAAAGTGCAGGCCCTGGCTCGCGTCGAAGCCCAGACCCTGTCGAGCATCGAGGTGTCGGGACACGACTCCGCCGATGACTCTCAATTGGTCGCGTCGAACGCCGCGATGTAATGGTCGATGAGCGGCTCTTCGCCCGCGCGCCAGACGATGGCGATGACATCGAACCGGCAACGGTACTCATCCAGCTTGTGCTGATGCAACCACGCCGCTGCAGCGCGGCTGATTTGCCTCTGCTTGGTGGCCGTGACGGCGTCTTCGGGTCGACCCGCCTCGGCATGCGAGCGGGTCTTGACCTCGACGAAGACGATCGTGTCGCCATCCCTCGCGATGAGGTCAATCTCGCCCCAGCGGCTGCGGCAGTTGCGGGCCAGGATGCGGTAGCCCTTCTTCTTCAAGAGCTTCGCGGCCACCCGCTCGCCCCGGTTGCCAAACAGATAATTCAGCCAGCCACGGGGCAGCATGTTGAGTCGGGGGTCGGGGGTCTGGAGACGAGAGCCAGAGGGGAGTCATGAGTGAGCGCGGGATTGGCGGGAGCCAGAACATCGTGAGCCAAGGGCGATTCCCCTCCTGCTCCCGACCCCCGACTCCCGACCCCCGACTCGCCACTACAGCGACAACAGTCCCTTGCCCTTGAGGTACGCAATCACGTCATCCGCCAGATCGTCGATGCTCTTGGTATTCGCATCGAGAACCAGTTCCGCCTGCTCCGGGGCTTCGTATGGGGCGTTGGGGTCGATCCCGGTGAAGTTCTTCAGCTCGCCGGAACGAGCCTTCTTGTACAGCCCCTTCGGATCGCGCTTCTCGCACGTCTCCAGCGAGGCGTTGACGTAGATCTCGTGGAACTCGCCGTTCTTGAACAGTGCCCGCACCGCATCGCGGTCGGCCTTGTACGGCGAGATGAACGCCGTCAAGGCGATCACGCCGGCGTCCGAGAACAGCTTGGAGACTTCGCCGATCCGGCGGATGTTCTCGGTGCGGTCTTCGGCACTGAAGCCGATGTTCTTGTTCAGACCCATGCGGATGTTGTCGCCATCCAGGATGTAGGTGTGAATGCCCATGGCGTTGAGCTTGTGATCGACCGTATTGGCGACCGTACTCTTGCCGGAAGCGCTGAGTCCAGTGAACCACAGAACAGCCACTTTGTGGCCATTCAACTTCTGGCGATCCGCGCTGGACACGCGGTGGTCGTGCCAAGTGACATTGGTGGCCTTTTGCTCTGCCATCTCGGAAAAACTCCTGAACTCGTCGGGGGGACCGGTCCGCAACCGCCACAGTGCGGTGCATTCATGCGCTCCTCCAAAGCGTCGGTCCCGCTTTCGTCGGTGGGTGGGAGGAAGTGAAGTCCGGATGCTAGAGCATGCCAGCCCGCGGGGGAAGAGCGGGTCGTGGGACGGGCCCCTTTGGCCCGTCCCCCATGGACTCGTCCGACGATTCGACAGCTTGACCCAGGGTGCGTTCCTGCGTCGCGCCCCTGGGCGATCCTCTGCACCTCTCCGGGCCATCGAAAAGTCTCGCAGCCCACAAGACTCTGAACGGTGAGTCGTCCAGCAAGACTCCCGTCGGCTCAACCCTCAACCCTCAATGTCGTGTGTGCATCCCCCAAGTAGGCAGCGGTTGGAAATTCACCAGGGAGGCACGAAGAACTCCAGGCGTTCGAGATCGAATGTCTGCCACACTCATCGGAAGATTTGACAGGATCAACCGGATGCCGACACGCTGTATCAAAGGCGGAAATTATCCTGTAGATCCTATTTGGACATCGCCACTTTTTCAGAGTGACAGCTCTGGAGAGGGACTCTCCGAATGATGGTGCGACTCAAGCGACAGGGCTGCAACAGCCTTCTCCATTCGCGCTCCTTTTGATTCGCGCGGAAATCCTTTTTTCCGCGCGAATCAAAAGGAGCGCGAATGGGGAAATGAACTGGCGTCTCTCGTGCCATTGAAGGGACATCCCTGAGAAAGTGGCGCTATCCAACGATTCATCCTGTCAAAACTTCCTCGTCCTCTGGCAAAGTGGGGAAGGTCATCGGAGAGCTGCATCGCTCCGTGCCTCCGTGTCTTCGTGGTCAATCTCTGCCTACTTTTCGGATGCACACACTTCAACGTCCCCGGCGATTTGCTGGAGTCATGGCGAGTGGGTAGACTCGCCGCGTTGGGGCAGACGCATCGTATGGCCGGGCCGAACATCGAGCAGCGTCTGCCGTCACTCCGTGGACCGCGACGTAGCGGTTGGATTCACTCCCTCTGCCGCCCCTCGAATGAAGTGAGAAACACATGCTGCCTCGCAAGCTGTTGACCGAAGCGATCGGAACGTTCTTTCTGGTGCTGACCATTGGATGCACGGTCATCTTCTCCATGGCAGATTCCAGCAAGGGGATCATCCCCCCGCTGGCGATTGGGTCTGCCCTGATGGTGATGGTCTTCGCGGGGGGGCATCTGTCGGGAGCCCATTACAACCCGGCGGTGACACTGGCCGTGGCCATTCGGGGGCGTCTCCCGAAATCGGAAGTCTTGCCGTACTGGGGCGCTCAGATTCTGGGAGCCTTGCTGGCAGCGGGAGTGGCGATGTACCTCACCGGAGGCACGACTAGCCCGGCCAAGCCGCCGGCGGACATGCTCAAGGCCCTGCTGGCGGAGTTCCTGTTCACGTTCGCCCTGGCCTATGTCGTGCTGAATGTGGCGACCGCGAAGGCCAATGCGGGCAACTCGTTCTATGGCTTGGCCATCGGGTTCACGGTCCTGACCGGGGCGTTCGCCGTCGGGTCGATTTCCGGAGGAGCGTTCAACCCGGCTGTGGCGATTGGAGCCGGGGCGATGGGGCTGATCGACCTGCCGTCGATCTGGATTCATATCGTGGCGGATCTGGCCGGCGGACTAGTCGCGGGGTTGACGTTTGTGTTCTTGAATCCGACCGACAAGTAAATCGAGACGCTTCTCCATTCGACATCTCACTCAAACAGAAAGCCCAGGGGTTGCAATCCCTGGGCTTTTTGCGCGCATGCGAAGTGGGAGACTCACAACACTCAGTTCGACGGCGAGACCTGCACGTTCGCGCCCAGGATCTGCTTGATCTTGGCCTGGATCGACATCAGGTGGGCGCGGCTGTAGTCGTCGAGCTTGAGGCCCGGCGATTGCAACAGCGTCGTCGCCTGGGCATCGAGCGTGGTCAGGTGCATGCGGGCCAGCGTGCGGGCGTCCTCGGGGGCACCGGTCGGCTGGGTCACCAGCAGCGACAGCTCCCGCACGGTCGTGCGTTGCAGGTTGCGGCGGTAGCTGTTGATGAACGGCTTGCGGTTGGTGAACTCGCCCTCGGCCTTCTCCGGGAACAGCTCGGAGAAGATGCCCTTGGTGAGCAGGCTCATGTGCTCGGCCAGCGTGTAGGCGTCCTGGTCGGCGGCGATCGTGATCTCGCTGTCGGACAGCCGGGTCAGCGTCTGCGAATTGAGCAGTTGAGAGAGAATCATCGACTGCATCTGGAGGACGGTGTCCTGGATCGGGTAGTCGAGGCGACCCGGCTCGTTGATGCCCCAGTGGCTCCAGCGGGTCGAGGCCAACGAGTTCAACAACGTGCCGTCCAGCTTGGGCGCTCCGAAGGCCGACTCGTTCAACAGCGTCATCGCCTCGCGCTGTTGTGCGGCGTCGATCGGCTTGAACGGAGCCCGACCGTTCGGGGTGCCCTTGTGATCGCGGGAGACCGAGATGCCGCCGGGGAAGCGGGCGGCGAAGGCGAGCGAACGCCAATGCTCGCCGAAGAGTCGGCTGAACATCTGGCGGGCGCGCTGGTAGCCCTGGCCGTCCTTGACGGCCTTGTCGACGACCTTCGGGAGCAGGTCGTTGGTGACCTGGACTTGGCGGCGAATGTAGGTCAGCGAGTCCTTGCCCATGTCGAAGCGGTTTGAGAACGGGTCGGAGTCGACGCCGCCGCGAGTGTCCTCATCGGTCAGGTAATCGAGTCCCGGCTCCGAAGAACGCAGCGCGATTTTGGCCAAGCCGGCCTTCTCGTCCCCGTCGATCGTGGCATAGCCATACTCGATGGCCCAAACGTCGTACGGACCGACGGTCTGCGTGTAGTACAGCCCTTGCGGCTGCCCGGCGGGAGCGATGTTGGGCGGGTTGTAGTCCATCACGCTGGCGACGGTGCCTTCGGCCTTCCCCTTGTCGAGGTCGGCCATTTCGGCGAGCGTCTTCCAGGCACTGGCCTTGAAGTTGTGCCGCAGGCCGAGCGTGTGCCCGACCTCGTGCATCACGACTTCCTTCATCCCTTGATGCACGAACTCCTCGGGGAGCTTGCCATCGGCAGCTGCCTGGCCCATGGCCATAAAGACCGAGGCGGCATAACCCATCTGCCACTGCTGGTCCTGACAGTAAGAACAGGTGTGTCCGGTGCCGTGATGATGTGCGAACGGGTTGCCCGGTTCCGGCGTCTTCATGAACGGAGTCGCGTTCGGAGCGAGAGCGGCCACAGTTGAAGGACTAAACGTCTCCCAGCGATGGTTCCAGGAGTCGAGGAACCCGGCGTCGAAGATGATGTCGGCATCGAGAATCTGCCCCGTGCGCGGATCGACGCGGGATGGTCCCATCGCGAATCCGGCCTCAGCGGTGATCCAGCGGAACGTGTTGTAGTTCACGTCCTCGGGATCCCACGAGTCGTTGTCGCCCTGCTGCCCGACTTCGACAGCTCCATCATAACCCAGCTTCTCAAACGCCTTGTTCCATTCCAGGATGCCCGCTTTCACCGTCGGACGGAGATACACGGGAACCGTCTTCTCCATCCAGAACTTGATCGGCTTGACCGGCGGGGAGAGCTTGATCGACGGGTCCTTCTTGCGGAGATCCCAGCGATTGACGTAGCGGACGAAGTGCTCCTCATCTCCATTCTCGGAGAAGTCCTTCACGACCGACAGGAAGTACCCCACGCGGTCATCGGCCAGACGCGGCTTGAAGCCATTGGCTCCGACTGCTGGCAGCAGGCTGATGCTGTAGTGGATGTTGACCTGTGCCCCCTTGGCGTCGGGCACGGTGTCGAACGACTGGAACGGGTTGCCGGAGCTGTAGACGGCTGCCACCTGAATCTCGACGTTCTCGTCGAAGCCCTTGATCTTGGACCAGGTCGAGCGGTCGGCCATGAACTGGAAGCCCCCCATCGCCCGCCCGATGTCGAGGTTGTCATTCATGAACACGCGGGTCAGATCGACCAGCATCCCGCCGCTCGGTCCGGTGGCCAGGATCGGCAGGGCGAACAGCACACTGTCCGAGTACGCCTTTTCGACGGCCGAGGCTTCCGGGCTACCGGCCTTGGCCTTGAACCGCACGTTGCGACGCTGCAGCATCAGCTTGTCGTCGACCTTGCGGAAGTTCCACAGCATGTCGTCATCGCCAGTGGACCAAGACATGCCGCCAATGATCGGCATCTGGCTGATCCCGCGAGCGATCGTAGGCAGGACGATAAAGTCTCGACCGAGATGCTCCGGCTTGATCTCGGCCAGCAGCGACTGGTCCTTGTGGTACAGGGTCCACATGCCGGAGACTTTGGTCTTACCCTCGATCATCTGATCGAACTTGGGCTTTTCCGGAGGAGCCTGTGCGAACAGCGGAGTCACGCCGCCCCAAGCCATACCGAGAGCCAAGCTACACACTGCGATCCAACCACGCATGACAATCTCCTATACCGGCAGCCCACACATCAACGCCCATTCAGCTTAACAGACTCGCCGGGCTTCACCAGCTTACTTGCCACTGGAGAGCTGTCGGGGAATCGGAACGGGGATGTTGCTGAGAATCCCCAGAGTCGGGGCGACCTGTAGGAGGGTGAGGTGTTTTGGCAACGGGACTCGGGGAGTTGGAGTCCAGCCTTCAGGCTGCTCCGGTGCAGGCTAAAGCCTGAACTCCGACCCCCATTCTGAGTCCTGGCACGGCACTAGAGGTCGACCAACATCATTTTGTCTGGTAGCTGCACTCACCAGAGTGCGGGCTCCCCGCGTTCTGGCGAACGCAGCTACCCCACATTTCCAAGTTGGTCGACCACTAGGCCAGCTTCAGATGCTTCAACAACTCCCCGATTGGCAGCGTGTACCCGATGTAGAACGGCCCGAACGCGGCGTACTTGGCGGACGCCTCGTCAAACCGCATGGTGTACACGATCTCCTTGATGTACTCCGGAGTCCGGCCCCACAGCGTCACGCCCCACTCCCAGTCGTCGAACCCGGTCGACGCGGTGATGAGTTGCGACACCTTGCCCGCAAACTTGATCCCCGAGGTCGCGTGTTCGGCCATCAGGCGGGAGCGTTCGCTGAACGGGATCATGAACCAGTTGGCCCCCGGCACGCGCGTCTTGTTCATGGGGTAGAAGCAAATGACCGGCCACTCGGGGATGTCCGGATAGAGCCGCTGCTTGTTCATCATCGGCAGGCGTTGTTCGTACGCCTTCATCTTGGCGACAAAGGCCGGGTCGTCGGACGGGGTGCCGTCCGACAGCAACCGCGCGGAATACTGCTCCAGCGTCGGCACGTACTCCGAAATCTCGGTGATCGACACGAACGAGTACGTCGCATCCAGCGCGGTCCCCAGCTTCGACGCCCGCATCCCCTGCAACACCGCATCGATCTTCAGCGGGTCCGGGTCCATCAGCATCAGCCCCAGATCGGCCCGCTGCCCC
This sequence comes from Planctomycetota bacterium, assembly GCA_043778825.1. Taxonomy (GTDB): domain Bacteria; phylum Planctomycetota; class Planctomycetia; order Planctomycetales; family Planctomycetaceae; genus TH-plancto1. Next base: position 10,417 of record JAYWFM010000361.1, on the reverse strand, counting down.
GACACCGCAAACACCTGCAACCGCTCCGGCCCGCCCTCACGTCCGGGAACCAGCAGCTGTCGCAACTCCTCGCACCCGGCCTCGATTTCCGCCGAAGTGAGCAGGGACACCGCCAAGGCATTCACGCGGTAATACGCATGCAGGCAGTGCCACCCCGTGGAGAGGCGAATCGTCGGGTCAGGCAGCTGTTCGGTCGGTTGTCCAGGTCGCATGGGGTCGGTCAATCGCATGGGTCGGGGGAGTGAGTCGGGAGCGTATCGTACTCGCTCGATGCGGGCGACGCACGGAAACGAGGAGCGGGTGTCCGTGGGTCACGTTTCCCACGTGCCTGTCTTCCGAACCGATCCGATCACGATTCACACTGGCGACCCAAAGCGACCGCCAGATTGCACCCGGGCGATACTCCGTTTGAGTACGAACTTCCCGGACATCGCCACATGGAGAGTCGAAGCCGTCCACCTCCGTTGATAGGAAAAGCCAGCCTCTTTGTGGCAGATGTGTCTACCAGTCGTTGAGTACCAGACTGGAGATATACCACTGGCATCGTGGACACGCCATCGAATTTCGTGTGGGTACAGCCTCATGGGCGTATAGGCATCCTGGAATCAACTTGTACGGATTCTTCCGGTTGAGGCGGTGTACCGATTGACAGGTTGCGTGGACGCGTCTACAGTTCATCTACACAGAAGGGGAGGGATGTGCCATGTCAAGTTCGGAACGAGTGAAAGCCACAGCCGCTGAGTACCGCCAACAAGCGCAGGCGCTTGAGGCTAAGGCGAAGTTTCTCGAAGAGTTGGAGGATGCCATCAATGCTAATCCAGAGTTGAAGCCATTGGTGCGGGATATGGTGGCTCCTGATGGTAGAGCTTCAGTCACGGTGGGGAGCGGATCGGGGAAGAGAATCACCCTGAAAGAGGACAGTGCCAAGGCTGCCGTCAGAGCAAAGGGGAAGTCGGTTGGCAAGTTGCTGGCGTGGTTTCAGACAACCGGTAATCAGCCAGCGACTCTCAACGAGATGGCGGAAGCAATCTCACTGGGGCGAGCGTCTATTCGGCAGATGGTCTACATGACCTATCCTGAAAAGTTCAAGAAGACCGGAAAGCGTGATGGAACCCGCGAATCGCTGTTCATGGTCGATGGAGGAGGGCAGCAATGACAACAGTCGTTGGCTGGCTCGGCAGCCGCAGCAAATGACATGACGCATGAGTGGTGATCCGGCAAGAAACTCCACGCACGCGCCATGTTCCCGAGTAACGTTTTCACAACCCTGTCGCCCGGGGAGCGTATTGTACGCACCCCGGTGTTTCCATTTCAACTGGAATCCCGCTGAGCCGACACAATGCCTCTCGACACGTTGTTCATCTTCTTGGATGAGGGCGGAAACTTTGACTTCAGCAACAAGGGGTCAGAGTACTTCACGCTTACCAGTGTGGCGACTACCAGGCCATTTGTGTTTGCGACTCCACTGATCGACCTGCGGTGTTCGTTGCTTGAGTCGGGTTTGAACTTAGAGTATTTCCACGCTGCTGAAGACAGGCAAGCCATCAGAGACAAGGTGTTCGGTGTGATTTCGTCACACATGACGGCGATGCGATTCGACAGCGTCATCGTGAAGAAGCGGATGACGATGCCATCGCTTCATGTCGAGGAAAAGTTCTACCCGAAAATGCTGGGCTGTCTACTGCGGTATGTCATGAATGGGTGCGAGGGGCAATACAGTCACATTGTTGTGATGACCGATTCGATTCCAGTGAAGCGAAAGAAAGACGCCATCGAAAAAGCGGTCAGGTTGCAGCTGTCGCAACAGATCACGACGAAAACGCCATACAACATCTATCATCACGCCTCAAAGTCGTCTGTTGGTCTTCAGGTGGCTGACTACGTAAACTGGGCCATTGGTCGAAAATGGGAGAGAGGTGACACTCGCAGCTATGACATCATCAAGCCGTCACTGAAAAGTGAGTTCGACATCTTCCAGCACGGCTCGAAGGCGTGGTACTGAAATGCGACCACCCCGACTACCGGCGTGAGCCAGAGAACCCCGTGGGTTCTTGTCATCGGGGTGGAACCTTTGACGTAAGTGTACTCTGTGATTCGAGTTTGTCAATATCGTAGTGCTTGTGTTTCATACACATATCGCCGGGTGCCGCTGGCGGTCACTTTGTGCCACCCCGTCAGATGTTGCTGTCCACAAACGGAGTGTCTTCACCGTCGGCCATGAACATCCTCGCGTGTCAGCGGGATAAAACCAGGAATCTGAATCGGGGACGCCAGCCATTGATCCAACAGGGACTCTGCGTGAGGAGCCTCATCTCGCGAAACGCGGACTCGAATCCGGTCGCGAAACTGGCTGCGAAGAGACTCCGGCAACTCGATACAGCCGTTTTTGACTTCGGCTTCAAACTCGGCGCTGATCATGGGACGGGTTCCTGTCAGAGGTCATCGCAGGATGGATTCTATCCGACATGCCTCACACGAGGCGAGTTCCTTTCCGGAAATTGTATGGCTGGCCATGCGGAGTGGGGCACGTTTCCAACGTGCCCGCCTTCCGCCCTGATGGCGTTACTGCTTCCTCTCGGTGGGAGACGCTTCCTCCGTCACGTCGGCAGTGAAATCGACTCGCTCATAGACCTCCGCGAGCGGCAGTTCGATTCCCAGAGACTGAAGCCTGATACTCTGATTGAGGTCAGCCACCGCGCTCAGCGTCCAAGTGTCGTCGTCGTTCCGCAGGAATCGCTGAATCATGGGTTCATCCTGAGAGATCAGCACGTATTCGCGGAGCGACGGAATCGTGCGGTAGTGGTCGAACTTCTTCCCACGGTCGTAGGCTTCGGAACTCTTCGACAGGACCTCCATCAGCAACGTGGGGTTGAGCACGGTGTCCTGCTGTTCGTCGTCATATTCCAGTTCGGAACAGATCACGCTCGCATCGGGATAGGTGTACAGACCCGTCGGACATTTGATTCGCAGGTCGCTGTCAAACGGGGCACGGGGATTTCCCTTGAGGCGGCTGCGAAGTTCGCCGAGGACATTGGTCTTGATACGACTATGTGTCGGCGATCCGCCCGCCATCGCGAACATCTCACCTCGGAGATACTCGCTACGGGAGGTGGCGGTTCGCTCGATTCCGAGGTACTCGGCGGGCGTGAGAACGGCGACACGTTGAGGCAAACCCATGTGGCACCTTAATCCAGAGGTCTTTTTGTGGGAAGCGGCTTGCCCCACTCTACAAAACTTGTCACTTCGCCGCAGCCGCGTGCCCCGTCTCACTCCGGTAGTAATCCCCCGTCAGGTATCGCACGAGCAGGTCGAGTTCCTTCTCGGTCAGTTGGTCCTGGAACCCGGGCATGACGTTGTTGCCGGACTCACCGGCGTAGTGGGCTTGGGGGTGGGCGATGAACTGCTTGAGCCAGTCCTTCCCGGCGTACCCGGTCAGGATCGGGAACAGGTCGGTCGAGAGCGGATCGGGTTCGCCCTGGACGTGCATGGCGTGACAATCGATGCAGGCCGAGTGGAATTCTCCCTTGGCCAGCTTTCCGGTGGCAAAGACCTCGCGGCCCCGGCGGACTTTGGGATCGTTGTCGGGCAAGGCATCCTCGCGGTCGCCCTGAGCGTAGAGGAACTCCACCAGCCCCTCGAAGTCAGCAGCGTTGGCCGGGTCTTTCAGCAGCGGGCCGTTCGTGGCGGACCAGTCCTTCATCGAACCGCTGAGGATCGCAGCTGCTCCCTTCGCACGCTCCGGTGAGGCATGGTTCTCGACGGTAATGTTCTTCAGCGCCCCGAAGTGTCCCTCGAAGTCGGTGAGGACCGACTTGATCCAGTCGCGGCTGCCGAAGTTGATCGTCTCGCGGTGCAGGAGGTCGGCCAGTTGCGGGCCTTGCGGAGGCTTCTGTCCGGGCGAGAGTTGCCCCTTCCCCTTGGCGGGGAGCGGGAAGTCGATCCCCGGTGATTGATGGCATTCGAGACAGTAGGTCCGGAACAGGTGCGACCCCTGAGTCAGCGGGTCATTCCGCAGCAGCGAGATCGCTCCATCGGCGGGGATGCCGGTGGTCGATTGGGCCAGTTCGACCGTGCGGGCACCGTCGACGTGAGCCTGATGCACGGCCAGGCGGAAGTCGCGGCTGTCGGCGTCGTCCTGATACCAGTCCTCGTACAGGGCGTACCCGGTCAGGCTCCCGGCTCCCAGCATGACGATGCCCAGGAACCACAGGTTGAACAGATGACCGGCCCGCTGGCGACCGACGATGGGCATGGCTGCCAGAATCGTCATCAGCACGCCCGGAATTACGATCGCTCCGAACGCTTCGCCCAGATGCGTGATCTCGCCGAGTTGGGAGACCCACTCGAACTTGAGGAACCGGAACAGGAACAGGTAGTACCACTCGGGTCGGGCCGCGTTGTACGCCTCAGCGGGGTTAGCCGGGGCACTGAGTTCGGCCCCGTGATGCCAGAGCGTCAGTGTCATCACGCCCGCCAGGACCGCCAGACAGGCAATGCCATCCATCAGGACCTGATCCGGCCAGAACTCCGCATCCGGCTTCCGCTGTGGATCGGGAACCGTGATCCCGTGCCTCCGGAAGACATAGATATGCAGCCCGAGCAACACGACCAGCAAAGCCGGCAGCACCCCCGCGTGCATGGCGAAGAACCGCGTCAGCGTGTGATGGCCGTACTCACTGCCGCCCTGGGCCAGCTTCTGGATGTCCGGGCCGATGACCGGCGTGGAGCCCATGATCTCGGTGGCGACCTGCGTCGCGTAGTACCCCTTCTGGTCCCACGGCAGCAGATACCCAGTCAGGCCCAGGCCCATCACGATCTGCATCAGCACCAGTCCGAGCCAGAAGTTGACCTCACGCGGAGCCTTGTACGCCCCGTCGATGACGACTTGCACGAGGTGAATCACCAACAGGATCACCATCGCCTGAGCAGCGAAGTGGTGGATGCCGCGGACGAGCCAGCCGAGCGTCATCTCGTTCTGAATGTAGTACACGCTTTCCCAGGCCGTCTTCGTGCTGGCGCTGTAGCCCATCCAGAGCATCAGACCGGTGATGACCTGCATCACGAACGTGAAGGTCAGCGTACTGCCCCACACATACCGCCAACGGGCTCCTCCGGGGATGCGCTCGTTCAGTGCTTCGTGGACGAACGCACGGTATCCGGTCCGGTCATCAAACCAGTTCAGCAAGCTGGAGATCATGAAGCGAGCTCATCACGGCAGGAGGCGACACCGGACCTGGATGAACGGGAAATCCCCACGTCACCCGAGCCGAAGTCCCCGGAAGCGGAACCAGGCGGGACGATTCGGGCCGCCGAATCGCTGGCGGCTATTTTGGCTCATGGGATCGTCCGGGCACAAGGACAGGCCGGGGGTTCTCGACTTTGTCGCTACGTTCGCCAGAACGCGGGGAGGGAGCGACGGCCCACCATTAGGCGGGGACAACGTCGCACAGGGTGTGCGGTCGCTCGGAGAATGATAGGATTCCGTTCCAGTGGTGAGTTGGACAGAGCCACTTTCTCAGCGATGCCCCGTCAGTGGTGCAAGAGACGCCAGTTCATTTCCCCATTCGCGCTCCCTTTGATTCGCGCGGGAATCCTATTTTCCGCGCGAATCAAAGGGAGCGCGAATGGGGAAGGCTGTCGCATCCCTGTCGTTTGAGTCGCGATACGGATCGGTGAGTTCCTCTCCAGTGCTGATACTCTGAATAAATGGCGATGTCCAATTAGAGAATCGATTTTATGGAACGCAAAGACGCCAAGGCGCAAGGTCGCAAAGGGGGAAGGATCATGGATTCTTCTGATCTTACTTTGCGTCTTCGCGTCTTGGCGTTGAATTGTGTTGGAAAGCCACCCGAAGTCACTGCCCGGTTGACTACCCCCTCTGTTCGCCCGCGTTCTGGCGAACGCAGCTACAGTGTCGGTCGCCCGGTGCGTGGCGGATGCTCCACGATCACCGTGGTGCGAATGCCGCCGCGGGGGGTGAAGTCGGCGGTGATTTTCATCCAGTGCGGCTGGGTGGCGGCGACGAGATCGTCGAGGATGGTGTTCGTGACGTTCTCGTAGAACGCCCCGTGGTTGCGGTACTGCTGCAAGTAGAGTTTGAGTGACTTCAGCTCATAGCACAGCCGATCCGGGATGTACGAGATCGTGATCGTGCCAAAGTCGGGCTGGCCGGTTTTGGGGCACATCGAGGTGAACTCGGGGCAGACCGTATCGACGAAGTAGTCCCGTTGCGGGAACGGGTTGTCGAAGGTCTCCAGCAGGTCGCGGGTGGGCTGGGGCATGATGATCCTCGATCGTAGGCGATGTCGCTCCGCGACTCGCATTTCACGGGCGGGTGAGCGTCAGACTTCCGAAGTCTTCGGAGACTTCGGAAGTCTGTTGTCGGGTGGCGACGGCATTCAGCGGCCGCCGCGCGGGCGGTTGCCCTGGCCGTCGGTCTGCTGCTTGGCGGCGTCGGCGGCGGCGAGCATCCGTTCCCAGAACGATTTCGGGCGGTTCGGGTCGATCAATTCGGGCATGTTCTCCGGCTTCCGCACGATCGGAGGCATGAGCTTCTTCAGCAGATGCCGTTCCCCCATGCCGAGCAGACTCGACGCAATGAAGTACAGACACAACCCGGCGGGAACGGTGTAGAACATGAACCCCATGAGCACGGTCATGTAGCTCATCATCTTGTTCCGCATCTCCTCTTCTTCGTTCTGGGCGGGCGGCATCATCTGCTTCTGCTGAAACAGGAACAGACCCACGTTCAGCAGCGGCAACAGATTGAAGGTTGATCCAATCCAGGGGATCTCCACCCCGAACCCGAACAGGGCATCCGGAGCCGCCAGATTGTCGATCCACAGGAATTGCGACATCCGCAGGTCGGTCGCGGTGTACAGCGCGTTGTACAAGCTGATGAAGATCGGCAATTGCAGAAACAGGGGCAGGCAGCCGCCGAACATGTTGTGGTTGTAACGCCGCATCAGTTCGCGCTGGGCCCCGACAAACTTCTCGGGTTCGTTGGCGTACTTGGCCTTGAGCTTGGTCAGCTCCGGCGTGATGAGCTTCATCTTCTCGCCGTCGTACACCTGCTTCTTGGTGATCGGCAGCAGGCACATGCGGACCGTGAACGTCAGCAGAATGATCGCCAGTCCGTACGGCAGATGGCAGCTATAGCGGAAGAATTGCAGTATCCACACCATCGTCTTGGTGATGACCGCCAGCCGACCGAAGTTGAGGGCCGACTCCTCGCCGAGAGGCCGCGCCAGCGAAGTCCGCTTCGGTCCCAGGAAGATCTCATAGGAGTGCTTGACCGTCCCCTTCGGCGGCACGACCAGCTGCGCCGAGGTGAGCATCACGCTGATGTCGCTGCGGGGGGCCTTCTTCTTGTCCCGAGTAATAATCATCGGACGAACCATCGTCAGGTACGTGTCCGGTCGACCATCTTTGTCCGCGTCGAGCCACTGGTCGGCCTTGGGCTTCATGAGGGCCATGAAGAACTGCACATCGACACCGACGAAGTGCAGCGGGGCACCCCATTTTTCGACCTGGTCGGGATCATTCTTGGCGATCGCCTTGTCGAACTGCCCCAGGATCTCACTGGCGGTGCGAGAGGTGGCAGTCACGTCGCCGGGATCCAGCGGATCGTGCGTCTCGGCCTTGATCTCGATATAATTGCGGGTATTGGCGACGTTTTCCAGAGGCAACCCGACCGGGCCTTGCAGCTTGTAGGTCTGCTTGATTTCGACGGCGGTCAGGTTCTCGAACTCGATGTCCAGATCGAGGAGATATCCTTGGGCGTCCGCGTCCCGATCCTGTTCGTGGCCCTTGTGGAGGGTATAGATCTTGCGGACCGCGAACTCCCCATTCGGATCTTGAAGCCGGAATGTCGCCGTCTCTGTCGTCGCACCCGGGAGCAGTTCCCAGTGTGCCGTGCGAGTCGACTTCTTAAGTTGTTGGATCTTGGCGTCGATGGCCTCAATGGCGGTCTGGAACGAGTCCGGCTCGGTGCCATCGGCGTCCTTGATGCGGTTGCCCAGAATCTTCAGCGGGATCTTGCGGTCCTCCAGCACGCTGTACCGCTCATCGTTGAACTGGGCCCATTCGACGGCCGCTCCCTTCGAGGTCAGATTCACCTGGAGGAAGAACCCCTTGCCACGCTCGCTCGCGCCGAGCGTGTGGTGCGTGGGCTTGGCTTCCGCGAAGACGACGGCGGGGACAGCGGGCACCACAGCCGGAACGACCGGAGCGGGAACGATGCCCGGAACCGGCTTGACCTCGGGCGCGACGCCAGCGGGCTTCCCGGCCCCGTCAGCGGGCTTGGGCTTCTCCCCGGCCTCTTTAACGACCGGAGCGTTTGCAGCGGGTGGTTTTCCCCCAAACAGCCCCGGAAACAGCTTCGGAGCCAGCGGCATCCAAACCATCAAAATGGCACCGAGGAACAGCATCTTGAAGAGCTGACTACGGTCGAAAGGGGATTGCGGCTGCTGTTCCATCGGACCTACTCAGAGTGCGGCTGGGCGACACACACGGGGACGGTGGGCGCAGCCAGCTGGTCTCCTCGAAACGGATTCGCCCGGGGGACGGATCACCGCTGTGGAGGAAAAACGGAGAATCGGACATTCTAACGCGGCCCTGCCCCGTCAGCGACTCCGGCCACGGGGGCTCTCTCATCGGTGGGAGCCCATTCGTGCTGCCGACTCGTATCAGGCAATGTTTACGGAGTTTCGCGGTCGTACCGGTAGCGTGGGCTTTAGCCCACGCGGGAGTGTTATCCTGAAGGAAGTAGCCACGCTTCGCCAGAACGTGGGCGACTGGGCGTGCGTGCCCGCCCTCTGGCGAGGGGCAGCTACGAATCACTCGGGACCGTGCGAAGTATCTCGTCAGGGAAGCGTGGGCTAAAGCCCACGCTACGACGACGTACAGAGTTTTTCAGTGCCCGCCGGAACTCTTCACCGGATGCAATCCGTGACCCATCGCCAGCGGGGCTCGCGCCACTCGGACCGCATCCCGCACCCGCCGCAGCGTGTGAAACGGCAGGCAGCCTTTCAGCAAATGCTTGAGCGTGGCCACGCGGCATGGCTCGTTGAACCAACTCTGGAGCAGGCACTGCAGCCCCTCCAGCCGACTGCCACTCTCCAGCAGCTGTTCTCCCAGCCAGCGATTCGACTCGGCCAGGATTTTTCGCTGCTCGCGCCCCGTCATCAGGCCGGGCACCTTGAGGAATGGCTTAATCGAGATCAGGTACGACCGGGCGAAGTACACGTTGTTGTCGGGACTGGTGATCTGGTCGTTCATGCCGATTCGGTACAGCATGGAAGACACATCCAGGTAGGCCACATCGGTCAGGCTGCAGGTGCGGAGGTGGTAGTCGAAATCCTCCCCGGCCCGGCGCATGGCTTCATCGAATGGGCCGACCCGATCGGCCACCGACTTGCGGAGCAGTACGGTGGAGGTATGGACGAGATTGCCGTAGACCATCTCGCGGAGGATGCGGCCCGTGCGGACATGGGTCAGCGGCGAGACCTCGGCGGGGATGGCGGTCGGCTCCAAGCCCGGCAGAGCCTGCAAGGCCCGCGATCCCCGGAACGGGTACTCGGGTCCGTGGCCCTCATAGGACGAATACATCGTCCGCAGGTAGTTCGGCGTGAGCGGCTGGCCTTGCTCGTCGATGGTGTCCATATTGGTCCACAGCATCCCGACGTTGGGCAGTGCCCGCATCAGCTGGACCTGCAGGGCGAGCTTCCACGGACTCCACAGATCGTCCGAATCGAGGAACGCGATGAATTCCCCGCGTGCCAGCCGCAGCCCATGATTCCGCGCGCTCGACACGCCGCCATTGGGCTGTTTGACATAGCGGATGCGGGAGTCCTGCGCACACCAAGGCCGCAAGACTTCCTCGGTGTTGTCCTTCGACCCGTCATCGATCACCAGGACTTCGTAGTCGGTGAACGTCTGCGCGGCGACCGAAGCGAGCGTCTCGGCGATGAGATGCGCCCGGTTGTAGCTGGGAATGACGATGCTGACGGTGGGCTGGCTCATGACGGAGTTCTCGAAGAGGCGCAGAGTCCAGTCGAAAGTCTGGCATTCTGAGACTACAACGCGGGGGGCACAGGAGGCTCAGGAAATCGCAGGCTCCCGAGCCATTCCCAGGGGTTTGATGACCCTCGGGTTGGCATACACCATTCGTATGCGAGATCCAGCATGTTGCCGAAAGTCCACACGGGGACGTTGGCCACACGCCTGGGGTGGCCTGGTGAAACGGGGTTTTGGCGGCTGTCGAGTTTGTGAATGCGAGGGCTCAATCTGGCGTGGTCTGCCAGCCTCCTACGAAGTCGCGGGCGAGCCGGGCGGCGTCAGCCCCCGGACTCCTTCGAGGGTCGCCAGAGTCCGGGGGCTGACGCCGCCCGGCTCGCCTATTCTGGGGGTCAGCTGA
>JAYWFM010000360.1:0-8726 GCA_043778825.1 Planctomycetota bacterium | reverse complement strand
GCGCCCTCTGCGTTTCCAATTTCCGTGGCGCTGGATCGAGTGATCTCCTGTGCCGCGGATTGCCAGACCCCGTGTTCTTCCGGTGTCTGGGAGCTGTGATGAAACTCTGCCTGCTTTTGTGATGCACACACTTGCCATGTCTTCCAGGCCGTGTGCGGTGGCATTTAGGGGGCCGAGAACCCAAGATACGAATCGCGATCCCGCTCCGCCTTCCTTCCACCCCCGACGAAACCATGCCGACTCTGATTTGCCCGCACTGTCAAACTCCGCAAGTGGTCTCCGATGAGGTCTATCAAAAGAACCTCGGGAAGAAGTGTCGCTGTCGACAGTGTCAGAAGACGTTCACGATCGAAGCCCAGGCTCCGCCGCCTGCTGCGGAGCCGGGAGGGTTCGGGGATTTCGATTTTCTGAATGTCGATTCACCCGCCCCCGCACCGGCTCCGGCGAAATCGAAGGCCGCCGCGAAGCCAGCGGCAGCGGCTCCACTCCCGCCCGCTGCCGAGCCGGAAGGACTCGGGGATTTCGATTTTCTGAATGTCGATGCGCCAGCCCCCGCACCGGCGGCACCTCCCCCGGCTCCGGCCAAGCCCAAAGCCGCCGCGAAGCCTGCGCCCTCGGCCCCATCCCCACCCGCAGCCGCGCCCGCCGAAGAACTCGATTTCTCCGGGTTGATGGCGGGCTCCGGAAGTGTCACCGTGGCCGACCTCCCGGACTTCGCGAGTCCCGCAGCTTCCCTTTCCCCAGTCGAGGCGGCTCCCGAATTTCCGTCGTTCGATGACATCGCTCCCGCGACCGCCCAGGCCGCAGCCCCGAAAGCCAAAGACCAGCTCACTCGACTGACCCAGCCCGCGGATGACGATGAGGGGGATGATGTCGCCCCTCTGCCCACTCGGCCCGCTCTGAAGACGATCTCCAATGTCTTGCGGATCATTGGCTGGTTGCATCTGGCCTTCATTGGTCTGGCGATCTTGCTGGGGCTGTTCGCGGTCGTCAATGCCCCGGTGATGGAGGCCAAGATCACGGCATTCATGGGGATCATGCTAACCACACTGATGCTCTCCGCCAGTGCGCTGTTCTGGTTCGCCTACGCGGAACTGATTCAACTGGGACTCGGCATGGAAGCCCGTTTGCACGAAATCTCCCGCCGCATCCAGCGTCGTTCATAGAGCCTCTCCCAAAACTTCCGAAGTCTTCGGAGACTTCGGAAGTTTGCTGCGGTTCTCGGTTCGCCTCGTAGTCCCCACTGCTCCACCGCATGCCGACCGCCTCCGTCACAACGCTGCACCGCTCCCTCACCCGGCACATCGCCCGCGAGGACGAGCCGCGCCAGCGCCCGCTCGACTACAAGCTCATCATGCGGCTGTTCGAGTTCACGCGGCCGTATGCGGCGAAGCGGAACTGGTTGCTGGTGACGGTGGGGCTGCGGTCGTTTCAGCTCCCCGCGTTGACGTGGATGGTGGCCGCTGTCATTCGCGGGCCGGTGGCAGAGAAGAGTGTCCCTGGAGTGATGTGGGGGGCGGCGATCTTTGCGGTCCTGGCACTGACGACGCAGATCGTCATGCACTTTCGGCAGCGGCTGGCCCTCGAACTGGGCGAGGCCGTCGTCACCGATATCCGCAAGGCGGTCTTCGCCCACATCCAGCGCATGCCGATGCGCTGGTTCCACCAGACCAAGGTCGGCCGCGTCATCAGCCGCATGACCTCGGATGTCGAGGATCTGCGGCTGGGGGTTCAGGACGTACTCTTCGTGAGTCTCGTGCAGGTCGGCCAGATGTTCCTCGCAGCCACGGCGATGCTGTGGTACGACCGGGCGCTGTTTCTGATTGTCCTCGGTCTGGCTCCGGTCATCTGGTTCATCAACCAGCACTTCCACAAGAAGCTGAGCGTGGCTCTGCGGAACATGCGCGAGTCGTTCAGCCGGATCACCGCGACGCTGGCCGAGTCGGTGGTCGGCATCCGCGTGACACAGGCGTTCGTACGGCAAGAAGAGAACGCCCTGATCTTCGAGGAACTCGCCGAGGACCACTCGAAGTTCAACACCGTGGTGATGCGCACGCACGGCCAGTTCCTGCCGCTGCTGGAACTCAACAGCCAGGTGTTTATCGCGCTGTTGCTGATCGTCGGCGGGTGGCGGGCCTTCCAACCGGGGAGTACCACGAACGTCGGCGATCTGGTCGGGTTCTTCTTCATGGCGAATCTGTTCTTCGCCCCGATCTCGATCCTGGGCAACCAGTACAACCAGGCCATGACCGCCATGGCCGGGGCCGAGCGGCTGTTTCAGTTGCTCGACACGCGGCCCGATTGGGTCGACCCGCCGGATGCGATCTCGCTGGCCGATTTGAAGGGGGAGGTGGCGTTCGAGCGCGTGAACTTTGAGTACGAGAAAGGCCGCCCGGTCTTGATCGATCTCAATTTCGTGGTGAAGCCCGGCCAGACGATCGCCCTCGTCGGCCATACCGGCAGTGGCAAGACGACGATCATCAACCTGGTGTCGAAGTTCTATCTCGCCAACTCGGGCCGCGTGCTGATCGATGGCCACGATATCAAGACCCTCAGCGGTGACGCCCTGCATCACCGCATGGGGATCGTGCTGCAACAGAACTTTCTGTTCTTCGGCACCGTGGCGGAGAATGTCCGGTTCGCGAAACCGAGCGCCACGGACGAAGAAGTCCGGCGGGTCTTCGAGCAACTCGACTGTGCCGACCTCATCGCTGCCCTGCCGCAAGGCATCCACACCCCCGTCGGCGAACGCGGCGTGTCGCTCTCTCTCGGCCAAAGGCAACTGATTTGCTTCGCCCGCGCGATGATCGACGACCCCCGAATTCTCATTCTCGACGAGGCGACAAGCAGCATCGATAGCCAGACCGAAGACCAGCTGCAAACGGCCCTGGCCAAACTCCTCGCAGGCCGCACCAGCTTCGTCGTGGCCCACCGCCTGAGTACGATCCGCGAGGCCGACCTCGTGCTGGTCCTCGATCATGGCCGCTTGGTGGAGCAGGGAACGCACGACGAACTACTGCAACTTCACGGCACCTACGCCGGGCAATACCAACGGTTCGTGGCGTCGTAGGGGATGTCGCTCGGCGACTCGCATTCGCTACGTCAATGGCGACCCCACCGGGGGGATGTACGTGTTCATCTGGGCGGCGTAGTCCTCGCGAATCGGGCTGAAGACATCGAGTACAGTGGCTGGTCCGTGGATCGCCACAGCCCGGTGCGGCACGTTCGGGGGGATGATAAACAGCGACCCCGCCTGGACGATGCGCGTCTCGTCGCCAATCGTGAGTTGGACCTGGCCCTTGAGCAGGATGCCCCCCTGCTCATGGGGGTGATGGTGCAGCGGGACTTCGGCCCCGTCGTCCATTTCGAGGTACGACAGCATCAGATGCTGCCCAAAGGGCGTCCGCATCCGGCAGCCGGGGACCGGCTCGATGGCCGGGAACGTGTGGATGTCGATGAAGGGCACGGGTGGTGGATTCCCTGAGACTGGGCGTCGGTCCGAGAGCGAACCGAAAGCTCATGGAGCAGAAAAAGACATCGCTCCCACCCCTGCCGGGAGCGATGTCTCTCGATTCAAACGACACCTGCGATGGCCCGGCCCATAGATCGCCCGGTCCATAGATCGCCCGGTCCATAGATCGCCAGTCCAGGAATCTCAGTGCAGTGGTTCCATGTCCTGGCAGTTGCAGACCGGAGTGGGGGTCGACACGCCAGTCGACTGGAGCGCGCACTTGCAGGCAGTCCCGTCGTCCTCACACTCCATGACGTATTCATGCAGTGTGATATTCGTCACAGCCCACGATTCCATACAGCGGGGAACATTGTTCTCCGTGATGATCCCGTTCCCACATTTACCGGGGACGCCATTGCTCCACACGAGATCGGAGCAGCCCGCGGCAAAGCACGACCCATCGGTCATCCGCATGCACGTTCCGGTGGGCTGATTGGGTGGGGCTTCGTAGGGGGCCTCGCATTTCGAGGGCACGTGGATCACGGGGTTCACACCGCAATCTCCACTGGCATACAGCGAGGCAGCCCCCGCGAACAGGAGCATCGCAGGCATCAGAAACTTCTTCATGCAAACTCTCCTTCAACCATCCTCGATCCCAGTCGGTCCATCCGACCCGTGACGAGAATCTAGTGATTCGGTTCTTTGAGTGACGCCCGCTTCCACATCCAAATGCCCAGGGCAACCAGAACCAGTCCGTTCAGGACGAGAAAGGTTCGTTTCGAGACCGGCAGGGGGCGGTCCTCGTTCTCTTTGGCAAAGTCGGGGCCGGGCGGGTTCAGGGCAAATGAGGGGATCAGGGTGCGGACATCCTCGAGCTCATCCTTGGGGGCCGGAATGCCCGTGCCGCTGGCCTGCTCCCGAAAATCCAACACCGGCCAACCCTTGGGCTTGGAAACCACAAAGATCGAATCCGGGATCGCTTCGTTGAGCCGCACCTCGTCCAGCAAGGCCAGATCCAGATTCTGGAGTGTCCCCTTCGCATAGCGGGCCGTCAGCACGCACCGGGGAATCGTGATTCCGCCAGCAAACGTCGTCAGGCCGGAGTAGTCCACTTCCTGGAGAATCTCCCCATTCATGAGCCGTAACCGACGGAGTACGACTCCCGTGGCCCAGTCGATCGTATTCGTCGACAGAAGCTCTCCCACCTGACTCGTCGCTGGTGTGACGGTGATCAGCCGCAGGAGGCCCTCGTCGCGTTCCGCGCGGTCTGGAAGGTAGCCCTCCGCCCGTGATTGCAGGGGGCTGCGGAAGATTTCCAGACCGGGATGGCTGACCGGATTGCGACCCCGTTCGTAGACGTGGACCTGCTTGTTGTCCCCGTCATGCACGAAGCTGAAGTTGTCGTCGTTCACGTACGTCAACAGTCCGAGATCGTGCTTGCGGTGCTGCCCCTGGACAAACAGGTGGCGCGTGGGAACCTCGACCTTGGCATCCGGGCCCGCCACCCCGCGCAGGAAATCGGGAGCCCGCTCGGGGTGCTCCCCCAGATCATGACGCTTCAGCAAGTCGAGAACTTGATCGCGCGTCAGCGGAGCGATGGGCTTGACCCGAAAGATTTTTCGAAACTGGACTTCGCAGGACACGATATCAGAACGCATGCTCTCCCAGAGCGGCTCGCAATGGTCCATCGCCTCGGTGATTTGGGGAGCGGGAGCAGCGGCGGGAGGGTCAGCGGCCCGGACAAGCGGAGGGAGTCCCCCCCACGCTCCCAGAGCGACATACAGTGCAATTCGAAAGACGGCCCCGACGAGTCGCATGTGGATTAGGCCCCACTGAATCCAACGGGTGTGAAATCACGAATGTGGTCCGGAGCTTAGTCAGCCTCCTCGGAAAAGAAAAGGTCCGCGCGCGAACTATTTATACTCACCCACGCGAGTCTTCACGCCCTAGAATTCCAGGGCACCCACACCGCTCTGGAAGACTCGCTCAGGACAACCCATTGTGACGCAGCAGCGACTCCGCCGAGAGTTCGCGACCCCGGAACTCCCGGAAGATCTCCATCGGATGTCGACTGCCGCCCAGGGCCAGCACCGTATCCCGGAATCGCCGCCCCGTCGCGCGGACAGCCGCCTCGTCATCGAGACCCGCTTCCTCGAACGCCGAGAACGCATCCGCACTGAGCACCTCGGCCCATTTATAACTGTAGTAACCGGCTGCATAGCCGCCCGCGAAGATATGCGAGAACGCGCACAAAAACCGGTCGTCGGGAAACATCGGCAGCACAGACGCCCGATCCATCACCCGCTTCTGCACGTCGAAGATGCTCTCGCTCCCCTGGGGATCAAACACCGAGTGCAACTGAATGTCGGTCATGCCGAACGTCAGTTGACGGAGCATCATGGAACCGGCGCGGTACGTCTTCGCCGCGACCATCTTCTGGAACAGTTCATCCGGCAGAGCTGCGCCCGTCTGATAGTGCCGGGCCAGTTTGTCGAGTGTCGGGCGGTGATAGCACCAGTTCTCCATGAACTGGCTCGGCAGCTCGACGGCATCCCACTCGACTCCGCTGATCCCGGCGGCATCGGGATAGTCGACCGTCGTCAGCATGTGTTGCAGACCGTGTCCGAATTCGTGGAAGAGCGTTTCGACCTCGCGAAACCCCATCAGCGAGGGCGTGTCCCCCATCGGCGGAGTCGCGTTACAGACGAGATAGGCCACCGGCAACTGGAACTCATTTCCCTGCGGCCGACGACTCAAACAGTCATCCATCCAGGCTCCGGGCCGCTTCGTCTCGGGCCGCGAGTACGGGTCATAGAAGAACCCCGCGATCGGCTGACCGGCCTCATTGCGCACGGCATAATACCGCACATCCGGGTGCCACGTCGGGACATCCTCTTGTTCGATGGTGATCCCGAACAGTGTCGTGAGCAGGTCGAACAACCCCTTCAGCACGATCTCGTGTGAGAAGTAGGGCCGCAGCTCTTCCTCCTTAAAGTCGTACCGTTCCTCCCGCAATCGCTCCGCCCAGAACGGGACATCCCAGTGCGCGATCGGCTCGCTCTGGCCCCGGCTGCGAGCGAGTTCGGAGACCTGTTCGAGATCGCGCTGACCTGCTGCCAGCGAGGCCGTGAGCAGCGTCTCGAACATCTTTTCGACGGCAGCCACATCGGGGGCCATCTTCTGGGCCAGACTGAGTTCCGCATAGGTCTTGAACCCCAGCAGGCGAGCCTTCTCCTGCCGCAGCGCGAGGTGCTTCACACACAGTGCCGAGTTGTCGAGTTCCCCGGATGAGGCCCGCGTCATGTAGGCTCGGTACACCTGCTCGCGCAACGAGCGGTTGCGGCAGTGCTGCATGAACGGGTTGAAGATCGGCATCTCCAGCGTCACTCGCCACGGGCCGTTCTCCGGCGTGGCCTCGGCGGCTCCCTCGGGTTTCGAGCGATTGAACGCCGACGCCGTCATCCGCCGCAATGTCTCGGGCCAGCCCTCGGTGTCGTCGGGTGATTCGATCAACAATGACCACGCCTTGTTCGAGTCCAGCACATGGTTCGAAAACTCCGTCCCTGCCTGCGACAAATCCGTCTCGATGGCGTTGAACCGCTCGCGCTCCGCTCCCGTCAACCCAATCCCCGACAGCTCGCAACTGAGAATCTTGCGGTCGACGATTCGCTGTTGTGCGGCGTCGAGGCGGCTCCACTCGGGGCCAGCCTGGAGTGCTTTCAAGGCTTTATACGCGGGCTCACTCTGCGAGATGCGAAGGCCGAACTGGACGACCTCGGGCTGCACGGTCTCGAAGGCTTCTCGCAGTGGGTCCGAGTTCATCACCCCGAACAGGTGCGTCACCGGCCCCCAGGAGCGTTCAAACATTCGGTTGAGCGAGTCAAACACCTCAACCGCCCCGGTCCAGGTCGGCTGGATGTGGGCCTCGATCTGTTGGAGAGCCTGTTCCCCTTGGGCCAAAGCGAATCGCACCGCCGGGACGATATGTTCCGGCTCGATGCGATCGAATCGCGGCGTCCCGCGCTCGGTCAGCAGCGGGTTCGTTTCCAACTCAGCGGGAAGGGAACCAAACAGAGTGTTCGACACGACAGAATCTCTCTTCGCAAGAATGGCCACAGTGCAACCGCTGGTTGTACGTGGAACCCGCCACGAGTTCAATCCGCCGTGCCCACTCCCCAGGGGAAGCCATCAGCCTTCAGCCATCAGCCTTCAGCCAGAGAGGAAGTCTTCACTTTGCACTTCTCACTTTGCAGACAGTGCAAAATGAAAAGTACGAAATGAAAAGTACTCCTCCCCTCCTCCCCTCTTCCCCTTCCACTCCCCTCCCACCCTTGCACTCCCCCTCGCGTCCGCGATGATAAATCCACTTGGCCTCAATCCCCCACGAGCCCCTCCCATGTGTGCCAAACAACTCGCGATGGTCGACCACCGCGCGGCGTTCATTGATGACATCCTGATGAGTCAGATCGCCGACGGCGGTCGGGTGATCGACCTCGGCTGTGGCGATGGGCGATTGATCGCGCGGCTGCGGGATGAGCATGGGTGTTCGGTGCTGGGGATCGAGCGGGACCGCGAGGCGTTTCTGGCGACGGTGCATCGGGGCGTGTCGGCGATCATGGCCGACCTGAATCTGGGGCTGCAGGACATCCCCGAGGGGACGTTCGACTACGCAGTCCTGAGCCAGACGCTGCAACAGGTCACCCGTCCGCTGCAAGTGCTGAATGAGATGCTGCGGGTGGCCCAGCGGGCGTTGATCGTGGTGCCGAACTTTGGGCACTGGCGCATCCGCACTCAAATCATGCTTCAGGGTCGAGCCCCGGTGACGGAGTCGCTCCCCTATGAGTGGTTCGAGTCGCCCAACGTCCACTTCTTGTCGATGCTCGACTTCCGCGATCTGGCCGCCCACGGCAACTTCCGCATCGTCAAGGAGATGCCAATCATCGGGCATGTGGCGATGGAGCGGGCCTGGCTCTCGAACTGGCGGGCCCACAGCGCTCTGTATGTGCTGGAACGCTCGGGGCGCAGCGCGATGCACTGACTGCTTGTAAAACGGAATTCATTCCGTTCCGGCTTGGCACACAGCCCACCGGTTGCAACCGGTGGGCTTTCTGTCGATTGAGAGACTGTTGGAGTTCAGCCTTGAGGCTGCTTCGCCCGCGTTCGGCGTTCGTGTACTGCTAGGAGTTTGTCCAAGATTGATCTGTCCACCGAGGCGATAATCCAGGATTCTTGGGCCTGCTGGCTGAGAGCGGCCAGGATTGTGGCGTTTCGAGGG
>JAYWFM010000359.1:0-8727 GCA_043778825.1 Planctomycetota bacterium | reverse complement strand
AGGCGGGGGCGGGCGGGGGGGCCACATGACGACGACAGCGAACCGCTGAGTCGTCAGAGTCTGGTGTGCGGCAGATCACTTGGGTTGCGGCGATGCCGCGTTGTGTTTCAATTCCGCCTTTCCTTTGCGTTCGCATGTTCACCATCCGATGCCGCTGAATCCGTGTGGGGGAGGTCTTCTGGTGTGGGGGCTGCCTACTTTTCTGATGCACACACTCGTCTTGATGGAACGAACACAGGTGTGAGAATTGCGGGTCGTATTGGGGGGCAGAGGGTGGACGGACGAACTCAGGAGGAGTGTGTGTCAGGCCGCGCAGGCCGCATAATCGCACTCTGCGTTGCAAACTTCCCACAGCGATGAGTCAGATTCTCAACGCCTTGGATTGAGTCAAGCTACGGTTGCCCAGAGTTCTGTACGACCTTCATCCCGAGAATCGGGTTCCGGCCCGAAATTCGGGAGCCAACGCCTTCGCCGCGACATCCGCCCATGCTCCACACACTGCCCCAATTTCAGATCTCCGACACCAAGTCCAGTGTTGCGGCGGATCCGTCGATTCGCGATGACCAGCAGTCCTGTCTCGTCCGCATTTACCCGGCGGGCGTCAGTGGTAGCCTGATTCCGCTCAACTTCCGTCGCATCACGATGGGGCGAGAACAGACTTGCACCATTGAAATCAACGACGACTTCATGTCGCGGACGCACGCCATCCTGGAACTGACCGACTCGGGATACATGCTGACCGACAACCACAGCCGCAATGGGACGTTCGTCAACGACCAGCGAATCACGTCGCACCTGTTGCGACCGGGTGACCAGATCCGCGTCGGCAATCACATCTTCAAGTTCTTGTCGGCAGACCATGTCGAGGCGCTGTATCACGAAGCGGTCTACGAGATGATGACCGTGGACGCCCTGACCGGGATCTACAACCGCCGGTACTTCGAGGACGCCTTCCGCCGGGAGGTGCTGCGGTCGCAGCGGCATGGTCGTTCGCTGGCGCTGCTGACGTTCGATATCGATCTGTTCAAATCGATCAATGACGAGCATGGTCATCTGGTGGGGGACGAGATTCTCAAGGCCCTCTGTACTCGCGTTCGCACCCGCATTCGAGGGGACGAGATCGTGGCCCGGGTCGGAGGTGAGGAATTCGCTATCGTGCTCGTCGAGACGACCAAGGACAATGCCCGCAAGATTGCCCAGACGCTGTGCGATCTGATCGCTGCCAGTCCGCTGTTGCCGCACTATCCCGACCTGCGCGTGACCATCAGCATCGGAGGCACGTTCACCCACGGCTTGGAACCGATTTCAGAGCAGGACATGATCGCCCGGGCCGATCAGCAAATGTATCTGGCCAAGGCAGCGGGACGGAATTGCGTCCGGTTTGAGTGAGGAAGAACGTTGAGGGTTGAGGAGGCCACTTGCTCCCGACTCCCGACACCCGACACCCGACTCCCGACTCATTAAGCGTTAAACGACCACAGGCAGCGAATGCTGGCCCCGCTTCTGGTCACTCAACCCTTGTTCCCATACCACTCGTCCGGCGAGTCGTCCACCAGGACGCGGCTGGTTTCCATCTCATGCGGGCCGGGCAGAATCGGCTGCGCGGGCGGGTCGACACGCCGTGAGGAGCCGCTCGACTGGCGATCCAGGATCGCGTCCCAGCGCTGGGCCTCATCCAGTTCGTACTCCCCGGCGTCATAGTCGTCGTAACGGCAGACGTAGCCCGGCTGTTGCGAGCGGATGAGTTCCAGATCGTACTCTTCGAGAACTCGATTCTGGATCAGGTCGCGACACTCCGAATTGATCGGGTGGGCGATGTCGGCATACAGCTTCGCCCGCCCGTCCAGCCCCTTCGCCGCCCGGTCGTCGCGCTGGCGCTGTCCGCACTGCGAACAGTAAGCAGCACGCAGGGCGTTCTTCCCGTGGCAGCGGTGGCAGTGGTCTGTCAGCTTGCGGCTGGGCATGGCCACAAAGGCCCCCTTGATGCCGCGAATGATCTTGAGATCACGCACCACAAAGCAGCCGTCGATGGTCATCGAGCAGAACGCCAGCAACCGTTCGGCGTTGTCGCTCATCAACTTGATGCGAACTTCTGTAATCTCCACGAGACCGTCCTCCTGAGGGGTGGAGCCAGTGGCCAGTCAGGCCACAAGCGAGAGGACAAGAACACGCTGTCAGTTCAAAGGTGTGAGTCATTGACCGGCGAAGCCTTCACCAGTCGGTGTTGATGTCCGAGTTCGAGACTTGTCTCAAGTGGCTGTCTGGACGACAAACACCTGGCCACGACACCACGCACGGAGCTGATGAGCTGCCCGCACCGCCTGCCCGCGATGGGCACACAGTGCGAAACAGGATGACCCGCTCCCGGTCATCATGCGGCCCACGCTCGTCACTCGATGGAGAGAGGCGAGTACACTGGCCACCTCCTCACTCAATTCTACCGCAGGCACCTCGAGCGAGTTGTGCAGCTGGGTTCCGATTTGTGAAAGATCGCCGATGTGAAGGGATTTCCTCATGACCGCACTGCATCGCGGTACTCGGTCGGGTCGCAAGGCCAGAAACACATCGCGGGTACTCAGCCCACCGGGTGGCTTGACGATGACGAAATGCAGCGGGCGCGAGAGCGGCTCGGGGGTGATTTGCTCGCCGCGTCCCCGGCAGAGAGCCAGCGGGACCGAGTCCAGGAAGAAGTTCACATCGCTGCCGAGCTTCGCGGCTAACGGATGCAACTCTGTCGGCGTCAGCCCAAGGTTCCACAAACGATTCAAGCCGACCAGAGCCGCAGCAGCGTCACTCGATCCGCCACCCAGACCGGCCTGGAGCGGGATCGACTTCGCCAGTTGAATCGAGGCCCCGAGAGTACATCCTGTCTGTTCGCGCAGCAGCCGCGCCGCCTTCAGCACCAAGTTCCGCTCGTCCAGGGGCAGCAACTCCCGCATCTGGCGGGTGATACCTGGAGACGCCTCGTGGAGTGACAACTCCAACCGGCCACTCAGATTCGCTTGAAAGCGAAGAGTGTCATACAGGCCGATGGAGACCATCAGGGTCTCCAGTTCGTGGTAGCCGTCCGGTCGTTTACCGAGAACGTCGAGAAAGAGATTGAGCTTCGACGGCGTTCTCACGACAAGGGCCTGCCCCTGCCAGTGAAGTCGCATCCGTGTCACGTCCTGATGAAGAGGCTCACGTTGCTGCGACACGAGAACCAGCAGCTGCATGCCGCCGTTTTCCAGTGTCTCCCGCATCGCCCAGCCAGAATGGCTCCAACGATGTGAGTGAAGAAAGGATCTAACGAAGTCGATGTTATGTCATCGCGACAGAATGTCAATACGGACGTTTCCGACCAACTCCTGGTAGCGTGGGCTTTAGCCCACGAGAGAGTGTGATCTTCAGGGAAACGTGGGCTAAAGCCCACGCCACTTCGACTTTTGTCGGAAACGTCATTCAAGTCCACACGGAAACAGGCAGGCTGGAATCCGAGACCACGATCAACGGGAATAGTCCAAGCGTCTCAGCACCGTGCGGACGATCGATCGCAACCGCCCCTCGGCCCGCGACACTGCGGCGACCACAGTGGCTCCGTCGGTCGGTTCCAGGGCGTCCGGATTGCACTCATTGCTCACGACCGAGAGGGCCAGGACTCGCATTTCGAGGCTGCGGGCGGCCAACACCTCCGGCACCGTCGACATCCCCACCAGATCGCCAACTCGCCGCAGCCAGCGGTACTCGGCTCGGGTTTCGTAGTTCGGACCGGTCATGCCGATGTAGACCCCGCGAGACGAACTCGCCCCGGCTTCGCGAGCGGCCTCCAGCGCCCATGCGGCGAGTTCGGGGTCGTACAGGGTATGGCGGATGGTCTCGGTGTCTGTCTCCCTCTCCCCCACAGTCGACATGGCTTTCGGAGAGGACATCATTGTGGGGGAGAGGGCCGGAGTGAGGAGGCTTGGGATCGGCATTGGATTCTCATCCCCCGTTGTCGGCATTCGCTCCGCGAAAGAACGCTCTTTCGCAGAGCGAAAGGCGACTGTCCGGGAGGGCGAGGCTCCTGCCGAGCCGGTTCCGCTCTCGAACGTGTGTCCCCATTCGCGGCTCAGCAGGAGCTTCGCCCTCCCGACTACGGATGTCGCCCCCGGCGAGGTCCACATCAGGTTCACATGGTCCTCCACGACCACCACATCCCCCATTCGCAGCCCCGGATTCAGACCGCCCGCAGCGTTGGTGACCACCAGCAATTCGCCCCCCAAGGCCCTCAGCAAGTGAATCGGCCGCACCACCTGATCCGCTGTGTATCCCTCATACAGGTGAAACCGCCCCTCGAGTACCGCCACCGGAACACCCGCGAACCGCCCGAGCGTCAGCTGGCCCTTGTGCCCCATAGCAGTCGACACCGGAAAACCGGGGATCTCGCGATAGGGCAGCGAGGCCTCAGCCTCGACCTCAGCTGCGAACCCACCCAGCCCACTGCCCAGGATAATGCCCACGCGCGGCACCAGCGGGGTTCGTGAACGCACTCGTGCGACCACAGCGGCGAGCCAATCATCGGGCAGAGCAGGCATGCTGGAGTGGACACCTTCAGTCGGGGGCGGACACGCACCATATTCGCGATTCTCGGGCGAATCGCAATCCAGGCAGCAGACCTCGTAACATCCCCCCTTTCAACACGTTCAGCCATTCGGCTGCTGATTCCAGCCGATTCTGCCAGTCGCACGTATCAGAATTCTTCCTTCCCAACTGGGGACGTTGCCAAAATTGGCCAGCCTGTCACAATGGGCCGTCGATTCCCGCGAGCGAGGCTCACGGGACACGCTGGAGGTGTTGGCACACCACGGATTCATGTCGCCTTTCGCTCCGCCAACGAGCGTCCTTTTGCGGAGCAAAAGGCGACACTCAAGGGACGATCCTGAACATGTCTGTTGACCAAGTCGAACACGCCGTTGATGGGGCCGTACCGGGGATCGATCCGAGTGAACTGCAAGAGTGGTTTCAATCGTTGGAGGACGTGATCCATCGTTATGGCCCGGAGCGTGTGCAGCAACTGCTGGTCAATTTGCAGGAGCGGGCGTATCTGAAAGGGGTGATGATCCCCTTCGTGGCGACCACACCGTATATCAACACGATCGGGCTGGAAGATCAGCCGCGCTACCCCGGCAACCTCGAGATCGAGCGGAAGATCAAGAGCTACATTCGCTGGAACGCGATGGCGATGGTCCTGCGGGCGAACAAGAAGACGACTTGGGACGCGGACGAAAACCGGGCCATGGAAGGCGGCGTGGGCGGGCACATCTCGACTTACGCGTCGTCGGCCACGCTGTATGAGGTGGCCTACAACCACTTCTTCCACGGGCGCACCGCAGAACACACGGGCGACATGGTTTATTTCCAGGGGCACGCTTCGCCGGGGATGTACGCGCGGGCGTTCCTCGAAGGTCGGCTGGATGAGTCGAAGCTCGAACACTTCCGCCAGGAAAGCGAACGCGGCACCGGTCTGTGTTCGTACCCGCATCCGTGGCTGATGGAAGACTTCTGGCAGTTCCCGACCGTGTCGATGGGCCTGGGGCCGATCTGCTCGATCTACCATGCGCGGTTCCTGCGGTATCTGCACCATCGCGGCATCATCGATACCAGCAAGTCGCGGGTCTATTGTTTCGTCGGCGACGGCGAAGTCGACGAGCCAGAAACCCTCGGTGCGATCACCCTCGCCAGCCGTGAGAAGCTCGACAACCTCGTGTGGGTCGTCAACTGCAACCTGCAACGGCTCGACGGACCGGTGCGCGGCAACGGCAAGATCATCCAGGAACTCGAAGGGGCCTTCCGCGGCGCTGGCTGGAACTGCATCAAGACGATCTGGGGCAATGACTGGGATTCGATCCTCGCCAAGGACATTGATGGCAAGCTCGTCAAACGCATGGGCGAGATCGTCGACGGCCAGTACCAGAACTACATCTCCGCCGATGGAGCCTACATCCGCGACCACTTCTTCAACACCCCCGAACTCCAGGCGATGGTCGATCACCTGAGCGACGAACAGCTGAAGAAGCTGCGCCGCGGCGGCCATGATCCCGAGAAGGTCTACGCCGCGTTCAAGGCCGCGACCGATCACCAGGGCGCTCCGACCGTGATCCTGGCCAAGACGATCAAGGGGTACGGACTCGGCTCCGAAGCCGAGGGCAAGATGATCGCCCACAATGCCAAGAAGCTGCACGACAACTCGGTCCGGCATGTCCGCGACCGGTTCAGTGTCCCGGTCTCGGATGATGAACTCTCCAAAATCCCTTACTACAGACCAGCTGAAGACAGTGCGGAGATGGCCTACCTCAAGGCGCGCCGAGAGCAACTCGGTGGACACATTCCCAATCGCAAGCCAACTGAGGAGAAATTGCCCGTTCCACCTCTGGATGATCGTGCCTTTGGTCGCCATCTGAAAGGCTCGGAAGGGATGGCGACTTCCACGACGACGGCCTTCGGTGGGATCATGACGAGCCTGATGCGAGACAAGGGAATCGGCAAGCGAATCGTACCGATCATTCCGGACGAAGCCCGCACCTTCGGTTTTCATGGAATGTTCAACGCGGTCGGTATCTATTCCAGCAAGGGCCAGCTGTACGAACCCGTCGACAAGCTCGCTCCAGATGGGACAGAAAACCTGAATTACTATCGCGAGTCAATCGACGGCCAGATCCTCGAAGAGGGGATCAACGAGGCTGGAGCGATGGGATCGTTCGTCGCTGCCGGGACCGCGTACGCCAACCTCGGCGTGCAGATGGTCCCGTTCTACACCTACTACTCGATGTTCGGGTTCCAGCGGGTCGGCGACCTGATTTGGCTGGCTGCGGACTCCCGTTGCAAGGGGTTCCTGATGGGAGCCACCAGCGGACGCACGACCCTCAACGGTGAAGGGCTGCAACACGAAGACGGCCACAGCCAGTTGATGGCCAGCACCGTGCCGAACCTGATCGCGTACGATCCGACGTATGCGTACGAACTCGCGGTCATCATTCAGGATGGGCTGCGGCGGATGTACGTCGACAACGAAAGCATCTTCTACTACCTCTCGATCTACAACGAAGAGTACCAGATGCCCGCGATGCCAGTCGGCGCCGAAGAGGGCATCCTCAAGGGGATTTACCGGCTCTCCCGCGTGGATTCGGCATTAGAGCAGAAGATCCGCCCCCAGCTGTTCGGCTCGGGCACCGCGCTGCCGAGCGTGCTGCGGGCGCAGAAGATCCTCAAGGACAAGTACGGCCTGGGCAGCGATGTGTGGAGCGTGACCAGCTTCAACGAGCTGTGCCGCGACGGGATGGCCGCCGACCGCTGGAACCGCCTGCACCCGACCGAAACGCCGAAGAAGGGGTATCTCGAATGCGTGCTGGCCAGTGAAAAGGGCCCGTTCATCTCGGCCAGCGAAAACGTCCGCGCCGTCGCCGACCAGATCCGCCAGTGGGTTCCCGGCGAGTACACCGTCCTGGGCACCGACGGCTTCGGCAGAAGCGACACGCGCCAAGCCCTCCGCCGCCACTTCGAAATCGACGCCGAATGCACCGCCTACGCCGCCCTCGTCGCCCTCTCGAAGCAGGGAGCGTTCGACAAGGCCCAGCTGCCGCAAGCCCTGAAGGAACTCGGCATCAACCCGGAGAAGGTGGACCCGCGCACAGCGTGAGGCAGCACGCATTGAACAGAGAGCCAGTGTGCATTCGGAAAGAGATCGCCATGAAAGCCGAACAGGTCCAGGTGACGCTGTTGCCATCGCGTGTGGTGTCTCCCACTGATCCAGGCCACATGTCGATCTCATTTCACGGACCGTCGATCGAGCCGGTCCACCGTGGATTCCGTGTTAGAATTGGCGATCTCCCCAAGCCCTTTCGATCCCCCCATCGCTTCCGCGATTTTCTGTTTGAAGATCGAGTTCCGGGCTACGTCTTTGATGAGTTCGAGTTCCACATCAAGTGTCAGATGTACCTCGCAGATTGCCTGATGCGAGCCTGGCCAGTGAAGTCAGAATCAGCGGTCGATGAGATTTGTGCATCCGTCCCACGACGAGAAGGCTGGTACTCATTCAACCCCGATGACTTCGAGGACTGTCACAACTGCGTCACCTGGGCAGTGAGCCAAATCAATCGTGTCGTTTCCGAAGTGGTCTTGACTCGGCCTCGACAGGGGCGTATCAAAGAGATGGTGACAATCCTGTCGAATGCCTTGCTTAGGAATGAGCCATGAAGAAGATTGTCTCTCTTCGCGAAAACGACCGAGGCTTTTTCATCGACCTCGAAGATCAGCCTTCCTCCATTGCGGTGAACCGAAAGACACGCGATGTCCTCCTCGACGAAGGCGGAGGGAACGATCGGTATCATGGGGCTGCCCTGTTCGGCGAAGACAACCCACGTTTCAGTGTGGAGATCTCCGCCAACGGGATGGACGTTTACCTCGAATTCGGAGTGGATCGCGACCGCCACTTCGTGGGACAGTCGACGGACCCTCAAGTCGAGCGCTGGGTCTGTCACGCCAATCAAGCGCTCGGTGGTGTGGCCGTTCCGTTTTCACTTCCGATGGCAGAGGAACGTATCCTCCACATGGTTGAGGAGGGAATCCCACTGACTCAACTCGTCCATGATCTGGGACTCTCGACAGATGAGGTCTGTGACGAATGGCACTGTCGTCGCCCTAACTCCTGTCAGTCTTTACCGTTACCCGAGAGGAGTCGGTCTCGCAGTACCTGGCGGGGTTCTTGCATGA
>JAYWFM010000358.1:0-3692 GCA_043778825.1 Planctomycetota bacterium | reverse complement strand
GCTCTGCCCTGGGCTGGTATGTCGCTGCCCCTTCGGGGCGAAGATCCCTCAGCATTGCCGACGGGGTTGTGGAAAGACCAGACTTGGAAACGCTTTAGTGCATATTAGTGTTCCAGAAATATTCTGTGAGCATCGAAGCTGTCACCTTGTTAAGTCTCGCGGACAAAGACAAACTCATTACACCCCAATCCGCCGCCACAGGTCTTCAACTCGCGCAGACGAAAACCTCGGTCGCGCAGGAACTGGAAGATCCCCTCCGGAGTCGCCACTTCGAACGGCCAGCCCCCCACCCAGTCGACCAGATCGTACCAGCGATGCATCCCGCGACCACCACTCGACCGCAGATCATGGGCCAGGGTCTGCAGCGGAGTCAGCGGGTTGCGAAGGGTGACCAGTCGTACGACGAATGAGACCGCCGCCCCCCGGCATCTACGCAACAGAAACATCGCCCCCACTCCGGCCACCAGCACTGATCTCAGCAGCGGTGGCAGCCGCTGATACAGACGCTTGATCATCTTCCAGCGATCCGAGATCTGCCCCTGATCGTTGTAGATCGACAGGAACAACAGTCCCCCCGGAGTCACGCGCTGGGACACCAGATCGATGGCCCGCCACATCTCCCCCGTATGGTGCAGCACCCCCCACGAGTAGACCACATCGGATAACGGCAAGGTCGACAAATACTCGGCATCGAGTGCGGAACCCGGCTCGATCGTCCACGGGGCCTCGCTATTCGCAAACCGGCGCTGCATCTCCTGCGTACAGGCCACCGATTGCGGGTCGTAGTCGAACGAATGCACCGCTGCCCCCAGCCGGTGTGCGGCCAGACTGAACAGCCCGCTGCCACACCCGACATCGAGAAACCGCCGTTCGTCCAGTCGCACCACGCCCAGCATCGTCTGCAACGACTGCACAGCCGCCCCAATCCGGGCTTCGTCGACCACTTCCAGAAACCGGAGCCAGTTGGCCCCGAATCGAAACCGCTCGTCGCTCATGTTGCCTCGGGATCCATGCTGCTGCGGGTCGGGTGTCGCCTTGTGGACCTCACGGTATCAACTGCCATCTGGTCTGTCAGCATCGCCGAGTCGTCCAACGACTCTCGATCCCGTGCGTTGGAGTTCAGGCTTTAGCCTGCTCCGGAGCAGCCTCAAGGCTGAACTCCCACTCCCCAATCCCCCCTTAACGAGGCCTAACATGGCCCCGAGTTTTGCAATACCCCTATTCAGAGACTCACGGCGATTTGCCGTAAGTCCTTTCGCCATCAAGAGTGCCCACGACAGGACTTGAACCTGTACGAGTGTAACCTCACTAGCTCCTGAAGCTAGCGCGTCTGCCATTTCCGCCACGTGGGCTGCACGTCTCACCTTTCGGCTGGGCCGGGGGTGGGGCGGGAATGATATTGCGGGGAGGCGGGGGATTCAACTCACCATTTGGAAGGAGGGTCGCATTTTGGGTGGTACGGTCGGATTCTCTCGCCGATTGAGCACAAGCCGCAAGGTTTCGGCAGGCTCCCCCGCTTGACATTGGTGAGTCCTGCAACGATTCTGATGGATCGGCGGACTTCGATGAGAGGGACGCTCCTGCCTGTTGTTCACGGTCGAAGTTGGCACGCGGGATCATGGATTGTCGTCTTTCGCTCCGCGAAAGAACGGCCTTTCGCGGAGCGAAAGGCGACATTCGATCCCGACGGCTCACACACTGGAAGTTGATCCATGATTCGGAATCCGCTGTCGCGATGGGTGTTGGGACTCGTCCTGTGTGGCTGGCTGTGCGCAACTCAACAGGGGTTGCGAGCCCAGGACGCTCCGACTCCCGAACAGAAGCTCGCCGAGCAAAAGACGCAGGCCGAGGCAGCCCTCCAGCAGCGGGTCGCCGCCGAACAGGCGGCTGCGGCCTCCATCGCGAAACTCTCCGGGATCGAGCAACAGCTCCTCAAGCTCAAGCGCGAGATCGAGCAGGCCACGAAGACCGTGGCCGAGTCCGAGAAGGCCCTCCCCGCCCAGAACGAAGCCCTCACGAAAGCCAACGCCGCCAAGGCCGTCACTGACAAGGCGAACACCGACGCAGCTGCCGTGCTCGCCGACGCTCAGAAGAAAGCCGACGCGGCCAAGGTCGCCGCCGATGCCGCCACGAAGGTCGCCACGGATGCGGATGCCCTCGTGAAGACGACGACCGCGTCGATCGCGACCTCCAAGCAGACGATGGCCACCGCGATGGCCTCGCTCACGCAGATCGACCAATCGCTGGCGGCTGTGAAGACCGAAGTCGACGCCGCCAGCGGAACGCTCAAGACCGTGCGCGAGGGGTGGATCGGCAAGCAGCGGGCGGTTGAGGCGACCTTGACCGAGATGGGGCAGTGGGTGTCGTTCAATCGCGAGGTGGCCCACATCTTCCACAAGCGGTGCATCGCCTGTCACAACGCCCGCATGGCCAAGGGGCGACTGAATATGGAGTCGTTCGCCACGCTGATGAAGGGCGGCGAATCTGGCCCGGCTGTGGAACCCGGCAAGGCCGATAGCAACATTTGCAGCCAGATCGGCGATGGCTCGATGCCCAAAGACGCCGATCCACTGGCCCCGGAGCAGATCGCCCTGATCGCGAAGTGGGTCGCACTCGGTGCCCAGCTCGATGCCGGGATCGACCCGAATGCTCCGCTCATCAAGATCATGCCGAAGCAGACTCAACCCCCCGCTCCCGAGGCGTACCCAATGGCGGTGCCAGTGACAGCTGTGGCGCTGAATGCGGATGCGTCGATCGTGGCCTCGTCGGGATATCACGAGGTGTTGCTCTACAACCCGGCCGATGGGGCGTTGATCCGGCGGATCACGAACGTGGCCGAGCGGGTGCATGACATCGCGTTCACGCCGGATGGCCAGCGGATCGCGATCGCGGGGGGGACTCCGGGTCAGATTGGCGAGGTGAAGGTGTTTAACGTCGCCGATGGGGCGCTGCTGGCGGATCTGGTGACGGTCGATGACGCGGTGTTCTCAGTGGCGTTCAGCACCGACGGGACGCGGCTCGCCACGAGTGGCGCCGACCGGACGATTCGGGTGTTCGATGCCGCGAGCTATGCCGAGCAACTCGTCATCGAGGACCACGCCGACTGGGTCATGGATGTCGCCTGGTCGCCGGATGGGACCAAGCTGGCGAGTGCCAGCCGGGACAAGACCTCGAAGGTGTTCGACGCCAAAACCGGCGATGCCCAGACGACGTTCAACACGCACGGCGATGTGGTCTATACGGTCGGCTGGCTGAGCGATAACGCCCAGGTGATTACTGGGGGGGCCGACAACCGGATGCGAGTCTGGAAGTCCGCCGACGCTGCCCAGGTCCGCGAGATCGGAGGCTTCGGCGGTGCGGTGTTCCGGTTGCAGGTGCTGCCCGACAACCGCGTCTTCAGTTGCTCCGCCGACAAGACCGCCCGCTTGCACAACGCGAACGACGGAGGCCAGATCAAGCAGTTCGCGGGGCACGGCGACTGGGTCTACTCGGTGAGCTTCAGTCCGGCCAACCGGCTCGCCACCGGCAGCTACGATGGCGAAGTCCGGATCTGGAACACCGAGGACGGGGCCAGCTTGAAGAACTGGTACGCCGCTCCGGGGTATGCTCCGCAGGCGGCGAAGTAGGGCCTTGTCAGGACTGAGAATCGGGGTTGGAGTTCAGCCTTTAGGCTGCTCCGGGACAGGCTAAAG
>JAYWFM010000357.1:0-8752 GCA_043778825.1 Planctomycetota bacterium | reverse complement strand
TCAATCCTGTACATCCTGTCCAAACCGACCATGTGGAAACGTCTGAATTTCTCCGTGCCTCCGTGCCTCTGTGGTGAATTTCTGCCGCTGCCGACTTTTCTGATGCACACACCTCCCCTCGGGCAGGACACAACCCATAAAACTTGCCTTGCCGTTTCACTACACCACCATCAGGTGCTTTCGCAATTGCCACAACACTCGCCGGGCAGCCGTCTCAAACCGATCGACTTGCGGGAGAAACCGCCCGTCTTTCACGAAAACTTGCACGCGGGCCAGCGGTCGCGTGTCGGTGACCGTCTCCACGGGAACAAACAGGATTTCCAAGTCCAGCGGATGGCCCAGCGTCCCGTCTCCCCACAGCCTCTGGAGCCATGAACCGCCCAACCGCAGCTGCAAGTGGTTCTCGCTCACATCCCGAATCTCGGCCCGGTATTCCTCGACGAAGCCGCAGAGCTTCAGAATCAGACAGGTTCCGATGTCGGAGACCAGAAAGGTTTCGGTACGACTGGCGGCCATGAATGAGACCTTGAGGGGGGGATCGTTGAGGGTTGAGAGGCGACCTCTGGTTCCCGACTCCCAGAGGCATACGCTGCGCCGTGACCCGTAGAGTCTCACGTTTGGACACGGAGAACCCCCTGATGTCTTGTGTTTAACTTTGTTTCGTAAGATTGTGGAACCATGTCGATCTCGAATTCCGACCATGCCTTGTTGCGATTGGGCAACATACAGCGGTCCGGAATGAGGCGATTCGGCAGCAGTGGCTGATCGGCCACATCCAGGTCGCGCCCACGGATGCCGCCTGGGGAGCGTAGGAATATTGGGAGCAAGTGAGTGCAGCCGAAGTGGAGCGGGGACTCTTCCTGATTTTGTTCCTTCTGATTTTATGATCCTCCTCCAGGGACATTGAAGAGGATCACAAAAACAGACACTCCGCGCTGAAGCCGACTGGAGTCCCGCCAGTCGATTCCCCTGGGTGAATCAAAACCCACGAGAGTTCCTCTTCATCCGCGGTCCGGCTTTGTCATCCGTGGTCAGCGGATTTCTGACCACGGATGGCAAAGCCGGACTACGGATGACGGGTGAGTCAGAGGATCCGGTGAGAACGGGCCAGCTTCGTTGGGGGACGAAAGGCGAGTCGCTGAACGGCATCGCCGATGTGCCCGACTTCCTTCCCTGGTCTTCTTCTGTCACGATCACCGGATCATCTGCGGTCCGTGCATTCGGTCCAGTCCTTCTTATCGGGAGTCACTTCATGTCGCTCAGGGGACTGGTTCTGGCGGGCTGGGCCATCGCAGCGCTCCTCGGCTCCGTCGCCTCGGCTCAGGACAAACCTCTCAAGATCTCGATCCGCCGCGAGTGGGAAGGCGCTCGCACCAGCGCCCCCGTCAGCCTGCGGGCCTTCGTCAAATGGCAGAAGCCGGAGCTGCTCGAGGGGCGACTGCAGGTCAACGCCTTCATCGACTCGAAGCCCATCAGCCGCTGGACCGGCAACGACACCGCCCTCTCGGACAGCGAGCAGGCCCTGTGGTTCATGACCCCCCGGCCCGTGCTCATCGAACAGTACGAACGCTATGTCCTCGAAGCTCAGTTCCTGAGCGAAACACGCAGCTTCGACATGGAGCAGTTGGATGTCGAGGTGCCGGTGCGCAGGCGGCGGGTGATGGTGGTGGGGGTGGTGTTGCCCGAGGGCATCTCGACGCCGATGGGACTGGGGGCCGTGGGATCTCCGGGGGCATTCGAGCATCCCTTCCTGATGCAGCAGAGCTTGCTGACCGCCGAGAGTTTCGCCGTGCATGTCCACCCGTCGCATGTCAAACCGGCGGACTTCCCGGCGGATTCATTGCGGTTGCTCGGGCTGGATGCGCTGCTGCTGTCGCATGACATGCTCAACCAGCTGCGACCGGCGCAGTTGGAGGCGATCCGAGTGTGGGTGATGGCGGGTGGGTCGCTGGCTCTAATTCAGACGGGGCGTTTAGAAAACAATTCGAAGGGCATCGTGCAAGCGCTGTCGCGGAATGAGTGGACACAGATCAGACGGCGCGAGCGCGGCCTGCCGGACCAGACGATGGTCTTCGCGCCGGGGCTGGGGCAGTTCATCGTCGCGACTGGGGAACTGGCGGGAGACTCTGTGGAATGGGCCCGAGTCGCCCGGCTGCTGCTCCGCGTGCAGCCCGAGCCCGCCCAGGCACTGGAGGATTCACGCAAGCTCTCTCTGGCGGACTCCGCTGGGCCGCAGTTGCTGGAACCGCTGCCGCGATTCGATGCAAACGAGATGACCAACCATTTGATGCCCGAGTCGATTCGCGGGATGCCGTTCGGGCTGGCGGCGTCGGTGTTGGCGTGTTGTCTGTTCTGTATTGCTCCGGGGGACTATTTGTTGCTGGGGCTGTTGAGGCGGCGGAAGTGGACTTGGGCTCTGTTCCCGATTGTGGCCCTCAGTTTTACCGGATTGATGGCTCATCTGGCGGCGGAGCACAACGGACGCAACGACTCGCGGACCTGGATCAGCATCGTCGACGTGACGCCGGAGAACGAGGTGCTGCGGACCTCGCGGTTCGAGTTGACGTATGGGGCCAGTGGCCGCACGGTGGCTCATGCCGTGAAGGACCAGTGGTGGGCCGATGTGCGGCAGGAGGATTTTGCCGTACCGGTGCTGCCCAATACCGTGAGGGGCGGTGGGCAGAACTACCAATACTGGCAAGACCAGATGCGGAGATCTTCGCAATCCTCCCAGCCGACAGAACTCGGCGAACGCCTGAGCTATCACGGCAGCGTCCCCGCGAACTACACCGTCGCGGAGCCCGTCCGCCAATGGGCTCCCCGGATGCAGCGGATCACCACGCTCGGGGCCGACCCCGCGCTGGCGGACTATCCCCTGCCGCAGATCGATTGGGACGCGATCCTGTCACAGAAACTCAGGTCGATGGCTCCGCCAATCTCGCACTCGATGGCCCCGACACTCAATCCGTCGATTGGGAAAGTCTGGCCCAATGCCCGCTGGATGATCGACGGGCCAGGCGGGTTGCAGCAGCTCTCGCCCTACGCCGCCCCCAGTGGTACGATAATTACGAGGAGACACCTGTATGGGGGGTGGCAGAACCCGCCGTCCGCAGCTCCTGCCAACGAGCGAACCACAGCTGTCCTCCAGATAGTGGCCGGGATGTTTCGTCGTCAGTCCCAGCACCCCGGAATCTTTTCACTGCTGAGCGAACTCTCCCCCACCGCTGGCCCCGAAGGCGAAGACCTCGTCATCACCAGCCGACCGACCTGTGTGATTGTGAATGAAGTCGAACCGGGGCGCTACCTGGTCCTCCGCTTCGTGTTCCCCCACGATTCCCCGGTCGGCCAGGTCCGCCTGTTCCCATAGGACGGCAGGGCTTCCCAAGGTGATCGTTTCCCACGGAAACACCAGCTCTTTGTCCCGTCAGGGACACCCGAGAATAGCCCACCGTTTCAACGGTGGGAGAGCCTCATCCGGCACGCCGATGAGTCCCGTCAGGGACGGCAGAAGCGGGCGATCCCCATGGCCACGAGCCGTCGGCGTTGGGCCACCTTGCGAGATTCTGTCGCCCCTGACGGGGCTGGGGCCTGACATGTCTGTGTATCCCACCGATGAATCGGTGGGCTATTGTCGGGTGTCCCTACCGGGACAAAGAGCGGCGATGGTGCTGGCATGTTCGTCGATTCCGTGCGAGTTCCCTGTGTTTTACACCTGGGAAGCCCTGCCCATAGGTCGGCCTTTCCAGGCCGTCCTCTCCGGCAACTGGCCCGCCCCGATCCGGTCCCCTGCGTCGATTGTAAATCCGTCCCGACCCGCCTTGCCGCACCGTGTTGATGTGCGATACGGTAGGCCCTCAATCCCTACCCAATTCGAACGTAGCCACCTTCGCCAGAAGGTGGGCGAATTGTCTCGGCGTTCGCGGTAGCCAACAGACTTCCGAAGTCTCGGAAGACTTCGGAAGTCTTCCGCGAGGACGAACGCGGGTTCCGGCTGCCCGCGTTCTGGCGAATGCAGCTACGGCCACTCGACCCTCAACGAACCTCCTGGAACACACGATGTACGACTACGAAAAGCTGGGCGTCTTCTACATGGGGCGCTCGTTCGACATCGAGGCCGGGAAGACCGGGACCGATCCGATTTTGTATGACTCGAAGGACCTCACCACGCACGCGGTCATCGTCGGGATGACCGGCAGCGGGAAGACCGGTCTCGGGATCGCCATGCTCGAAGAGGCCGCGATTGATGGCATCCCGTCGATCGTGATCGACCCCAAGGGAGACCTGGGCAACCTGATGTTGACCTTCCCGGGACTCAGCGCGGCCGAGTTCCGCCCCTGGATCGAGAAGGACGAAGCCACTCGCAAGGGGATGACCGAAGACGAGTTCGCCGCCGACCGCGCGGCCCTCTGGAAGAAGGGCCTCGCCGACTGGGACCAGCCGCAGGACCGCATCCAGCGGTTTCGCGATGCGGTCGATGTCTCGATCTACACGCCCGGTAGCGACGCGGGCCTGCAACTGACGATCCTCAAATCGCTCGATGCCCCGCCAGCGGCGATCCTCAACAGCGCCGACGCCATGCGAGAGCGCATCTCGGCAGCGGTCGGCGGGCTGCTCACGCTGCTCGATCTGGATGCCGATCCGCTGCAAAGCCGCGAGCATATCTACCTGTCGAACATTCTCGATAGTGCCTGGCGGGCGGGGCGGTCGCTCGATTTGGCGAACCTGATTCGCGAGGTCCAGAACCCGCCGTTCCGCCAGATCGGGATCATGGATGTCGATCAGATATTCCCCGCAGCCGACCGGCTCAAGCTGGCCATGACGATCAACAACGTGCTGGCTTCGCCCGCATTCGCGTCGTGGACGAAGGGTGAGCCGCTCAACATTCAGCGGCTGCTCTATACGGAGAGCGGCAAGCCCCGGATGTCGATCATCTCGATCGCCCACATGAACGATCACGAGCGGATGTTCTTCGTGACGCTGCTGCTGACCGAGATGATCTCGTGGATGCGGCAACAGTCGGGGACATCAAGCCTGCGGGCCTTGTTGTACATGGACGAAGTCTTCGGCTACCTGCCTCCGACTGCGAACCCGCCGTCGAAGATCCCGATGCTGACGTTGCTCAAGCAGGCCCGCGCGTATGGACTGGGGCTGATCCTGGCGACGCAGAACCCGGTCGACCTCGACTACAAGGCCCTGTCGAACGCCGGGACGTGGTTCCTCGGTCGGCTCCAGACCGAGCGGGACAAGCTGCGAGTGCTCGATGGGTTGGAGGGAGCCTCATCGCAGGCCGGAGCGACGTTCGACCGCCAGAAGGTGGAACGCATCTTGTCGGGGCTGGGCAACCGGGTGTTCCTGCTGAACAACGTGCATGAGGACGCCCCGGTGGTAATGCAGACGCGGTGGGCGCTGTCGTACCTGCGCGGGCCGCTGACGCGCGAGCAGATTTCGTCGCTGATGGCGTCGCGCAAGAATTCGTCGAACTCGGAACCAAAGCCCTTGGGTTGCAACCCAAGGGCTTTCCCAGCGAACGACGCGACCACGACCACTGCGAATACCACTTCCACAGCCGGCTTCGCCCCGGTCCTCCCCGCCGACATCCGCCAGGTCTACGGCGAGGTCTCCCAAGCCGGACACATCGTCTACCGCCCGGCACTCCTCGGCACCGCCCGCATGCACTTCATCGACGCCAAGGCCGGGGTCGATGTCTGGAAGAACGTCGCCCGGCTGTGCGAAGTCACCGAGGGCGTGCCGGACGATCCGTGGGAGGCCGCCGAAGAGGTGAACCCGGACGAACTCGCCTTCACGAACCAGCCCGCCGAGGGGGCCAAGTTCGAAACGCCTCCCGCATCGCTGTCGCAAACTAAGTCGTACACCGCCTGGAAGACCGGCCTCAAGAACTATCTCTACCGCGAAGGGCTGTTCACCGTCGGCTACTGCGAAGCCCTCGACCAGTACGCCCAGCCTGACGAGAAGCCCGGCGACTTCCAGGCCCGCCTGAAGCACGCTGCCCGCGAGCAGCGCGAGTTGCAGGTCGAGAAGCTGCGGACCAAGCACGCCACCAAAGCCAACTCGCTGATGGAACGCAAACGCAAGGCCGAACAAGCTGTCGAACGCGAGAAGGCCCAGTCCTCGGGAGCCACGCTCACCGCAGCTGTGCAGTTCGGCACTTCGGTCCTGGGGGCACTGTTCGGTCGCAAACTGGCGACGGCCACGAACGTGACCCGCGCGGCCACAAGCGTCCGCTCGGCCACCCGCGCCGCCGAACAGAAGGGTGATGTCTCCCGCGCCCAGGAGACCGTCGAGGCGATCCAGGCCGACATCGATGCCCTGGAAACCGAACTGCAAACCGAGATCGAGCGGATCACCGAGGAACTCGATCTGGAAGGCATCAAAGTCACCGACCACGAGGTCAAGCCACGCAAGTCGGACACGACGATCGACGCTGTCAGCCTGCTGTGGATGGCGTAGGACGGGCACATCAGTGTAGCCACCGCACCGGCCTGGGGGTGAGACGGGATCACGACTCAGCCAGAATCGAAAAGCCCCCGCCTCCGCCCTCGTTGCGGAAGGCTCGACTCAAGCATCAGGACGATGTCGCGGGTGACAACACGTTCCGCCATCTGTTCGGCAGGACAGCAAAGGCGGCCGCGTAGGTCGTTTCCAGCGGCACCATAACGCAGCCGTTGGGTTCCAAAAACAGGGGCATGTCGGGGAGCATCTGACCGACTGCGATCGGTTCGATATAGGCTCGGGTGGTCAGGTCGCACTCGTAGGCGACGAGCGTCAGCGGCTGATCGGCGGGGAGTTGGAACGCATCGTCAGGAACGTCTTGAACGTGTTCCCAAATCGCGAAATGTACGCCTTGAGGATCGCGCGGACCGGGCGGTAACGGATCGACAATCAGCAAATGGATGCGGTGTCCGAGCAGTTCGCACGCCTTTTCCACAAACGCTTGGAACGCCTGGCGGTGAGACTTGTTGCCAGGCGAGACGATCTCCAGGATGGCCACAATCCGATCACCGCTGACGTGCCGCACGACGACCGAACTCTTCTTGCGGGCATAGAACGCCGCTGCGGTCTGCGAGGTGAAGCGTGTGCGTGGCCGGGTTCGGAGAGCCGTGGCCGTGCCGCCCAAGCTCGCATCACCCGGATCGTGAAGCTCGCCTCCGTCCCCGCCTTGGAGTGTCAACACATCCGGCCCGAAACCCGCAGCCACTTGCTCGGGAAGGGCGTAGTAATCGGCCGGCAAGTCGCGGTTCAATTCCCTTGAGATTTCTGTAATCCAGCAATGATGAAACGCATGGTAAATCCCAGCTTCCACTTTGGTCCAATCGTGCATCGGCATGAGGGCATCTCCCGGGGCGAATCTCGACCACGCCTAACATACCATGATTTGAGTCAGAGAGTGCGATCCGATGGAATGCCGCCGGAATGCCGGAATGTGCGTCAGAAAAGTAGGCAGCCCAAAAACCAGTCGCCACTCCCCCCATTTGCTCTCGGCATCCGGAGGTGAACATTCGAACGCCAGCGACGGGAGGAATAGAAACGCAGAGGGCGCTGAGGACGCAGAGTTCAGAAGAGCTGGCTTTCTCAGCGCCCTCTGCGTTTCCATTTTCCGTGGCGCTGGATCGAGTGATCTCCTGTGCCGCGGATTTCCAGACCCAGTGTTCCTCATGTGTCTGGGATCTGTGGTGACACTCTGCCTACTTTTATGATGCACACACCGGAATGCCGGAATGCGGGAGTGTGCATTCGCCGATGAGTGGGACTCCCCAGCTTGTCCCCTCTCCCCCGCGAACGGGATGGACAATCAGAGCGACGCGATTCAGGGGTAACGACCGGGTGAGTGGGATCAGACAGGGGAAGTCTGGCGATCCTCACCAGGCATCCTTCCCAATCAGCGGGACGAAGCAGAAGTTTCCTAGATCCTCGAGGTCCAGAACGCCGTCTCGTTTCGTGTAGCGGCACATCTGCTGACCGTGCCGGCGACCGATCGGCATCACGATGCGACCGCCGTCCGCGAGTTGCTCGGCATACGACCTTGGCAAGTCGGGGCCTGCGGCGGTGACCACGATGGCGTCAAAGGGAGCCTCCTCGGCCAGCCCCAGCGATCCGTCGCCGACGTGGACGCGAACATTGTCGATCCCCAGACGTTGCATGCGATCCGCAGCTTCCGAGGCGAGTTCCGGAATCCGCTCGATCGTGTGAACTTCGCGGGCCAGATGGGCGAGGACACAGGCGGCATAGCCCGACCCGGTGCCGATCTCCAGCACCTTCTCCTCCCCGGACAGTTGCAGCGCCTCGCACATCATCGCGACCGTGTAGGGCTGCGAGATCGTCTGCCCCTGCCCGATGGGGATCGGGCCATCGCCGTAGGCTTCGTCCCAGCACTCCTGCGGAACGAACTCCTGGCGAGGGACGCTGGCCATGGCTGCCAGAACTCGCGGATCGGCGATGCCTCGCGACTCCAATTGATGGGTGACCATGCGGAGTCGCTGCTGGCGAAAGCGGTCTGCGGAGTCAGTTGGTTTGGAGCGAGTCATGTCAGGGACTCTGCGTGGGAAAGCCGGAAGAAGAGTGCGTCGAGAGGTGACTGAATTATGGACACTTCTCGCTGAACCCGAAAGCTCCCCTCCGAACTGGCCGCGTGGGTCTCGCCCCCCACCCACGAAGACGAACAAGCCCCGGCCCTTCACGGCACCTCTCGACCTCCCCATCCGTGCCTCGGCCCTGCCATCCGTGCGAAATCCAA
>JAYWFM010000356.1:0-3706 GCA_043778825.1 Planctomycetota bacterium | reverse complement strand
GTGCCAAACCAATATCACCCCAGAATCCCTGATTATCCGGCCCCGCCGTGTGTGAAACGGGGAGGAACATTTGTAAAAATGTGGGTAAGACTGAGGCTGGAAAGGCCGTCCTACGACAGCGTTCCCCCACTCTCGCAGCCCACCGCCCACTCCCGGTAAACTCCCCGCAACCGCCCTTCGGTGTACTCGCATCAGGATCCCCCCATGTCCCTCTCCCCCTTCGAATCCGAACTCATCCTCGCTCTGCGGCAGCACGCCCCGCCGTTGCTCCGCTGGGCCGGGGCGATCGCCAAACAGCTGCGGAAGTTCAACATCCAATTGGAGGGCAAGGCCAGCGGCAGCTCGAACACCGACGCCCTGACGCTGGCCGATCTCACCGTGCAGGAACTGTTGGTCTGCGGCCTGCGCGATGCCGACCCGATCTTCCACCGTTGCCGCGTCGAGGCCGAGGAGGCCAACGGCGACCTCGGGGCGTTTGATCCGTCGAGCGACTACACGATCGCTCTCGACCCGATCGACGGCACCAAATACTTCAGCGAGCGAACCGGCAACGGCTACGCGGTGATGCTGCACCTGCGGACCAAGGCCGATGTCCTGTACTCACTGGTCTACGCTCCCGAGATGAGCGACCAGGGGAACTGGACCGAGGTCTACGGTCAGACCGTCAAGACCGGCCCCGACAACCCCCGCATCCCGGCCGTCGCCTGGCTGCGGAACATGCCCGCGACCAGTCCCGCCAGCCGACCCGATTCGAAGCAGATCTACCTCATCGGATTTCAGCATGCCGACCGCGATCGCGCCGCAGCCGTCACCGCGACCGGACTCTGCGGAGTGGCCCCCGATGACATGCCCGGCAGCATCTATCCGCTGCTGGCCAGCGGCGAGTTCGGCGGCTCGCTGATCCACACGCCGAACATCTACGACTACCCCGTGGCCCTGCACGTCGCGCGGGCGCTGGGCGGTCAATCGGTGTGGGTCCACAACGGCCAGCCGGTTCACTTCCGCGAGACTTGGATGGACGACCGGGCCGACATGCTCCGCCTCCCCGGCATCGCCGCGACGGCTGTAAACCCTCAGACACTGAAGACCCTCGTCGATCTGGCCAGGGACTGGAGCCGGGTCCGGTACGAGTGAGGTGCGCGGGGCGGCGTCAGCCCCGTGGTTCGCCTCGCGTGAAATCGCGGCTTACCTCGCCTCTCTGAAAGCGTCTGGGTGGCCCCTCCGACCCCGCTGGGCGTCGTGCAAAACACGCATTCGGGTTGACTCAGCTCCCCAGGTATTCATACAAGTCACCCGCGTTCATGGCAGGGGAGGCCCATGAACCGGCGACTCGTGCGCTGGCTTGGTGGTGCTGATCCAAGGAGTCGGGTGGTGGAAGAAAAGAGTCACGCGAAAGCAAACGCTTCGACGGAAAACTCACAGGCCCCGCGGGGCGTTGATCCAGATTTCCCGGACGAGAGTCCGGAAATTCTCGACTGGGATTTTTCCATCGAGATCAAACCACATCGCCCGTCCGGGATTGTGGAAGCCGATGCTGAGTTTGTCGGACGCGGGCGTCCGATTCCACTGAACGATCCTCACATGAGGAACGCCTCGTGAGTGATCTGACCAAGCGGTATCCGTGGTACGACATCGTGGAGGGGAACGATCTGGAGCAGGGCGACATTATCGAGTGTTGTCCCGTCTCTGTCGCGACAGAAACGGAGACGGTCGATGGTCGCTGGAAGCTGCAATGGGAAGAGCGAGACTTGATCGTGTTGTCTCAGTCGTGTGACTTGGTCATCGGTCGAGAGAAGGTCAGTGAAGTCCTGATGGCCGCTGTGTGGAGGCAATCCGAACTCAATGGCCACTTGGCCACGAACAGGGGACTGGAAGACGCTCGCCGAGGCAATCTTCCCGGTGTTCATTTGTTGGCCGCGAACGAGTTTGTCGAGACCACCGTTTCGGAAGTCCGTGTCGTCGATTTCCGCCGCATATCGGCGCTGCCGCTGACGTTCCTTCGCACTCGAATCCTGACGCAACAGCGACGGGTGCGTTTGCTGCCGCCTTACCGCGAACACCTCTCCCAGGCTTTCGCCCGCTTCTTCATGCGAGTCGGTCTGCCGGTGGACATCCCTGCCTTCCGTGAATGAGAAGCCGTCGACCGCCAGAAGTGACCCGCACTCCTCAATGTCTATTCACTCTCGCTCGACTCCGCTGTCACCACCGGCTGCACCCGCCCATCCAGCAGGCAACTCACGTTCACATCCCCCAGCACGTTGATCGTCGTCCGGCAGCGGTCCAGGAACCAGTCGACCGTCAGCAACAGGGCGATGTACTCCGTCGGCAGCTTCACCGCCGTGAAGACCAGCGTCATCGTGACCAGTCCCGCCTCGGGAATACCGGCAGCTCCGACGGAGGCCACGATGGAGGTCAGCACGACGAGCAGTTGGTTTTCGAAGCTCAGGTTCAGTCCGAGCAGCTGGGCCACGAACAGGGCGGACATAGCCTCGTACAGGGCGGTGCCGTCGTTGTTGAAGTTGGCCCCGACGAGCGCCCCCAGGCTGGCCGATTCTTCGCGGACGCCGACCTTGTCCTTCAGGCAGGCATACGTCACCGGCATCGTGGCGGTCGAACTGCCGGTCGAGAAGGCCATCACCAGCGAGTCGCGCATCCCGCGCAGCACAGCGAGCGGACGGCACCACGAGAAGAAGCGGATGCGGAGCAGATACCAGCACGCCTGTAGAGCGAGGGCCAGCAGCACGGCAATGATGAAGGCTCCCAGCGCGACGAAGGGGCCGAATCCCTTGACCCCGATCACCGCTGCCACGATCGACAGCACGCCGATGGGGACCAGATCAATAACCCAGTGCAAAACTGTGATCAACGCCTGATAGGCGACCTCGACGATGTCTTGCACGTTTCTGACGGGTCGGTCCTTCTGCCCCCGCAAGGCCACTCCGAACGCCACGGCAATGAAGATCACGCCGATCACATTCGGCTTGTCGCCCAACGGCCCGAGCAGACTTTTCGGGATGTTGTCGATGATGATCTGGATCGGGGAGATTCCCTGCGTCACTGCTTTCGCCGGGGGCTCGGGCGGCTTGGAGTGGGACCACCGACCCGGCTGGATCAGGTTCGCCACAAACAGCCCGATGCTGATCGCGACCACGGTGTTCAATATCAACAACCCGCCCAGCCGCAAGGCCGTCTTCCCCTGGATCTCCGTCGTCATCAAGACATGCGTGACCGCGATCAGAATCAGCGGGGGGGCCAGTGCTCCGAGTAGTTGCAGAATGATCTTCGCGGGCAACTCAAACACGTGAGCCCGCTCGCCCAGAACCAACCCCAGGACCACCCCAATGACCAGCGCGCCCAGGATGCGCCCATACAGCGGCCACTTTCGCCATTGAGCCAGCCAGCCAGGATCCGAGGGGGTTGCAGAGTTCATGAGTGGGCCAGCATGGGCAGAGTTATTCCCGGACCGGTGCCACCGGTCGCCGCAGGCGGTGAGTCTACACACGCCTCGCCCGCAATTGTATTCGGAGGCTCGTGCCGGGGATCTGGAGGGTGCATTCGCTCATGGGCGGTATCACCGAGGAATCTCAGTCGCGGAGCGACTGATCTACGTAGGCGATGTCGCTCCGCGACTCGCATTCCGCATGAGGGAAGACCGACTCACGCGGAGTTTTCCGAGGTCCGGACAGTGTCTGGCGGGAGGAATCTC
>JAYWFM010000355.1:0-8774 GCA_043778825.1 Planctomycetota bacterium | reverse complement strand
ACCGTTGAAACGGTGGGCGACTGTCGGGTGTCCCTGACGGGACACAGAGGGTGCCTGCGGAGGGAATGCTCACCCCGGAAGCCCTGACCCTGTCGGCTCCCGCGCGGAGAGTCGTAGAATCCACCGTCCAATCTTCAGATCCGCAGCTTGGCATGTGGACTACCCTCGATGCGTTCATCGCTAGCCGGCAGTGGCGTCCAGGAGCGATTACGTCCGCCAGTTGCTGCAAGCCGATCCCACCCTGTCAGGTCGTGAGTTCGAAGATTGGACTTCCGCATGATCCGGCAATTGGTGATAGGTCAATTCCGCAGGGGAGGACTCGCATGATCAAGAACCTGGTCAAGCATGGCAACCGTTGGGCGCTGGTGATCGATAAGCCGATTCTCGATCTACTGAAGATTGACCCGGCGTCGCCTGTCGAACTCATCACGGACGGTCGTACCGTGACGATCACGCCGACGGCTGATGCTCATCAGAAGAAAGTCCGCGCAGCTCGTGAAAAAGTGAACGACCGTCATTTTCACAGATCGTCAATGAACGACGCATCCACTGAATTCAACACTTACGAGTTTGCGCGAAACTCAGAGGGTGTCATGCTGACGGCGGACCGGAAGGCGCGGGTGAAGGCACTGTGATCGCAGAAGCCGCACGCGTGGGCGATCTCGGCGACGGATTGATCGGTGTCACGCAGCATGCGAGACGCTGCCGCGATCCGCGACTGGGTGATGAACTGGCTCGGCGTCAGTCCGAAGAGCCGTTTGGTGAGGCGTGCCAGTCGTTGTGATGACAG
This sequence comes from Planctomycetota bacterium, assembly GCA_043778825.1. Lineage (GTDB taxonomy): Bacteria > Planctomycetota > Planctomycetia > Planctomycetales > Planctomycetaceae > TH-plancto1. The sequence continues at coordinate 7,984 of JAYWFM010000355.1, read as the reverse complement.
TTTGGAACGGCGTGCGAGCCAGGCAGGCGTCACCTCCGGCGAAAGGGTCTGCTCGAATTCTTCGAGGGCATTGGCGAAGTCCTTGGGGATTTCGTGTGACTCGACCGGTGCGCGGATGTCGCGAGAGAAACCGATCAGGCCCACGACAGCTCCGCCGGAATCCAGAATCGGCAGCTTCGTCGTCAGGCACCAGACCGGGTCGTGCGGGCGATGCCATTGCATTTCGAGATGGTCAACCAGTGGACGACCAGTCCGCAGCACTCTCTCGTCTTGTTCCGTCGGAATCCGCCCAAAGTCTCCGGGGCAGATGTCGCGCGGGCACTTCCCGATGACCTGCGACTTGCTCTTTAATCCGTGACGCTCGACCAGCGAATCGTTCACCGCCACGTATCGCCCCATCGCATCTTTGACGAAGAAGGCCACGTCCGGGGATCGGTCGAAGAGCCGTTCCAGCAAAGCCACTTCCACCTGCGAGACACTCGAAGGCCGGGGGAATTCAGGATGTTTTGTGCGCGGATTCACGGTTCGATGCGAGTCTGGGCCAAGAGGGGAATGGTTCCTGTGGCTAGAATGACACACAGGGGCAATGATAACTGCCGCTCAATGAGAACTGCCACATGGAACGGAATCACACATGAAGCCCCGCATGGCCTGGGCCTGTCTCCTCGTTCTCGCGACAGCGAATGCGGTCCATGCCGCCAAGCCGCTGAAAGTGTTCATCCTGGCCGGTCAGTCGAACATGCAGGGGCATGCCGCCATTTCGACGTTCGATTCCATGGCCGATGATCCCCTGACAGCGCCGCTCCTCCAGGAGATGCGGAATGCCGACGGCACTCCACGGGTCTGCGAGAAGGTCTGGATCTCGTCGGTCGGCTGTCTCGGCGATGCGTACACGGATCTCACCGAGAGGACCGGCAAACTGACAGCTGGTTTTGGTGCCCCCGACGATCAGATCGGACCAGAATTCACGACACTCCGCGCTGAAGCCAACAGGCTTTCCTGAGTGATCCACAGACAAGCAGTCCCCCGCTGGTCGTGTTCTGTCGCTGACAGAGGGTGGGGGTACACAGATCACACAGATTTTCACAGATCAGCCACTGGCATCGGCTGCGACCTCTGGCAGTTGGTGGGCCTCCGCCGTTGGGAATCTGTGCCGATCTGCCAAATCTGTGTACAAATCCATCCCTTCCCACATGCGAATTGGGAGTGTGTCAGCCACGACCAGCACTCCGTCGGCATTGCATTCGATGGCAGGCTGTCGGCTTCGGCGAGAACTGTCGTTTTGTGCGCAGATTTTCGGTTCGATGCGATTCTGGGCCAAGAGACGAGCGGTCGCGGACGTTAAGATGGAAGTCTTCACATTCACCAAACACAAGAGTCATCCGCGTCCCATGAAGATCGCCCGCATCTTTGCTCACCGAGTCGACCTGCCGTTGGTTGAAGGCTCCTACAAGTGGTCCGGCGGGAAGTCGGTTTCGGTGTTCGACAGCACGATCGTCGGTGTCGAGACGGACTGCGGACTCATCGGTTACGGTGAGGTCTGTCCGCTGGGGCCGTTCTACTTGCCGGCCTATGCCGAAGGGGTGCGGGCGGGACTTCGCGAACTGGGGCCGCATCTGATGGGCTGTGATCCGCGCGAGCTGATGAAGCTCAATCATCGGATGGATGCGGCGCTGAAGGGGCATCCGTATGTGAAGACGGGGATCGACATCGCGTGCTGGGACATCCTCGGCCAGGCGACGCTACTGCCGGTGTGCGTGCTGCTGGGTGGTCGCTTCGGGGAGAGCGTGCGGCTGTACCGGGCCATCTCGCAACAGGCTCCGGATGAGATGGCGAAGAATGTTCAGGGATACCGCGAGCAGGGTTACACGCGGTTCCAACTGAAAGTGGGCGGCGATCCCGACACCGACATCGAGCGGATTCGAGCCGTGCGAGCGATGCTGCTCCCAACGGACCGGCTGGTGGCCGATGCGAACACCGGCTGGACTCAGCACGAGGCGATGCGCGTGGTCCGAGCGGTGCAGGACATCGACGTTTACATCGAACAGCCGTGCCTGACTTACGAGGAGTGCCTGGCGGTGCGGCGGAACACGAGCCATCCGTTCGTGCTGGACGAGAACATCGACTCGCTCGACATGCTCTTGCGGGGCAAAGCGGACCTCGCGATGGACGTGGTCAACCTGAAGATCAGCAAACTCGGAGGGCTGACGAAGACCAAGCAGGCCCGCGACCTGTGCGTCTCGATGGGGATCGCGATGACCCTCGAAGACAGTTGGGGCGGCGACATCACGACGGCGGCGATTGCGCACCTCGCGCACAGTACCCCCGAGGAGTTTCGCTTCACCAGCACCGACTTCAACAGCTACGTCACCGTCAGTACGGCCACCGGCGCTCCACAGCGCAAGCGGGGCTTCATGGCCGCGAGTGGCGAGCCAGGACTGGGCATCTCACCTCGCATGGACGTACTCGGCAAACGAGTTGTGGATGTCTCGTGATCACGTCACCATCCACCCGCTGACCCGCCAACCGATTGATCTGCGCGATCCAACATTGTTCACACGCGGCGTACGCGGGATCACGAAGCGGATGTGACCATCCAGTAATCTGAAGTGAGGAAACGCATTGAACTCAGACATCTTCCAAGGCTGCGTCCCGGCTTTGATGACCCCCTGCCATTCAGATCGCACACCGAATTATGCAGCCCTGGTGAAGAAGGGGCAGGCCCTGATGGCGGCGGGCATGAATGGGGTCGTGTACTGTGGCTCGATGGGAGACTGGCCACTGCTGACGGATGAGCAACGCCAGGAGGGCGTGCGCCAACTGTCCGAAGCGGGAGTCCCGGTCATTGTCGGCACGGGTGCCCAGAACTCCGCGCAAGCGGCCGCTCACGCGGCTCACGCGCAGCGTGTGGGAGCGAAGGGGTTGATGGTCATTCCCCGCGTTCTGTCGCGCGGGACATCTCCCGCCGCTCAGCGCGCTCACTTCGCCCGCGTTCTGGGAGCGGCACCGAACCTGCCTGCTGTCATCTACAACAGCCCCTACTACGGGTTCGAAACCAAGGCCGATCTGTTCTTTGATCTGCGGCGCGAGTTTCCGAATCTCGTCGGCTTCAAGGAGTTCGGCGGTGCGGATTCTTTGAGCTATGCGGCTGAGCATATCACTCATGCCGACAGCCACGTGCTGCTGATGGCGGGCGTCGATACGCAGGTCTGTCATGGCTTCATTCGCTGCGGCGCGGTGGGTGCAATCACCGGAATCGGGAACTGCCTGCCTCGTGAGGTGCTGCACCTGGTCGGACTGTGCCAGCAAGCCGCAACGGGGGACATCGAAGCCCGACGGCTGGCCCGCGAGTTGGAGGATGCCCTCGCCGAGTTGTCGCAGTTTGACGAGGGGCCCGACCTGGTGTTGTACTACAAGTATCTGCTCGTGTTGCTGGGCGACACAGATTACGAGCTGCACTTCAACGAATCGGACCGGCTCTCGCCCAGTCAGCAGCACTTTGCCGAGGCACAATTGAAACTCTTCCAGCAGTGGTGGAGTCACTGGTCAGGCAAATCGTATCGCCAGTGATCGATTTCACGAACGCACTTTGGTGTCAGCGGGCAAGTCGAATGCAAGGATTACGATGAGGAGCCATCGATCAATGGATGAATCACACAGGCGGGATTCCATGGTCTACCGAATTGGCTGGACTCTTGTGGCAGCGCTGTTATTGGCTCTGCTGGCCAAGACTGCTTCAGCCGATCTTGGTGGCTTGGCGATCTCCGGTAATCATCCGCTGACGCAGGCTCAGGCGGGGGAGCTACTGATCTCCGAACTGCGATGCGCGGCGTGCCACAGCGGTGTTGAGCGGTCCACTTTACTGGAGAAAGCCGCTCCTGATTTAGCCGAGGCGGGTGCGAGGATCTCGCCCGAATACCTGCAACGGTTTCTCAGTTCTCCGTCATTGGCCCATCCCGGGACCACGATGCCGGACGTGCTCGCATCGCGACCGGAGGCGGAACGGGCCGGGATCGCTGAGGCGTTGACTCACTTTCTGATCTCGCAGTCGAAGCAGACCTTTCACCATGAGGATTCTCTCACGGCGAATCTCCCGGACGGCAAGGAACTGTTCCACTCGGTCGGCTGTGTGGCCTGCCATGGTCCCAGAGAAGTCGTCGTCGAGCCGCCGGTGGAGAAACGTAACGACGAGGACGATGAGGACCAACCCGTCGTCCAGAAGAAGACGTTCAAGCCGATCGCTGTCAACCTCGGGCACATCGCGACCAAATACAGTGCGAAGTCACTCAGTGAGTTTCTGTTTCTGCCGCTGAAGGTCCGGAGTTCCGGTCGCATGCCGGATATGAAGCTGACTCCCGCCGAGTCGCAGGCGATCGCTCGCTACCTGATCGGGGAGAAGTCACAACGACCCGCAGCTCTTGTTCCAGCGGAAGTACTAGTCGCAAAAGGTCGGCAGCACTATCAGGAACTGAACTGCGCGGCGTGTCATGTACTCAGTGGTATCCCGGCATCTGCTCCGAGTGTGTCTTTGAACGTCGCGAACCTGACTCACGGATGCTTATCCAAAACCAGTGGCCGCAGTCCTCAATTCCACCTCGCCGACGCACAGGTCGAAGCAATTGTCGCCGCACTCCGGCAAGAGACAAAGCCTGATTCGGACCAAGTTGTGGTTGCCAAAACACTGACTTCGTTCCGCTGCATCGCCTGTCATATTCGCGATGACTTTGGCGGCGTTCCCGAAGAGTACAGCCCGTTCTTTGCCACCAGTGAGCTAAAGATGGGAGACGATGGTCGGATCCCGCCGCCGCTCACACTGGTCGGGGCCAAGCTGCAACCGGCCTGGCTGAAGAAGGTGCTCTTCGATGGTGAAAGTGTCCGGCCTTATATGGCCACGCGCATGCCGCAATATGGCACTGCCAATCTGGGTCATCTGCCGGAGGTCTTCGCTCGTCTCGATGTGCTGGAGAGTGTAGAGATGAAGATTCCCAGCCCGGAGAGTGACTCCGACAGTGATCGTGAACGAGAGCGGACTCTTCGCAAGGCGGGGCTGGAGTTGCTCGGCGATAAAGGGCTGGGTTGTATCAACTGTCATAACTTCAACGGCAAGCCCGCCCCAGTCAACAAGGGGATTGACTTGATGACCAGCTATCAGCGTCTTCAGCCAGGATGGTTCAGCCGCTTCTCCCGCAACCCCGCTGCTTTTCGACCACGGATCATCATGCCGACAGCGTGGCCGAATGGCGTGGCCTCGCACAAGACGATCCTGGACGGAAACACCGACTTGCAGATTGAAGCCATCTGGTACTACCTGTCGCTGGGGACATCCGCTGCCGACCCGCCCGGGATCCACAGCGAGAGTACGAAACTGTCCGTCAGCGATCAGGCCCGCACGTTTCGCGGACGGAGTCGAGTCGCCGGTTTTCGAGGAATCGCGGTCGGCCTACCAGATAAGCTGAACTATGCGTTCAACGCGGAAACGGGAACGCTGTCGGCCCTCTGGCAGGGCGACTTCATTGGCGTCAACTGGAACGGTCAAGGGTCAGGCGACTTCAATCCAGCCAGCCAGCCGATCGCACTGGCGCAGGATGTCTCATTCGCCCAGTTGGCCGACGACAATGCGCCGTGGCCGCTGATGCCAGTCATGACGAAGGAGGCCAAGGTCAACCCGAACCCGCTCTATCCGAAGAACGTGGGCTATCAATTCGGCGGGTACTTCCTCGGCGAAGCCTCGATCCCCACGTTCATGTATCGCAGCGGGACGATTGAGATCGAGGACCGCTCGGTAGCGACCGGCACGGAAGAGCAACGACAACTGAAGCGTGTGTTGCAGTTCGATTCTCCCACACGGCAAACCGTCTGGTTTCGAGCCCTCACCGGGGAGATCAGCCAGGAGTCGGAAAGAGTCTATCGCAGTGGCCGGTTGCGACTGACGATCCCTGCGACGGAGTTCAAGCTTCGGGAGCAGTCCGACGAACCCAAACGATCCGAGTTGCTGCTGCGACTGCAACTTCCCCAAGGCCGATCGACTCAGGAGTTGCTCTATGAACCACTGGACAAGTAGTCGCCAGCGATTCCTCGGTCTGTTGATTCTCGCCAGCCTGTTGGGACTCCGCGCCCTGTCCGCTGAGGAGGTCGGCGATCGCTGGGGCACGGAGGATCGCGAACGCGAGTTCTATCCGATCGTCAACATCCCACTGCCTCCCGAGACAGTCATCGAGGCCGGGGCGTTCGCGGTCTTGCCGGACCACCGAGTGGCCGTCGGAACAAGGCATGGCGAGATCTATCTGATTGATGGAGTCGATGCCGCCAAGCCGACCCCTGCGTTTCACCGCTTCGCGACCGGGCTGGATGAGATCTTCGGCCTCGTCTGGAAGGACAACGCCTTCCGCGTCACACAAAGCTGCGAATTGACGCGGGTCAGCGACTCGAACAATGACGGAGTGGCCGACCGTTTTGAGACGATCTCGGATGCCTGGGGCTATGCGAATTACCACGAGTACGCGTTCGGTTCCAAGCTCGACAAGGACGGCAGTCAGTTCGTGACCCTCGGCCTGTCGGAGTCGTACTACTCGCATGCGTTGAACCGTGGCTTCATCATGAAGGTCGCGCCCGACGGCAAAACGACCGCCTTCGCCAGCGGACTACGCAGCCCAGCCGGGATCGGATTCGATGAACATGGCTCACTCTTCTACGTCGAGAGTCAAGGGCCGTGGAACTGTTCGTGTAGTCTGAAAGCCGTGTCACCGAACAGCTTTCATGGCCACCCCGCCAGTTTCGAATGGTACAAGTACGCGCCCGAACTGGGGCCGGTGCCGGAGATGCCAAAGTCGGGAACTCGCATCGCGACCGAGAAGAATCGCGTCAAACAGCTTGTCCCCTATGCCGTCATCTTTCCTTACATCCGCATGGGGCGGTCGATCACCGCGTTCAGCGTGAATCAGACGCAGGGGAAGTTTGGCCCGTTTGAGAACCAAATGTTTCTGGGGGACTACACGCTGTCGATCCTGATGCGGGCCACGACGGAACAGATCAACGGCGTCTGGCAGGGAGCGTGCTATCCGTTTCGCGAGGGGCTCTCCACGGGAATCCTGAACGTCGAGTTCACCCCCGGAGGCAAGCTGCTCTGCGGCGGCACCAACCGCGGCTGGCCCGTGCGGGGGATCAAGCCGTACGCACTGGAGCGACTCGAATGGAGCGGCAAGATGCCCTTCGAGATCAACCGCGTCACGATCGAGCCGAAGGGGTTCAAGGTGACGTTCACCAAGCCCGTCGACCCGGCCACTGGGAGCTCCACCGACGCCTATGTGATCAAGGCGTTTACTCACCCCTACCACGGCGGCTACGGCGGGCCGGAGATCGAGGAGCATCAGCCCGGAGTGAAAGCCGTCTCACTGGCCGACGATGGACTTTCGGCCACGATCACTTTGGAGAAACTCGATCGAGGATTCGTGTACGAGTTCGATCTGGCACGCCTGCGGTCTCGTGACCAGGAGGCACTGCTGCACCGCAATGCGTTCTACACGGTCAACGAGATTCCCTCCCGATAACAACGACTGATCCTCTCCCAGCCTCACTGGAATGTGCCAATGCCTTTAAGAAGAACCGCTGCTGTTCGACTCGCGTTCGTTCTGGGTCTGATGATCGCATTCTCTGGAAGTTCTCCACGATTGATCGCTGCTGAGCATCCTGTTCCCGAAAGCCCGCTGTGGCTGACGTACTCCGGCGAAAAGGGACCAGGGCTGGGCCAGCACATCGTCCTGATCGCTGCGGATCAGGAATACCGTAGCGAGTATTCGATGCCGATGCTGGCGAGGCTCCTGTCCCAGCATCACGGGTTCCACTGCACAGTGCTGTTCAGTTTGAACAAGGGAAACAATGTCGACCTGACGCAGAAGATTCGCTGGGAGGACAAGACGGTTACTCACAACATTCCCGGACTCGATCATTTGGAGAAGTGCGATCTCGTCATCTTGTTCACCCGACT